>JASLDF010000191.1 GCA_030151635.1 Bacteroides sp. | reverse complement strand
TCTTCTCAAGGAACAATTGGAGTTGGGTGTAAAATTATTAATGCAGGGTCTATTAAAAATGTACGTATAGGGGATTATACCGTCATTGAAGGTACTAGGTTGTTAGAAAATGGCAGTATCAATAGTAATCACGAAGCACCTGTTCACGTTGGTTATAGTGTTATTGCAAATGATTTTATAATATCATCTGGTACTAGAATTACTGATGGTGTCATGCTAAAACGATGTTTTATTGGTCAGGCTTGTAAGCTAGGTCATACCTATTCTGCTACAGATTCTTTGTTTTTTAGCAACTGTCAAGGTGAAAATGGTGAGGCTGCTTCTATATTTGCAGGACCCTATACTGTTACACACCACAAATCTACATTGTTGATTGCTGGAATGTTTTCTTTTATGAACGCTGGTTCAGGCTCAAATCAGAGTAATCATATGTATAAATTAGGAGCTATCCACCAAGGCATAGTTGAGAGGGGAGGAAAAACAACAAGTAATTCATATATTTTATGGCCAGCTCGTATAGGTGCTTTTTCTCTTATAATGGGCCGACATACCAATAATTCGGATACTTCTAATTTGCCATTTTCATACTTAATTGAAAATAATGATCAAACTTTATTGATGCCAGGTGTTAATTTACGTAGTGTTGGTACTATTCGTGACGCTCAAAAGTTTCCTAGGCGTGATAATCGCAAAGATTTTAATTATTTGGATTATTTAAATTTCAACTTGTTAAGTCCTTATACCATTCAAAAAATGTTTAAAGGAGTTGAAATTTTGAATCAATTAAAATTGACTAGTGGTGAAACATCTTCTACATATTCCTATCAGGGTTGTATTATTAAATCTTCATCGTTAAATAAGGGCTTGAAATTCTACGATTTAGCAATCGTTAAGTTTCTTGGAAATTCCATTATCTCTAGGCTATCGAAATGTAATTTTCAATCATTAGTGGACATTAAGAAGTGTTTATTACCGGATGCCGAAATAGGATTGGGTGATTGGAGAGATTTGGCAGGTTTAATTGTCCCTAAAACAGAGGTCAGTCATTTGATGCGCAACATTGAAAGTGGGGTGGTAGCTACAACATTTGAAATACAATCTTTATTTAAGAAAATGCATGATAACTACTATTCGTATGAATGGTCATGGGCCTTAGATAAAATTGAAAAATACTTCAAGGTATCAATTGAAGATGTTACGATTGATGATTTAATATCAATTATACAAAGATGGAAACAAGCAGTCATTCAGCTAGATAACTTAATCTATGAAGATGCAAAAAAAGAATTTTCTTTGTCTTCGCGCATTAGCTTCGGATTGGACGGAAATCGATATACACAGCAAATTGACTTTGAAGAAGTGCGTGGTGTATTTGAAGAGAATGATTTTGTGAAAACCATAATGCAACACATAGCAACTAAAGAAAAATTAGGAAATGATATGATTGCAAAGCTATCATCTATTTAAAAGCTAGTTCTTACATGGATAATGTTATCTTACGGTAAATAATAAAGATAATAATAAGTAGCACTAAAGATGCAAGTCCCCATTTAACAACTTCTGGAGATATTTTAGCTGATTTGTATTTTCTAGTATCTAAGTCTGGAATTGGGTAAAGCACAATTAATTGTTGTGCAAAATTATGCATCTCCTTACTCCACTCTTTCTTCGGAATAATTTCGTTCTTCTCCAACGTCCTAAATACAACTATCGGATCATCTTGTATGCCAGAAATGCTCCCTAGTTTAATTTCCTGTTTGTATAGAGTTACTTGTAATGATTCTTTTTGATTAGTTCTAGGGTTTGTTAAGCTATCAACAACAAAAGCTTTGTAGGGGGTGTTTTCGATCTTCTTTTTAAGCATATTCGATGTTTTTAATTTTCCTCGGCAAAGTATAAAAAATGGCTTATATAAAGAGTGATTATTCATTGAAATAATAACCACTCTTTATAAAACATATCACTTTACATGATAAATCTCTTTGTGAATTTGTTCAAAGACAGAAGCCAGATTAGTATGCCCGATGTTATTGTTGCCACTACAGCAGTAATTATAATTTGTAATATAGGGTGTATTTGTATAGTTGGATAAATGATGTCATAGGCAACTTGTACAAAGAAAAAGTGACTTAAAAATATTCCAAAAGTTAAGTTCGATATAGTTCTTAATAGCTTCGAAGCGCTTAACCTTATTCGCTGAAATACTATGAAAATAGAGAAAGTCATCAATAGAACATTGATACTAGTGAATGACCATATTATTTCAAGGTTGGCAAAGTTCTCTGGATAATTCTTTTGTGTGAATAGAAATCCCCATAGTGTAATTGAATAACCAATTAGGAACAAGATTGATGCATATAATATTGTTTTAGAGAAACTCCATTTTAGAGGGAACTTCACAAGATAAAAACCTAATAATAAATAGCCTATAAAACCAGAGAAATAGTAGAATGTTCCGTATGTATTCCAATCACAAACACCTAATACTCCCATATTTCCGCCATTTCCTTGGTATCCTAAAAATGGAATAGCCAATTGAATATATGGCAAACAAGTCGTTACTAGCCAAAATAATATTACCAGCTTAATCTCTTGTTGTTGTGCATTTTTAATCCAAGAACTGAAAATAGGAATAAATAGATATAACCCAATTAGCATATAAACATACCACAATGGAATTGTATCGTAATTGAAATTAAAAATCCATGTATAGAGTTTGTTTACTAGTGCATCATTAGTGTAGCCAGTTGGATCTATGTTTACATTTGGTGTGCCTAACCCCATTTTAAAATATAGGTAATAAAATAGAGGTATTGTAATGGTCCAAAACACAAATGGAATAATAATTCTTTTGGTTCTTTTGCTGTAGAAAGTTATCATATCTTCTTTGATAGGAAGTAGTAATACGCCAGTTATCATTACAAATAAAGGCACGCAGTTGCGCACAAGACTACCCAAAATGGCCCCTGATACAAATTCAGGATAGTTTGAACTTGTTTTACCAACAAAAGGATCGCACGAGTGTGCAACTACTACTAAAAAGCAGGCTACAATTCTAAGTAAATCAATCCATACAATTTGTTCTTTTTTTGTCGTTTTCATTCTGTTTATGTGTTATAATATTAGTTTAGTTATAGGAGACATCAAAGTAAACATTATAAATATTCAAAAAGAAGTCTTAAACTTTATAAGTTTACAAAAAATGTTAACCTTTAATTTATCACTTTCTTGCTAATTAAACTCTCTCTATATTTGATATAAAGCAATTTTACCGTTTCTTTGTTAATAAGGTATTTTGATATCTTTTATCAACGAAAACAACACTATAATTTTTTGATTTATATTATGAAATTTCTAAACAAAATGTTGCGTTTCTTCGTACTGACAGGCCTTTTAATTACTGGCTTATCGTCGTGTGGTACGGATGGTTCGAAGAATTCCGATCAGAAATTGGCGGATTTAACACAGTATGTTGATCCTTTAATTGGTTCTGGAGACCATGGACACGTATTTGTAGGTGCGAATGTTCCTTTTGGTATGGTTCAACTTGGACCAACTAATATTTCAACAGGTTGGGACTGGGTTTCTGGTTACCATTATACCGATTCAACTATCTTTGGATTTGCACACACTCACTTAAGTGGGACTGGTATTGGTGATTTGCTAGATATCTTTGTAATGCCTACAGTGGGTAATCCTAAACTAGCAAAGGGCGAAGCAGGCAATATGGAGTCAGGTATGTACTCTACATTCGATCGTAAAAATGAATTTGTAACTCCTGGTTATTATTCAGTATTGTTAGATAGATACCAAGTTCGTGCTGAATTAACAGCAACAGAACGTGTCGGTTTTCATAAATACACTTTTCCCGAAGCGAAAGATGCTGCAATTGTTATCAATTTAGCTGATGCCTTAAATTGGGATGCAACAGTTGAAGGTTATCTTGTTCAAGAGAGCGAAACTGTCGTTTCTGGTTATAGATATTCTAAAGGTTGGGCAGATGATCAAAAAATCTACTTTACTGCTGAGTTCTCAAAACCAGTTAATGGTTTTGAAATCTATGATAATCAAACTTTAGTTGAAGGAAAAGAACTTAAGTCTAAACTAGTTTATGCTAAAGGTCTTTTTGAAACTTCTAAAAATGAAGAAATCTTATTGAAAGTTGCTATTTCTCCTGTTAGCATTGAGAATGCTAAATTGAATATGAATGCTGAACTTTCAGGATGGGATTTCGAGCAAACTAAAGTAAATGCTCATAATGCGTGGAATGAAAAATTACATAAGGTTGTAATTGAATCAAAAGACAATAAAGTTCTTCGCACATTCTATACAGCTCTTTACCATACAATGATTGCTCCTTCATTATTCTCGGATGTGAATAACGAGTACAGAGGTGCTGATGGTAAAAATTATGTTGATGAAAAACATAATACTTATACTACATTTTCTCTTTGGGATACCTACCGTGCTGCTCATCCTTTGATGAACATCATTCATCCAGAGAAGATGCCTGACATGGTCAATACAATGCTTAATATCTACAAAGAGCAAGGCAGACTACCAGTATGGCATTTAGTAGGTAATGAAACTGATTGTATGGTTGGTAACCCTGGTATCGCTGTGGTTGCAGATGCATACTTGAAAGGTTACATTACTGAAGATAAAGACTTGGCATATGAAGCGATGGTTAATACTGCCTTGAGTGATGATCGTGGTCTTGATGCTTATAAGAAATATGGGTATGTCCCATTTGACTTGACAGATGAGTCTGTTGCTAAAGGTCTAGAATATGCGTTGGCAGATTGGGCTGTAGCTCAAGTTGCTAAACAAAGAGGTGATACTAAAAACTATGAGTACTTCTTGAATCGCAGTAACTCATTTACTAAATACTACGATGAGTCAGTAGGTTTCTTAAGAGGTAAAGATTCTAAGGGTAACTTTAGAAAAGGAGACTTTAATCCATACCACTCTAAGCACCGTGAAGATGATTATACAGAAGGTAATGCATGGCACTACCTGTGGTTAGTTCCACAAAACGTAAATGGTTTAGTTGACCTTTTGGGTGGCGAAGATATCTTTGTTCAACGTCTAGACACCTTGTTTACGCTTGATGGTGATATGGGTGAAGATGCTTCTCCTGACATCTCTGGCTTAATTGGTCAATATGTTCAAGGTAACGAACCATCTCATCACATCCTTTATATGTATCCATTCGTAGGACAACAATGGAAAACAGCAGAAAGAGTGCGTGAAGTATTGACAGATTTATACTTTGATCAACCAGCTGGTTTATCAGGTAATGAAGATTGTGGTCAAATGTCTGCATGGTATATTCTTTCTTCTCTAGGATTCTACCAAGTTGCTCCTGCTGGTGGTGATTACATTTTTGGTAGTCCCTTAGTAGATGAAGCTATCGTAGATTTAGGTGCTGGAAAGACACTTAAAATTGTAGCTAAGAACAATAGTGCAGAGAATATGTACATTCAAAGTGTAACCTTGAATGGCAAACCACATACTAAATCATTCATTACTTTCGATGAGATTGTAGCGGGTGGCGAATTGGTTTACACAATGGGTAATACTCCTTCAGACTTCGGTATTAAAGCTGAAGATAGACCCGTATCTGCTCAATAAT
>JASLDF010000164.1 GCA_030151635.1 Bacteroides sp. | reverse complement strand
GCATTAACACTAGTATTTACAGGAGCTGGAAAGTATTCACTTTCGCATAAATATATTTGGGACTAGTTTTCAATAAAGAAATCTAACAAAAAGATAGAGAAGATAGACATTAGATAGACTGTATATATTTTATTTAGATAGAAAAGTATATATTTTGGAGAATCCATTCTAGACAAATTTGTTTAGGATGGATTAGCCTATTTTAATAAAATCAAAGAAATTCATCATCAAGAATCGTTTATTATTATAAACCATAACTTTATTTTATAAAGGAATAAGCCTATAATACACTGTTATACAATAAACAAACGACACAATACATAACAATAGACAGATTCTTAAAAACAAAAAATTGACACACATCAACAATAAAGTATTTTGCTATTTCTTATAATATCATTATTAGCACATTTTTTCATATATTGCATTAAATCAATTAAATAACTAGTTATTATGAAGAATTTAACATCAGAAAAACTTACGATCGTTGGTGCTGCGGGTATGATTGGTTCTAACATGGCTCAGTCTGCAATTTTAATGGGATTGTCTAGTAATATTTGCCTCTATGATCCTTATGAAAAAGGTCTCGAAGGAGTCGCAGAAGAATTACTTCAATGCGGATTTAAAGGAATAAACCTCAGCTATACAAGTGATATTAAAGAGGCTCTTAAAGATAGTAAATACATTATTTCTTCTGGAGGTGCTGCTAGAAAAGAGGGAATGACACGCGAAGATCTTTTAAAAGGAAATGCGGAAATAGCCATTCAATTTGGAAAAGACATAAAAACATTTTGCCCTGATGTAAAACATGTAGTTGTTATCTTTAACCCAGCGGATATTACAGGTCTTCTAACGCTGCTTTACTCTGGTCTAAAACCTAGCCAAGTATCAACTCTAGCAGCTTTAGATAGTACGCGATTGAGAAATGAGCTCGCCAAATACTTTAAAATCCATCCAGATAAAGTTGAAAACTGTAGAACATATGGAGGCCATGGAGAACAAATGGCTGTATTCTCATCAACAGCATTGGTTAATGGGAAACCACTAAACGGATTAATAGGTACTACTAGCCTACCTAACGAAGACTGGGAAGCACTTAAAATAAGAGTTGTTCAGGGGGGTAAAAATATTATTGAGCTTAGGGGAAGATCGTCATTTCAAAGTCCTTCATATCTTTCATTAGAAATGATTCGCGCCGCAATGGGAGGAGAAATATTTGACTGGCCAGTTGGAACATATGTATCAAATGGAGAGTTCAACCACATCATGATGGCAATGGAAACATCATTAGATAAGAATGGAGTTCATTTTAAAAACGTTCAAGGTACTAAGACCGAGCAAGAGGTATTGAAACAAAGTTATAAGCACCTTTGCGATTTACGCGATAGTTTAATAACATCAAAGGTTATTCCTGCTATTGATGATTGGATGAAAATTAATCCTAACTTATAAAACTTAACGTATAAAATACAATTTAAAATAGTGGCTTGGAAAAACTCAAGCCGCTATTTTTATAATATACATATATACTAATCGGCATGAAAGAGCTGATTGCAGGAGCGATAACCACTTAAATGCTCCTTGTAGTAATCATTAAGTGTCTTAGACTTTATATGACAGAAATCGGCTACTGATTTTATACTAACTTCATGATTATCAAGATAACTCTTTTAAAAAAGAACCGAACTCGGCTGTTATCCTAGTCCCGTCTGCAACTAATTGCCAGTCTCTGCTGTGTGTCTTACCTGTTTGCTTATCCTTCCATCTGCGGCGTTTAACTTTCAAATATACAGTGCGGTCACGAACAGGAAAATCTGTAACTGTTATCTCTGGATAGAATCCTTTGGAAACTAATGGAAGACTTGCATACTCCTCTGGTATACTATTTTTCTCTTCAAGAGAGAATATAATAATCCCCCATATCGGAATAGTCGGTAAAATCAAAATAGTCAAGCATGCCTTTGGGAATGATCCCAATTAAAGGTGTGGCATACACTAAACTAGCACACTGGTATAATGAAGTTCACAATACAGGTCTAAAACAATTTAATTCTGTAATCAATACCATCCAGCTAAACTATAGAACAATACTAAACTACTTTGAAATAGAAGCACCAATGCGCTGCGGAATCTTTTAACGCTAAAATAGAAGCATTCAGAGCTCAATTGCGAGGAGTCAGAGATATCAATTTCTTTCGATACAGATTAATGAAATTATTTGCGTAAACACAACTTTTGAGATTGATCTGTAAAATCAAAACATCAATTTGAGGAAATAAAAAAAAGAGACCATACCGAAGTATGAATCTCTTTTTTTAACTTAAATTACTCCTCGAACTTCACAGCTAGAGATGAAATTAAACTTAACTTACTTACTTATTTAAATAATACTTTTTCGAATTGGTCACATAACTACGCTCGCGCGCCACATTGCAAATTTTCGAATAAAGGGAATCCCCACTGGGACTCATTTGATTGATAGATATATATTATAATTTCTTATTTCTATTTTTAAATGCATTTCTGTCTGCATTACTTTGTAAACATAAGGAATATTTTTTAATTGAAACAAGAACCAAAGAGAAAAACTTTTTATTTTTCAGATTAGGAGCTGTTTGTTGAAGTTTTATGTCCTAAACATAAAAATTGACCATTTGTGATGTAACATTTATGTAACAATTAATCATTACAAATCTAAACTTCTAGATTATTTAATGATCTTGGATTAAGCTACCCTCTTTTAAAGGCATATAAAGCGTATAATTATATTTTACTATTATCATTAATACTAAATTGTAAAGATTACAATATTATATTCATTAATATTAACCTTAAAAATTGAATACTAAAGAAAAAGGGAATTCATAAAACTTTATTAGTTATATCCTCTATTCAGATCTTAAAATAAACTCTTCGTTTCGAATTAAAATACTTATGATTACTATTCATAATAAACAGGCAAAGAACACTTTTTATTGCTTTTAAGTAGTATTCGAAACCAAACGGTTTACGTTTATTTTCGATTACCTCTCAAATGCACTTGCAAGATATAAATTCGAGGATAACCTTGCAAACCGAGCCGGCTTCTAGACGAATAAATATGTTATACAGCACAAAAAGAGTATAAAAATCAGAATTAACATTACAAGACTAATACAAAAAGTAGTATTATCCGATTTATCTACCCTTTTGACAGATTTTACAAACTTTAATTTACAATTTCACACGTGCACCACCTATTAAAATGCTCAAATCCATCTTTTCCGTGTCTTTATACAATTAATACTTCACATAAATAACACGCAAATAAATAATAATCAACCACTTGAATCAACACAAACTAGCATATATAACTATATATCTCACATATTAAAGTCAGGATAATGTAAATATTAATAATTATATACGAGAAGTCTGGCAATAATATACAAACAGTCAAAAATCATCAAAGACTTTCTAAATTAAATAGTAAAATACAATAGACTTATCAAACTAGATACTTGTAATGTAATGACCCAGCATATAGACATAAATATCACCCCAGTGGCTCTTATCGATCTACACCGTCCTATTTCACTATGTTAAGAAACATAGTTGGATTATTACATTAGCAAACCACAACTAGTTAACAAAAAAGGCAGATTTCTTACGAAACCTGCCTTTTAGATATTGAAATAAGGAGAGTATTAATCTTCTTTTTTTCTTCTTGTAGTTGCTTTTTTCTTTTTAGGAGCTTCTTCTTTAACCTCCATTTTAATACCTGCCAATTCTGGGTCAATCATAATACGACCACAGTACTCACAAACGATAATTTTCTTACGAGAACGAATATCTAATTGTCTTTGAGGTGGAATTTTGTTGAAACAACCACCACAAGCATCACGCTCTACATAAACAACAGCAAGACCATTACGAGTGTTCTTACGAATACGTTTGAAAGATTGAAGTAATCTTAGTTCCACCTTAGCTTCAAGTTTTTTAGCTTTTTCTCTAAGCTTTTCTTCTTCTTGCTTTGTTTCACCAATAATTTCATCCAACTCGTTTTTCTTGACATTTAAGTCGTCTGTACGACCAGTCAATACCTCAGTTGTACCTTTCAAATCCTCTTGTTTTTCTTGCTCATCAGCAGTAAACTCTTTGATTCGTTTTTCGTACAATTGGATTTCTAGATTTTGAAATTCTAGTTCTTTGCTTAACAAGTCATATTCACGGTTGTTACGCACGTTTTCTTGCTGCTCAGTATACTTAGCGATTAATGCTTTTGCATTTTCAATTTCAGTTTTCTTTGTAGCAATGTCTTCGTGTAGGTGCTCAATACCAGTATTAAAATTTTCAATACGAGTTTTAAGACCTTGAATTTCGTCTTCCAAATCTTGAACCTCTAAAGGCAATTCACCTCTAAGTGTTTTAATTTCGTCAATTTTAGACAAAATAGTTTGAAGTTCGTATAATACCTTTAGTTTATCCTCAACAGACAACTCTTTTACTTCTTTAGCCATAGTCAATTATAAATAATTTATTGGATTTGTATTTACTTCAGTTACGTAGTGTTTCAAGTCAGGGCAAGCTTCAGTTAACAGCTCACTAAACAACTCGATTGTAAATTGCTCACTTTCATAGTGACCAATATCAGCAATTAGAATTTGGTCGTCTTTTCCAAAATAGTCGTGATATTTAATCTCCGCACTCAAGAAAAGGTCGGCACCAGCACCAATTGCTTGCGACAGTAGAAAACCTCCAGATCCTCCACAAATCGCAACACGTTTAATTTGTTTTCCTCTAATAGCACTATGCTTTACACAGCCCACATTAAAGGTCGACTTAATTTGTTTCAGGAAGGTTAGTTCATCAACAGGAGCATCTAGCTCTGCAATGACACCCGCTCCCACTTCTTTCCATGTATTCTCCAATGCATACACATCAAAAGCAACTTCTTCATAAGGATGTGCAGCCAACAATGCAGCTAGCACTTTACCTTTTAAATAAGAAGGGAAAATAGTTTCGATTCTAACCTCAGGCTCTGTATGTAGTTCACCTACTTCCCCACAAAATGGATTTGCATTGTCCAACGCTCTAAACGTACCGTTTCCCGACACATTAAATGTACAAGAATCATAGTTCCCTATTTGACCACAACCAGCATTCGACAGCGCATTACGCACAATATCGGCATGATCCGTTGGCACAAAAGTTACCAGTTTAGAAAGGACTTCATTTTTAGGAGACAGAATTTGAGCACGCTTCAACCCCAGTTTATCTGCGATTTTAAAGCTGACACCTCCAGTAGAATTGTCAAGATTGGTATGGGCAGCGTAGATTACGATATCGTTTTTAATTGCTTTGAGAATGCAACGTTCTACATAATCTTTACCTGTAATCGATTTATATCCCTTAAAAAGAAGCGGATGATGTGCAATTACCAAATTACAACCTTTCGCAATAGCTTCATCGATTATAGTTTCAGTAACGTCTAAACACAACAAAGCCCCTGTAGCTTCCACCTGAGTTAGTCCGATTTGCAAGCCGGAATTATCGAATCCATCTTGCAAGGGCAAAGGCGCGAAACGTTCAAGGGCATTAATAATATCCTTAATCTTCATTCGTTTTGAATATATCTTTATGAGCCACAAAAATAGGGAAAAAGATACAATATTGAATAGTATAACACTTAATATTTGTAAAATAAGCGCTATATGTAGGAAACTAACGTAAAAACCAGAAAGGAGTTGGCGTAGATATTGCACACCAACCCTAATAAACCAGTCTAATTAGTCCTAGTTATATATAAATATCTACTTAATCTAACTTATTCTGTAATCGAGAAGATATGTAAATCTTCCACACTACCACTCTTCAAGATTGATTTGGTTAATAGTGCTTCTTTTACAAAACCTGCATCAACTAAAGCTTTCTGATATTCCACATCGTTATCAATCACCATCGCCATTAATTTAATTGCAGGAAGGTGGAAGAAACAAAAGCGAATCATATCTTTTAAGACTTTTACAACCTCGTCGTAATCCCAAAACTCAGGATCAATCCAGAAATTCATACGGTAAACAATATTATTAGGCAAATTACAACATGTAAATTTAACGCCACCAATAATATTACCGTCGCATTCAACAGCATATACCTGTGCTAGCTTTGAATCTTCTGGAAGAATATATGCTTTCGCATCACTCTCCGTAAAAGGCAATGGAGTGTCGTCAGTTAGTTTTGACCAGATATGTATATTGTTCAAGTAATTCACCAAGACTGATGAATCTGAAGGCTTCCAACGTCGTATTGAAAAATTCATAGGTATCAAATTTTTTGAATTCCCACAAACTTAGTCAATTAATTGAGTTTCTACAATTTATTGAAACAGCTTTAGACACACCTTTACTC
>JASLDF010000120.1 GCA_030151635.1 Bacteroides sp. | reverse complement strand
TGCAAAGGTACGCTAAAATTTTAAACCACCAAATGTTGATAAAAGAAATTTTAAATCAATTTTATTCATCACCTTTCTATTAACATTTGAAGAAGTAGTGTGTTGCAAAGCACGCGTCTATTTAATGAATAGTATATTAGTATTTTAACCATAAATAAAGCATCTAAATCCCCTATTGCATTTGGTGTCATATATTTAAAATTTTATACTACGTTAAAATATGTAAACAGTTAAAATAGTAAACATTTCAACGAATAAGCGTTCGAAATTGGTCCTAATTTAGGGATAAAACTTACAACTCTTCGGGCGTTAACTGGGGAGTCGGTTCATGACCTTCCTTTAGAACCATGAAAAATTTTTTATTTTTAGCTTTCGCTTCTACCCATTTTGTAAAATCAAAGATTTTTAATAGCTGTCTTTCGTAAACATCGGAACGAATTTGTAGAATGGGTTTCTCCCATTTCTTCCAGTCGTTATTGTTTTTAGATTGATAGAGTTTAGGCTGCTGCAAGTACTTTATAACCAACAGTTCGGCTTTATAACCTTTTTTATCACTACCGATACTTCTTTTCAGTGATTTTAATTCAAAGTCATAATCGTCAATTTGTCCTAGCTCATAGATAGCCATTAAATGAATTAAGCGGATGGTACGCATTATCGGTAAGATACTGTAATGCTTACTTTGAAAAATAAGAGGAGATAGAATTTCTTTGACACGTTCAAATCTTTTTTGACCAAACTCTACAACCGAAGTGTATAGCCACAACTCCGCTTGTTTGTTGTGATGGACGTTTTGTAGGTCTACCAGGGCTTGTTTCTTATTGTCTTGAACAATAATTGCTGCACCCTCAAATTCACCAGTATCAATTAAAGGAATGACACGATATTGGAGTTTCAAGAGGTTTGTATAAGCAGTTATGGTTTTATTCTTACTATCAACTTCATCAAGTTGCGATAAGAAATATTCAATAGCACTATACTGTTTCGAACATCTCAAGCCTTTCAGGGCTGTTTCAATGGCTTCAATATAGTAATATTGATTATTTTCCCACACATACGGATTTTCTTTAAATAGGTTGATTAATTCCTTCAAAGCTCTTAATGCAGAAGTATAGTCGTGAACCCCCATGAGGTAAGTAGCTTGAAAGAGTTGATGAAACTTAGAAGCTTCGAAATTCATTTCGCCAATTGATGAGTTAATACTAAGTTCGCTCATTAATAAGTCATTAAGTTTATTTTTCTGCTCTTCACTTCGCATGATATCATAATGATACGTACGATACTTTAAAATATCATATAAAGCAGCTAAACCTTCGCTTTTACGGATGGCTTTAATGGCTTCTTCCATTTCAAAATGTCGTTCAGCAAGCTCTTCTTCCCGCATACCCACGAAATCTAATTTCAAAAGTAGATCAAGCTCAGCCTGCGAGGCCATTAGAAATATTTCATAAAACTTGTGTTTGCTACTCATGTCACGAACTTCACGAATTTCTTCCAAAGCATCTGTATAAAAAGCCTTGAGTGCAAGAATACGTGAGGCTTGAATTTTTCGTAATAGTTGAGTAGACAGATTCTTACGATCGTCTAGTATACACAGTGTATCGATGATTTTGTCGTATAAATACAACGCTGTTACATTTGAGTTTGATCCAGGTCGTTGATCTTTGTACAGCTTTTCAATGTCATCGGAACTTATATTTTGGTTTTCTAAAATTAGTTGATATAACAAATAGTAGTCCGAATGGCTTTGTGCCAAGGTGAAAGCCCTTTTTTCGGATTTTGTTAGCGATGGGACCAGCAAAACGAGTTTATCTAAAGCATTCATCTATATTTATATTGATTTAATTGTTGTCTGAATTTCTAAAAATAAGAAATTATTTGGAACTGCGCCTATATATATAAGGTATTTATCATAGATATGAAACAAAGTATTTAATTTTGGATTTCTAAAAACAGCCGTTTTATGGTAAAATTGTGCCGGAACAATGTTATATGTTTGTAACATGATTCAGGAACGATACTTGAATACCGAAACATCAGATGATATGAAAAAGGTAACAGTGGTTGGAAGTAGTAATACAGATATGGTGGTAAAGTCGGGAAGACTGCCTCTGCCAGGTGAAACTATTGTTGGAGATTCTTTTTTAATGAATGCTGGTGGTAAAGGTGCAAATCAAGCAGTCGCAATTGCTCGTTTAGGAATACCTACGACGTTTGTAGCTCGTATTGGAAACGATATGTTTGGTCAAGAATCAAAAGTGATATTTGAAAACGAAGGAATTAATGTGAAGTACGTATGTACCGATGAGGAAAATCCCTCTGGTGTTGCTTTAATTACAGTCGACGAACACGGCGAAAACAGTATTGTTGTAGCTGCAGGAGCAAATGCAAAGCTTAGTGTTGACGATATAGAAATGGCCACCAAAGAGATCGAAAGTAGCAATTATTTATTGATGCAATTGGAAATTCCAATGCAAGCCGTGGAGGCTGCTGCTAACATTGCTCATACAAGTGGGGTGAAGATTGTTTTAAATCCGGCTCCTGCGCAATATATTTCATGTGATTTACTCGAAAAATTATATATAATTACTCCAAATAGGGGAGAAGCAGAATTGTTGACGGGAATTAAAATTTTGGATATTGAGACAGCAAAAGAGGCTGCGATGGAAATTATTCGAAAAGGAGTTCAGAATGTGATTATCACATTAGGGTCAATAGGTTCATTAGTTTGTGAAAATGGTGAATTTACTCTTGTTGAAGCTTTTAAAGTGGAAGCAATTGACACTACTGCTGCTGGAGATACCTTTAACGGGGCTTTGTGTGTAGGTTTAACCGAAGGAATGACGCTGATTGAAGCGGTTGTATTCGCTTCTAAAGCTGCTGCAATTGCTGTAACACGTATGGGGGCACAATCTTCAATCCCAACCCGAGATGAAATTTGTACTTTTAAATAGTTTGTATGTTTGTAAAGGGTAAGGCAATTTAGTTGTTGTATTGGAATTGGTTTTTAATGTTACCAGATCTATATAAACTGCATAAAGCAGACTGAAGTTGTTTGAATTCTAAAAATTAATTTGTCTTTCCCTTTTACCTATTACCTATGACTCTTTTTTTAACTTACTTAAATTTTATAAGTTACTTACTTACAAGAAATATAGATTAAACTTAACCTTTTGATAGACTGAAAACAGAATGAAATAAGAATTTGAATTGATAGATGTTCGTTGATAGATAATATTTTGTATGATTGTAGATATATTGAAGAAGGTGCATGATGGCACTTATTAATTGATTAGATTTAACTGAATTTGAAAGGTCCTAAGTGACCTGTGATAAATAGATATATTTTAGAAGTAGATGTGTGACCTCTGCATTAGGTGTTAATCTACTTTATGTTATTAATATTGAGACTAAAACCTTAATACAATAGAAAGTCATAGCCACTAACCCTGATGGATTTCAGTGTTTAGTGGCTTTTTTTATTAACATTTATTAAGGATATATTTGTTTGTCTTATAGACTAGTTTTATATTGTTTATATTATTAAAAATAAACAGGAAATGAATTTGTATAAGTCCTTATTTCTAGTGGTACTTACATTATTTGTAGGTGCATGCTCTTCTGATAAAAATGAGAGTCAAGAGCTTTTTAATGCTCATGTTAGTGGCTTGGTCAATGGTAAAAATCTGAAGATTTCTACTAAAGATAAACATGCTTCTTATGTGTTTAAAGCTAAATCAATATCTACGAATGGAAATGAAAGCGTCGAGTTATACTTCCCATTGCGTAAATCAGCAGAAGGGCTTGCTATTAAGCTTATCATTGACGAGGCTCATATAGGTGTTAATAATGCCAGAGCATATATAGTAGATTTCAAGTATGATGCCACTGATGAGTTTGTAGAAAATATAGTGTCCGACAATATGTTCCAGAGGGTTTCAGTAACGGTTAATAAGTTCCAAAGTCATTTTGGTCAGGCTAAGAAACTAATAATTGGTGGGGCTTTTAATGGTGAGTTTAAGCTTGCTAAGACTGGTGAGATAGTTAAGCTGGAGAATTTTAATTTTTATCTTGAGGAGATAGGTTTAAAGTTACCAAGTTTTGATATTTAATACTTAGTGAAAATATATAGAAGGGGCGATAGTAATAAACTATCGCCCCTTTTTCGTTACTTACAGTAGCTTTATTCTTGATTTTTCATAGCTTTTATATGCCGTTTCATCTTATTTCTTAAATCTAAATAGATTAAAGAGTAAAGAAATAATGCAAACGCCATTAAGTAAAAGCTGTGAGTAATGATGGCTCGTTCATTGAGTTGAAATGCTAGTGTAGTTGCACATCCAGCAGCAAGTCCCATTTCCCATGCTAATATATGAGAAGTATTGGCTGTGCTTCTTTCGCAATGTCGTGATGTTACAATCAGGAGCATTAAAATGGGTGACGATACTCGCGCTAAGCCAAAGAATAGTAGTTGATAAACCACTCGATAGGCTGTGTAATCATTGCTTATAACTTCAGCTTGTTGGAACGATATAGCCAGTAGTATACAAATGATTCCACTTAGAATTGGAGATGTAATCTCTGTACGGATTATCGGTGTTAGCTGCCATTTGTTAATGTGGGCAACGATTCTTTTGTGAAATAGTCCACGTACAAAGGCCAGTAAAAATCCAATAACTAGAAGAGCTAGTAAAATACTAATTCCTAAGTTTACTCTGAAATTAAAGAAGAGGTAAACTGCGATTATCAGTAGTGGAATGCGCAGCAGTATTAAACCAAATACTTTGTGATTAAATAGGGCATCAATTTCTAGTCTAGAAAGTAGGGCAGAGGTAAAGAATACCACAAACGGAAGAATAATAAATTCAAGTGTGTGTTCGTGTACATAGAAGGCACGGTGCTCTATATTATCCATAAAGAGGGGAAAAATGCTACCCAACATGAATGAAAAAGTAATCATTAGTGTAACTAATTTCCATCCGCTAGGCAAGATAAAACGATCCAAACTTAGTGGTGTTGCACCTATTGGAGCACGGAATGGTGTTCGGGTCATTCGCACAAATATCATTCCTAAGAATCCACTTGCAATTGCTGTGTAAGCAACTACATTAAATCCAAAACGCAAGAAGAGTATTATACCTAAAGGTATGGCAAGAATCATCCCAAGTCGGCCAGTCCAAGCATAAATGATGTTGCCTTTATTCCTTTTTGAGGAGTCTGTAACATCAATCGCAATCGTAATGCTAGATGCCGTAGCCACACCAAAAGAAAAACCTTGAATTAATGCTGCAACAACATAAAACAGAGGATGCAGATTTGGTATATATAGTAGCATAGGTAGGATAAGTCCTAAATAACTTATTGTGCAAACCTTCTTGCGACTATAACTTTCAATGAAATAATTGTGGAATGGCCCTCCTAAGACTAAACCTCCAAGGAAGTAGACTAAGATACTCCAATTGGGAATGGCAATGACCCCACTAGCCTCAAGAGCGAAGGGGATGATTGGCAGAACCAAATAGAGCGAGATGAATAAAAAAAGGTTTGATAAACAAACCTTGACAAAGTTTGGAGTAATAAGACTATAACCCATATAACGTATAATTAGCTTTGCTATCTATAGATTTTATTAGTCGTGCCTACCAGTTTAATCATCAACGGTAACGACAGACTGTACTTAACTTAAACTTAATGAATTAGTTATTGGTTAGATAACACACATTGCCAATGAATTGTTGGCTTCTTTACCTAATCAATGCAATCAATTTTTTCCTTGTGAAATGCATAGGAGTGTATAATTGCTTTGTTCAATCGTGCAAATATAGCATTTATTCCGCTTTTAACATAGTTATTTATTCACCCTTGCTACTACAGATGGATTCGATAGCCAAATCGGACTTCATACTTTTACACTTTTATTACAAAATAGTATGTTGTATTGCGTGCATCCTAAGTAATGAACACAGATGAATCTAGAGTTACATTATTCTATATTTCACTATTATTTAAAAAAGCAGGAGTAGGTGGAAATTACCTATAAAAAAAGTGTGAAGCTCTGCACGGGCATTGCTTCACACTTTCTGTACTATTTTCTATTGAGAACAAACTTTTAATATTGCTCGCTCTCGTTAGGGAAATCGTTCGATTTTACATCTGTAATGTATTGTTGAAGAGCATTGGTCATAACCGATTCAAGATCTGCATAACGTCGTAAAAACTTAGGTCTAAAACCATTATTCATACCCAGCATATCTTGAGCTACTAGAACTTGACCGTCTACTTTGCCACCAGCACCAATACCGATAACTGGGATAGATATTTCGCTCGCAACACGTGCAGCTAATTCAGCAGGAATCTTTTCAAGAACTAAAGCAAAACAGCCTGCTTCTTCGAGCAATTTTGCATCTTTGATAAGTTGATCAGCTTCTGCACCATCTTTTGCTCTTACTCCGTAGTTACCATATTTGTTAATGGATTGTGGCATAAGCCCCAAATGTCCCATAATCGGAATACCAGCAGTTAAGATACAACGAATTGTATCAATAATCTCTTCGCCACCTTCTAGCTTTACACCGTCTGCATTCGTTTCTTTCATGATTCGAATGGCCGATGCCAGACCAATTTGTGCATTTCCTTGATATGAACCAAAAGGCATATCAACTACAACAAATGCACGTTGAGCAGCTTTAGTTACGCATTTACCGTGATAAATCATTTCATCAAGAGTAATAGGTAGTGTAGTTGCATTTCCTGCCATTACGTTCGATGCTGAATCTCCAACAAGGATGATGTCCATACCTGCACGGTCTACAATCTGTGCCATAGTATAGTCATATGATGTTAGCATTGAAATCTTTTCGCCTTCTTGCTTCATTTGAGCCAAGCGATGTGTTGTCACTTTCTTTTTGTCGTCTGATATATAACCAGCCATGATTACCTGATTTAGTTAAATAATATTACGCTTTGTGATAGCCACAAATTGGGACAAATTTAAGACAAATACAGATATGGAACAAGTAAAGCATCAAAATGACTCTCTTTCTATCCTTTATCTTGGTGCCTTCTTGTAAAGGTATAGGGCAATGAATAGATACAAAATGTTAGGCAACCACATGGCCACCATAGGAGATGCACCGCCCGAAATGGCAAAAGTTCCTGCAATGGTTTGGAATAGAATATAAGAGAAACTCAAAGCCAACCCAATTCCCAAGTGTAGTCCCATTCCTCCTTTGGTCTTTCTAGAAGATAAAGAAGCGCCAATAATAGTTAGAATAAAGGCTGCAAATGACATTGCAATTCGCTTGTGATACTCAATTTCAAACTCCTTGATATTGGCAAATCCTCGTCTTTTTTGCTTCTCAATATATTGACGCAATTCGGGATTTGTCATCATTTCCTGTTTGTTTTTAAAAGACAAAAAATCAGATGGCTCCATTGTTAGGAGTGTGTCAATCTTTTCGCCTTTATAAATTTTTTCATGCAGTCCCTCAAATTCTCGAACGTTATAATCACGAATGGTCCACATATTAACAGCAGTTGTATCGTACTCAATACTGCGTGCAGTAAGGTGAGATACAAGCTTCTTGCCTTCAAATTTATCCATCATAAAACGATACCCAGTCTTGTTATAGTCAGAATATCGGTCAATGTAAACAATGACTCCTTCAGAAATTTGTAGTTGTATATTTCGGGCTGTTGATTGTTTTCGCTTCTTATAATACTGATTCTCAAATTCTAATCGTGCTGCACTTCCTTTCGGAATTATATAACCTCCCAATAAGAAAGTTGATGCGGCAATAATACCTGCGGAAATCATATAGGGCTTCATGAGCCGTTGAAAACTCATTCCGGTAGAGAGCATCGCTATAATTTCGGAGTTCTCGGCCAATTTGGAAGTGAAGAAAATCACCGCAATAAACACGAATAACGCGCTAAATAAATTGGCAAAGTAGGGGATGAAATTGAGGTAGTAGTCGAAAATAATGGCGTCCCATGGAGCATTGTTGCTCATGAAACGGTCCATTTTTTCGGTATAATCAAACACCACTGCAATTGAAATTACCAAGGCAATTGCAAAGAAGTAGGTGCCTAAAAACTTCTTAATTATATACCAGTCTATGTGTGATATAATTTTTCTCATATGAGCTTATTCTTCTTAAAGTCTTGTTGAAAGTCGTTTAACCATCATTGTCTTCCATGTAGAAAAGTCACCTGCGATGATGTGTTCACGAGCTTCACCAACAAGCCATAAATAGAATGCTAAGTTATGTATGGATGCAATTTGCATTGCCAATAGCTCTTTTGCATGGAATAGATGGCGAAGGTAAGCTTTTGTATATAAAGTGTCAACAAAAGATGCACCATTTACTTCAATCGGTGAGAAATCAAACTCCCACTTTTTGTTTTTCATGTTTATCATACCATCTTTTGTAAATAGCATACCATTTCTTCCGTTACGAGTAGGCATAACACAGTCAAACATGTCAACACCACGCTCAATTCCTTCAAGAATATTGATTGGCGTACCAACTCCCATCAAATAACGAGGTTTGTCTTTTGGAAGAATGCCATTGACTAGCTCAATCATTTCATACATTTTCTCAACAGGTTCGCCAACGGCCAATCCTCCAATTGCATTTCCATCGGCCCCTTTTGAAGCAATGTATTCTGCCGATTGTTTACGTAGGTCTGGGTAAACACAGCCTTGCACAATAGGGAATAGCGATTGGTTATACCCGTACTTTGGTTCTGTTTCATTGAAACGTTTAATGCAACGATCCAACCAACGATGAGTTAGTCCCATTGAGTTTTTCGCATATTCGTAGGTTGCAGTGCCAGGAGGACACTCGTCGAATGCCATCATGATATCTGCACCAATTGATCTTTCAATATCCATTACTCTTTCTGGTGTAAAGATATGTTTGCTACCATCAATGTGAGAACGGAACTCTGCACCTTCTTCGCTCAACTTACGAATGCCAGCAAGCGAGAATACCTGGAAACCACCACTATCAGTAAGCATGGGTCTGTCAAAGCTGTTAAACTTGTGTAAACCACCCGCACGTTCCAATACCTCAATACCTGGGCGGAGGTATAAGTGGTACGTATTTCCCAAAATAATTTGGGCTTTAATGTCTTCTTTTAGATCGGTAGCTTGCACACCTTTGACACTGCCTATTGTGCCCACAGGCATGAAAATAGGCGTTTGAATTTGTCCGTGGTCGGTTGTAATTAATCCTGCACGAGCATTCGTTTTGGAGTCGGTGTATTGTAAATCAAAAGTCATTCGTTATTTTTTCTCTTTGTTATTTTCTTCAATTATAGCCTCTAAATCAAGTGCATCTTTCACTTTTTCATCAGTCAAAGCAATAGCTAGCACCTCTTGGATATCGCCCACATAGTGGAATGTTAACCCTTTTAGGTAGATCTCTTGAATTTCTTCAATATCTTTTTTATTCTCTTTGCAAAGGATAATTTCTTTGATACCAGCACGTTTAGCTGCCAATATTTTCTCCTTGATACCACCAACAGGTAGCACTCGACCACGCAATGTAATTTCGCCGGTCATAGCAAGGTTTGCTTTCACTTTACGTTGTGTTAAGGCTGATGCAATAGCAGTTGCCATGGTTACACCTGCAGATGGTCCATCCTTAGGGATAGCTCCTTCTGGCACGTGAACGTGAATGTTCCAATTGTCGAAGATGGCTTGTTTGATGTTCAGTTTTTGAGCATGCGACTTAATGTACTCAAGTGCCAGCATTGCCGATTCTTTCATCACATCACCTAAGTTACCAGTAAGGGTTAATTTGCCTCCTTTACCAGGGCTTAAGCTAGTTTCGATGAATAAAATTTCACCACCCACAGCTGTCCATGCAAGACCAGTAACCACACCTGCATACTCATTTCCTTGGTATGCATCTCTAGAGAAGTAGGCTGCACCTAGTAGATCCTTTAGGTCGGCAGGTTTCACATCAACAGGAATAATTTCGTTGTCAACTGCAAACTTGCGAGCCAATTTACGTAAAATCTTATTGATTACCTTTTCAGCACCACGAACACCACTTTCACGCGTATAATCTTCGATAATTGCCTCGAAAGTTTTCTTCGACATTTTCACATCACCTTTATTTAGACCATTAGCTTCAAGTGCCTTTGGCAATAAGTGACGCTTAGCAATTTCTACTTTCTCTTCTGTAATATAGCCGCTCACATTAATTAGCTCCATACGGTCTAATAATGGTCCAGGAATCGCATTGATGTTGTTTGCCGTAGCAATGAACATTACGTTTGATAGGTCGTAATCTACATCAAGGTAATTGTCGTGGAACGCTGTGTTTTGTTCTGGATCTAAAACTTCAAGCATCGCAGAAGATGGATCACCTTGTGGCGATGCAGTTAGTTTATCAATCTCATCAAGAATAAACACGGGATTTGAAGATTTCGCTTTAATTAAACTCTTCACAATACGTCCTGGCATCGCACCAATGTAAGTACGACGGTGTCCACGAATTTCCGATTCATCGTGAATACCACCCAATGACATACGAATATATTTACGCTTCAAGGCATCGGCAATAGAGCGACCTAGTGAAGTTTTACCAACTCCAGGAGGGCCGTATAGGCAGATGATAGGCGATTTCATGTCTTTCTTCAGTTTCAACACAGCCAAGTGTTCCAAGATACGTTCTTTTACTTTATCTAAACCATAGTGGTCTTTGTTTAAAGTACGTTCTGCCGATTCCAAATTGTGGTTATCTTTAGTAAAGATGCCCCATGGAAGATTAAGCATGGTTTGAACGTAATTCAATTGGATACTATAATCTGGTGCTTGAACGTGTGTACGCTCCAATTTATCTACCTCTTTGGTGAAAATTTTCGCAACATCTTCGCTCCATTTCATTTTAGCACCTTTGGCACGCAACTCTTCTATTTCCTCTTCTTGACCATTGCTACCCAATTCACTTTGAATGGTTTTAATTTGCTGTTGAAGGAAGTACTCTTTTTGTTGTTGATCAATGTCTTCACGAGTACGCATTTTAATAGCTGCTTTAATTTCAGCGAGCTGCACTTCACGGTTCAAGATTTGAAGCAAACGGTTTGCTCTATCTTTAAGCGAGTTTATTTTCAATAAATGAATTTTCTCGGTAACTGTGAAGGGTAAATTTGTACAGATGAAGTTCACCAAGAACATGTGATTACTGATGTTCTTGATTGCAAAAGCAGACTCCGGATTAATGTCTTCCGATGTCTTGATATATCGAACGGTTAATTCTTTACAAGATTCAACCAAAGCCATATTCTCTTGATTGTCTTTCTCCATTAACGTTTCTTCAAGTAGGGTAACCTCTCCTTGAAGGTATGGAGTTTCCTCGGTAATTGTATCTAATTCAATGCGACGCATACCTTGCAAAATTGCGGTAACGGTGTGGTCGGGCATTTCAATGGTACGTACAACTTTGGCTATACAGCCCGTAGGATGCAGATCTTCAAATTTTGGCGAATCTGTTTGAACCTCTTTCTGGCAAACTACCGCGATGTATTTCTGGTTTTTTTCTGCATCGTGCACTAATTTTAGAGACGATGCTCTGCCAACGGCAACGGGTAAGAAAACGCCTGGAAATAAGACCATATTACGCAATGGCAATACGGGGACAATGTTATCCACTTCAATATCCATCATTTGCTCTTCGTTACCTTCGAAGTCGGCAATTAATGAGAAGTTGTTATTAGTCTCTTCCATTTCTTTGAAATATATATTGTTCATATTTTTGCAAGTTTTGGTTAGTCCTTTATTTAATAGGGCAAACGCCCACAAAATTAAGCTATTCTTTTTTAATAATAAAAAGAAGCCTTGACTTATTTAAATAACAAATAAGATGCCAAAAGTTTAAATTAGGAGTGGATATTAATAAAAGTAGCTATTTTTGTAAGGAATTAACTCGATACCGACAATATGGCAACTCCTTATTTTAAATTTAAACAGTTTACCGTGTGGCATGACAAATGTGCCATGAAAGTAGGTACCGATGGCGTACTTCTTGGTGCAATGGCTCCACTAGATTCTAAAACTAGAATACTTGATGTGGGGACGGGAACTGGCTTGATTGCTTTAATGTTAGCTCAACGTGCTCAAAATGAAATGGTGCGAGTCACGGCTTTAGAGCTGGATAAAGAGGCTTGTTTGCAAGCTCAAGAAAATATAAACGAGTCGCCTTGGGCACATTTAATAGAGGTGGTCGAGTCTGATTATTCGTTGTTTCAAGCCGAAGAGTTATATGATTTAATTGTATCGAATCCTCCTTACTTTGTTGATTCTTTGAAATCTCCAACAACCAATCGTTCTCAAGCTAGGCATACCGATACGCTCTCTTTTGAAGAGTTAATTCGAAAGAGTTGGAAGCTTCTTGCTCCTAAAGGAGTCTTTGCAGTAATAATTCCTACTGATGTTGAGCTTGACTTCTGTGACAAATGTCAATCGGTAGGTTTGTATCTTTCAAAGCGTGTAGCTATACAAACAAAACCTGATGTGCAGCCTAAGCGAGTGGTTTTAATGTTTGTAATGCAAGAAGGTTTAGTTGAGCAAGAAACACTTCTCATTGAATTAGAACGTCATGTTTATAGTGAAGAATACATTAATCTAACACGTGATTTCTATCTTAAAATGTAATCTACAATAGAATTTTTAATAGTTTTTGAATGGTGGGTTTTGAGGTTTTAAACAAGGATTTATAGTTGTCCCTATGAAGCATGAGTTCTCTCCCTAAGAAGACTGGTGCTTCTCCCTATGATGACACGTTCATCTTAGGGAGAAAGAAAACGTGCATTTTGATGAAATGAGAAAATAGCCGTCATTTTAAATAATTATTAGACATGTGTAGGGGTTCTTACTCATTATTATGGATCAAAGTTTCTTTATCATTCTCCAGTTTGACATTATATTTCTCCTGAAGTCATAAAAAATAATATATTATTTGAAATTATTTTTGAGCATGCTTACCTTAGCTTGTTTTGATTTGCTAAAATCAGTAAATCAAATCGTTGTACATGGTAATTTGATTTGAAAACGTAATTGTAATGGCTGTGGATAACGTAAAGGATGAAAATAATAGAGAAAAAACTCTCTAATAATTTGCAGGTCTAAAAAAAACACGTACCTTTGCAACGCTTTCGACAAGAAACACAAACAATATTATATATTTTTCGGGGTGTAGCGCAGCCCGGTTAGCGCACCTGCTTTGGGAGCAGGGGGTCCCAGGTTCGAATCCTGGTACCCCGACAAAAAAGTCCATTAAGATTTATCTTGATGGACTTTTTTGATGTTACTGAATTTAATGATGACTTACTTGAAAGTATGTGTTAATATTACGCACGCAAAATATTCAGCCA
>JASLDF010000117.1 GCA_030151635.1 Bacteroides sp. | reverse complement strand
ATTTGAATATCCGATCCTTACATTCATAGCTAGAGCTATCATTCTATTTGTTTGTAATTTGCAATCAGTCTTGTGAACTGGAGGAGATATACTTGTTATATTCCATGCAGGTAATTAGAAGAAGTCAAGGATTTGTCTTATTCTATCAATCACTTTCTATCGTAGTTTCCCTATGACTTTTCTTTCTTCCTAATTCAAGGGAATCGTTTATTATTTGAATACCCCGTCCTTACACTCATAGCTAGAACTATCATTTTGTTTGTTTGTAATTTGCAATCAGTCTTGTGCACTGGAGGAGATATACTTGTTATATTCCATGCTGGTAATTAGAAGAAGTCAAGGATTAGTCTTATTCTATCAATCACTTTCTATCGTAGTTTCCTTATGACTTTTCTTTATTACTATAAAGGGTAGTCGTTTTTTATTTGAATACCCTGTCCTTACATTCATACCTAGCACTTTTATTCTATTTGTTTGTAATTTGCAATCTGTCGTGTGAATAGGGGGTAGGTATGCTTGATATATTCCATGTAGGTAAATTGCATAAGTCAAGGATTAGTCTTATTCTATCTATCACTTTTTATCGTAGTTTCCCTGTGACTTTTCTTTGTTCCTAATTCAAGGGAATCGTTCCTAGATAAACTCTGAATTAGAACAACAAACTTTCCTGAATTACTATTCATATTAGTAGCCTCTTGTAGATTTCAATTTGGTTGTTAAAGCTCAATTTTAGAAATGGCTTAATGATTCTATATTTGATTACACATTTTTGTAATCTAGCATCTTTTTTTAATCTAATTCCTAAGTAAGACGAATATCATATTTTTCAGCCTTACTGTTATATTCTTAATCTATCAATATCTTAATATCTACCATATTGTTGCTAAGTATTTTAGTTCATATGAAATATAGTCACTATTAACTAAATACGTTTGCTCAATAATTTTACGACTATTTTAGTGTAATTTTTTTCATGTGAGTAATGTTATATTAATCTCTTAGTTGTTGAAATAAAATCAATTAAAAAATAGATATTACTCAATAATTTTGAGTTATTTGTATAATCATTTTTTATTACAAATAATGATCCCATCTATAAGTTGGTATACATTATATAAAATTGACGAAAAGTTGCATATATAATGCAATATTCTCGTTTTTTAAGGAATTAAAGCTTTGTGAAGTGTTTAATTTTATTAAATTTGGGGAAGTAAAGAAATATTATTCATTATAATTATATAGTCTCTACAAATGGAAAACAAAATTCAAGAGTTAGCAGATAAAATTTATCGTGAGGGCGTTGAAAAAGGTAACGTCCAGGCTCAAGGTTTGCTAGACGAGGCAAATAAAAAAGCTGCTGAAATTATTGCGAAGGCTAATAAAGAGTCTGAAACAATAATTGCTAAAGCGAAAGCTAAGGCAGATGAGCTAACTGATAACACGAAGTCTGAACTCAAGCTATTCGCTAATCAGTCTATCAATGCTTTGAAGACAGAGGTTACAGACATCTTGGTTAATCAAACAGTGTCTGCTACAGTTTCTAAAGCTACGTCTGACCAGACTTTCTTAAATCAGTTTATCTTAGAATTAGCTAAACATTGGGCATCGAATGAAGATATTGTTATCTCCACAAAAGATGCAACAGCATTAAAAACTTATTTTGCTGCTAATGCGAAGGAGCTATTAGATAAAAGTGTAACAATAGAGGAAGTTAATGGTATTAAAACTCATTTTGCAGTGTCTCCTAAAGATGGTTCTTACAAACTAACTTTTGGTGACGATGAGTTTATCAACTACTTTAAGGCATTCTTGCGTCCTCAATTAATAGAAATGTTATTTGGTGCCAATAAATAATCACTAAATATATTAAGGAGTAATTATGAGTAAATACTATTACTTAATTGCTGGTTTACCAGAACTTGCTCTTGAGGACAACAAACTAAATTTTACGGTTTCTAGTTTTCGTGAAGAACTCTATCCAGAATTGTCAAAAAAAGATCGTCAATTAGTCGACCTTTTCTATTTGCAATATGATAACCAGAATTTATTGAAGCTTCTAGCAGATAAAAATGCTGTGGTTGATAAAGAAGGGGTATATACTGGGGAGAGTCTTTTGAATTTAATAGATACAGTAAGATTAGGAGAGGATAAACCGAAAGGATTTCCTTTATACATGGTCACTTTCGTTGAGAAATTCTTCTCAGACGAATATGCAGAGGTTTCTTTAATTGAAAATGTACTAACAGGTCTTTATTATGACTATGCAACCCAGAGTAAAAACAAGTTTGTTTCTAGCTGGTTTATGTTCAATGCAACTATTAATAATATTTTAATTGCTTTGAATGGTCGTAAATACCAGGTTGAGTATCAAGATCAAATTATTGGAACAGATGCTATTGCAAATCAAATACGTCAGTCTAGTGCTCGTGATTTTGGTTTGTCAACAGTATTAGATTATCTATCTGCTGTTATGAGAATATCAGACGAAGAAAATCTTTTGCTGAAAGAGAAGAAAATGGATGACTTGAGATGGTCATGGATGGAAGATCAAACATTTTTTGATTATTTCACAATCGAGAGGGTGTATGTCTTCTTGCTTCAAATTGATATCATTGAGCGTTGGTTACAATTGGATAGTGATGAGGGAAATCGTTACTTCCGAGAGATTATTGACTCGCTTAAGAATCAGGTTCAAATTCCAGAAGAATTTAGATAAAATAAATAATAAAATATATGGCGACAAAAGGAACTGTTAATGGGGTTATAGCAAACATGGTGACTATCGTTGTGGATGGTCCTGTGGCTCAAAATGAGATCTGCTATATTACCACTGGTGGTGACAGATTAATGGCCGAAGTAATTAAAGTTGATGGAGACAACGCATATGTTCAGGTGTTTGAAAGTACACGTGGATTGAAAATGGGTTCTCCTGCCGAATTTACTGGTCATATGTTAGAGGTGTTGTTAGGCCCGGGTATGCTATCTAGAAACTATGATGGGTTACAGAACGACCTTGATAAGATGGATGGTGTGTTCTTAAAAAGAGGTCAATACACCTATCCGCTAGATAAAGAAAAAGAGTGGGAATTTAAACCACTTGCAAAAGTTGGTGATAAAGTAATTTCTGCTGACTGGTTGGGTGAAGTTGAAGAAAACTTCCAAAAACTTAAAATCATGGCTCCGTTTAACACGAAGTCTCACTACACTGTTAAATCTATCGTATCAGCAGGTAATTACAAAATTGAAGATGTAGTTGCTGTTCTTACTGATGAAAATGGTGAAGATGTAAATGTAACTATGATTCAACGTTGGCCTGTAAAAATGCCGATGGTTAATTATAATTTTAAACCAAGACCATTTAAAATTCTTGAAACTGGTGTTCGTGTAATTGACACACTTAATCCAATTGTTGAAGGTGGTACGGGATTTATTCCTGGTCCGTTTGGTACGGGCAAAACCGTTCTTCAGCATGCTATTTCTAAGCAAGCGGAAGCGGATATTGTAATTATTGCTGCTTGTGGTGAACGTGCCAATGAGGTTGTGGAAATCTTTACGGAGTTCCCTGAACTTGTTGATCCACATACTGGTCGTAAATTGATGGAGCGTACTATTATTATTGCGAACACATCGAACATGCCGGTTGCTGCTCGTGAAGCTTCTGTTTATACGGCAATGACTATTGCTGAATTTTATAGAGCAATGGGGTTAAAGGTGCTTCTTATGGCCGATTCAACTTCTCGTTGGGCACAAGCTCTTCGTGAAATGTCGAACCGTATGGAGGAATTACCTGGTCCTGATGCGTTCCCAATGGATATTTCTGCTATTATTTCGAACTTCTATGGTCGTGCCGGTTATGTAGAATTGCACAATGGAAACACTGGTTCTATTACGTTTATTGGTACTGTATCTCCTGCTGGTGGTAACTTAAAGGAGCCAGTAACAGAGAATACGAAAAAAGTGGCACGTTGTTTCTACGCACTTGAACAAGATCGTGCAGACCGTAAGCGTTATCCAGCTGTGAACCCTATCGATTCTTATTCTAAGTATATTGAGTATCCAGAGTTTGAAGAGCATATTGCTACTAAAATAAATGATGCTTGGATTGGTAAGGTGAATGAGCTGAAAACTCGTCTTCAACGTGGTAAAGAAATTTCTGAGCAAATTAATATTCTTGGAGATGATGGTGTACCCGCTGAATATCACGTGATTTTCTGGAAATCGGAGTTAATTGACTTTGTGATTCTACAGCAAGATGCATTTGATGAGATTGATGCAGTTACACCTCTTGAAAGACAGGAAGTTATTTTAGACTTGGTTATTGATATTTGTCATACAGAATTTGACTTTGATACCTTTACGGATGTAATGGATTATTTCAAGGGCTTGATTAATGCTTGTAAACAAATGAATTATGCTGAGTTTAAATCTGCTGAGTATGACAAACATGTAAAGAGAGTTCGCGACTTAGTTGCTGAACATAAAGTAGCAAAATAGTAAATATAAAATTAAGATGGCAACAAAAGCTTTTCAAAAAATATATACTAAGATTACCCAAATTACCAAGGCTACTTGTTCGTTAAAAGCTACTGGTGTAGGTTTTGATGAATTGGCCACTGTAAATGGAAAATTGGCGCAGGTTGTAAAAATCATTGGTGATATTGTTACACTGCAAATTTTTGAAGGTACAGAAGGTATTCCAAATAATGCGGAAGTGGTGTTCTTAGGTAAGGCTCCTACGATTAAAGTAAGTGAGCAATTGGCTGGTCGTTTCTTCGATGCTTATGGAGAACCTATTGATGGTGGTCCTGCAGTTGAGGGTACAGAAGTTGAAATTGGTGGTCCTTCAGTTAACCCAGTACGTCGTAAACAACCTTCAGAGTTGATTGCAACAGGTATTGCTGGTATTGACTTGAATAATACACTGGTTTCTGGACAAAAGATTCCTTTCTTTGCCGATCCTGACCAACCTTTTAACCAAGTAATGGCAAACGTAGCACTTCGTGCTAAAACGGATAAAATTATTCTTGGTGGAATGGGGATGACAAACGATGACTACTTGTATTTCAAGAACGTGTTCTCGAATGCTGGTGCGTTAGATCGTATTGTTTGTTTTATGAATACTACAGAGAATCCACCGGTAGAACGTTTATTGATTCCAGATATGGCTTTGACATCAGCAGAATATTTTGCTGTTGAAAAGAATGAACGTGTATTGGTACTATTAACAGATATGACATCGTATGCAGATGCTTTAGCAATTGTGTCGAATCGTATGGATCAAATTCCTTCGAAAGACTCAATGCCAGGATCTTTGTATTCGGATTTAGCGAAAGTGTACGAGAAGGCTGTGCAATTCCCTGATGGTGGTTCAATTACCATTATTGCGGTTACTACTTTATCGGGTGGTGATATTACACACGCTGTTCCTGATAATACAGGTTATATTACAGAAGGTCAGTTGTTTTTACGTAGAGATAGTGATATTGGTAAGGTTATTGTTGACCCATTCCGTTCTTTATCTCGTTTAAAACAATTAGTAATTGGTAAAAAAACTCGTAAAGATCACCCACAAGTGATGAATGCGGCTGTTCGTTTGTATGCTGATGCTGCGAATGCGAAAACAAAACGTGAAAACGGTTTCGATTTGACAGATTATGACGAACGTACCATTTCTTTTGCCGATCAATATTCAGAAAAACTACTTGCTATTGATGTCAATTTAGACATTACACAAATGCTTGATGAAACTTGGACTCTTTTCGGTGAAAACTTCCGTCAAGATGAAGTAAACATTCGTCAAGACCTTGTAGATGAGTTCTGGAAAGGCGATAAGAAATAATTTTTATTAAATTATTCAATATGGCTATAAAATTTCAATACAATAAAACTTCATACCAACAGCTTGAAAAGAGCTTAAAAATGCGTCAGCGTACCCTTCCTATTATTAAAAGTAAGGAGAGTGCATTGCGTATGGAGGTGAAGCGTTGTAAAGTAGATGCTACGGAATTGCTACGACAGTTGGAGAAGCAAATTCAGCAATACGAAGCCATGTTTGCTTTATGGAAAGAATTTGATGCGTCGCTGATTTCTGTTAAAGATGTGAAACTAGGGATTAAGAAAATTGCAGGGGTGCGGATTCCAGTGCTTGAACAAGTGGAATTTGAATTAAAACCTTACAGTTTCTTTAATACGCCCAAGTGGTATCTAGACGGAATTTATCTGTTGAAGAAATTAGCACATACTGCGGTGGATGCAGAATTCGTGAATGCGAAACTACATCTGTTGGAGTATGCTCGTAAGAAAACAACCCAAAAGGTAAACTTATTTGAAAAAGTTCAAATACCAGGCTACCAAGACGCTTTGCTTAAAATTAAGCGATTTATGGAGGATGAAGAGAATCTTTCAAAATCTTCGCAGAAGATTCTGAAATCAATTAAAGAGAGAAGGAAGGAGGATACTGAAGCATGATTACGAAAATGAAGAAAATGACCTTTTTGGTCTATCATAAAGAATACGAAGACTTTTTGAAGTCGCTTCGTGATGCAGGAGTAGTCCATGTTCAAGAGCTGACAAGTGGAAATCTTGATAGCCCTGAACTACAAGAAAAACTTCTCTTATTTAAACAGGTGAATGAGGCGATAAAACGCCTTGAACGTCTTGAAGTTGATGCTAAAGATATTCCAAGTCAAGATAATGAAGGGGGAAAAACTGTTTTAGCTAGAATAGAAGCTATCGAAGCTAGACAGGCTGAACTAAAGCATGAAAATGCTAATTATAGTAAGCTAATTGAGACTCTATTGCCTTGGGGTGATTTTAATCAGAAAACTTGTATCGAGAAACTTTCGGCAGCAAATTTAGAAATGAATTTCTTTATTTGTAATGAAAGTAACTTTGATGATAAATGGGTTGAAGACTATAATGCAGTTAAGGTCAATAGTGAAGGTTCAAAATTGTACTTTGTTACAGTGACTGCTCCTAAGACTAATTTTGACATGAATGCGGAGTTAGTAAAACTACCCAAAGAGTCACTAAAAGAAGCACAAGATCTATTTAATGCATCTAACGGAGAGTTCGAATCACTTCAAAATGAAATGAGAGAGCTTGCTTCTTCCAAAATGGCAGCTTTACTTCGCTACCAATCAGAAATTCAATCAACAATTGAGTTCTCTAGAGTTGTTCTAAGCACCGAAGTAGCTGCAGATGACAAATTGATGGTTCTTCAAGGTTGGATTCCTGCAGCGGATGCTAAAGGTGTCTCAGCTATGTTAGACAAGAGTGAAGCATATTATACAATTACAAATCCGACTCCAGAAGATAATGTTCCTATTGAATTGAACAATAAAGGATTTTTCTCTTGGTTTGAGCCAATTTGTAAATTATACATGCTTCCTAAATATAACGAGCTGGATTTAACGCCATTCTTTGCTCCTTTCTTTATGATCTTTTTTGGTCTTTGTTTAGGAGATTCGGGGTATGGATTATTTATGCTTGTTGCAGCAAGTCTGTACCGAGTGTTTGCAAAGAATATCAGTAGTACAATGAAGCCAATTTTATCGTTGATTCAAGTATTAGGGGTATCTACATTTTTCTGTGGATTACTAACTGGTGGTTTCTTTGGAGCATCTTTATATGATTTACCATGGGAATTTGTTCAAGATTTGAAGAGATTAGCATTCTTTGATAATAGTAAAATGTTTAACCTCTCTTTGATTTTAGGGGTGATCCAAATCTTATTTGGAATGATTCTTAAGGCTGTGAACGAAACTATTCAATTTGGCTTTAAATTTGCAATTGGAACAATTGGTTGGATTGTCTTTTTAGCATACACAATCTTAGTGGTGGCTTTCCCAGCACTAGGAACACTAGGTAGTACAACTTACTACATCATTAGTGGTATATGTGGATTAGCAATCTTTTTCTACAATGATCCAACGAAGAATGTATTTGTCAACTTCGGATTAGGTCTTTGGAATACATATAACATGGTAACTGGCTTGTTAGGAGATATCTTATCTTATGTGCGTCTTTTTGCACTCGGATTATCAGGGGGTATTTTAGCAAGTGTATTTAATAGTTTGGCTACAGGAATGAGTCCCGACAATGCGATTTTAGGTCCTATTGTTATGGTCTTAATATTTGTAGTTGGTCATGCTATTAATATTTTTATGAATGTGTTGGGAGCGATGGTGCACCCTATGCGTTTAACTTTCGTTGAATTCTTTAAAAATGCCGGTTATGAAGGCGGAGGTAAAGAATACAATCCTTTTAAAAAAATAAACTAAGAAAAAACAAATTATAATAAACTAGAATCATTATGGAAAGTAATTTATTAATTGCCTATTTAGGCATCACTATTATGCTATCATTGTCAGGTATTGGTAGTGCTTATGGCGTAACAATTGCAGGTAATGCTGCTATCGGGTCTCTTAAAAAAGATAGTAGTGCCTTTGGTAACTTTCTTGTTTTAACAGCTCTTCCAGGTACTCAAGGTCTTTATGGTTTTGCTGGTTATTTCATGTTCCAATCTATTTTTAATGTATTGACTCCAGAAATTACAGCTTTCCAAGCTGCTGCAGTATGTGGTGCTGGTATTGCTTTAGGTGTTTTAGGTCTAGTTACTGCTATCCGTCAAGGACAAATCTGTGCTAACGGTATTGCTGCAATTGGTCAAGGACACAAAGTATTTGGTAATACACTTATTTTAGCTGTATTCCCAGAGTTATATGCTATTGTTGCTCTTGCTGCTGCTTTCTTAATTGGTGGTGCAATTGCTGCATAATAGAAAATAATTATTTTATTATATTAATAAAGGCTAATATGCGTTTAAAGCATGTTAGCCTTTGTTTTTTATATTATATGCTGTGTAAATGATGTTATGTGGCTACCTTAATTAAGGGTTAAAATCTTAGTTACCAAACTTATATTTAGGAAAAGTCAAGGTTATTATAAGAAAAATGAGTTATTTTGTTGCTTAATTTTTTTATTAATAGAGCCACTATGAAAAAAGAGAAACCTATTCTTGATTATTTATTTGAGGTGAGTTGGGAAGTATGTAATAAAGTCGGTGGGATATACACCGTTTTATCAACTCACGCCAAAACACTACAAACTGAATTAAACGACAACTTACTATTCATAGGCCCAGATTTCGGCAAAGAAAATCCTAATCCACTATTTAAAGAGGATGCTAAATTGTTTGCTGACTGGAAAAAAAGTATTAAAGCTGACGAATTACTTCATATTCGCATTGGTCATTGGCAGATTCCTGGTAAACCAATTGCTATTTTGGTAGATTTTAAACCTTACTTCGCACAAAGAGATGCTATCTATACAGCAATGTGGGAAGATTTTAAAGTAGATTCTCTACACGCTTACGGAGATTATGATGAATCTCAATTATTTGCCTATGCTTCTGCTAAAGTTGTAGAGTCTTTCTATAACTTTTATAAATTACAAGATAAAAATGTTGTGTACCACGCCCATGAGTGGATGATTGGTATGGGACTATTGTATCTTAAAAAAACGCTACCAGATATTGCGTCTGTATTTACTACCCATGCAACTACTGTTGGAAGATCAATAGCAGGTAATCATAAACCATTATATGATTTCTTACCAGGTTACTTTGGTGATCAAATGGCTTCGGAACTAAATGTTGAAGCTAAACACTCCATTGAAAAATTGGCTGCTCAACATGCTGATTGTTTTACAACTGTTAGTGATATTACTGCAGTTGAAGCAACACAACTTTTAGAAAGAAAGCCTGATGTTATCCTAAAGAATGGTTTTGAAAATGACTTTGTTCCTAAAGGTGCTAAGTTCACTGCAGCTGCAACCAAAGCTAGAAAGAAAATGATTACTGTTGCTCAAAAAGTATTGGGTTGTAATCTTGCAGATGATGTAATGATTATAGGTACAAGTGGTAGATATGAAGTGAAGAATAAAGGACTAGATGTATTTGTTGATTCAATAAACAAACTTGCTAATTCTCCAGAAGTAGATAGAGAAATATTAGCTTTTATATTTGTTCCTGCTTGGGTAGGCGATCCTAGACAAGATTTACAATACCGTTTGTCTCATCAGAATAAAAAAGAGATTGCACCTTTAGAATATCCTTATTTAACGCATTGGTTACATGAAATGGATCAAGATACTGTTGTATCAATGATTCGTGAAAGAAATATGAATGCCAACAGTAATTCTAAAGTGAAGATAATCTTTGTACCTTGTTACTTAAATGGTAATGATGGCATATTTAATATGGATTATTATGATGTGCTGATTGGTCAAGATATCACAGCTTATCCTTCTTACTACGAACCATGGGGATATACACCTCTTGAAAGTATTGCATTTAAAATACCTACTATTACAACAAACCTTTCGGGTTTTGGAAGATGGGTAGAAAAATCGAAAAAAAATGCTACTATACAAGACGGAGTTGCTGTTATTGAAAGAACTGATAATAATTATGCCGAATTGGTAGATAGCATGGCGAATACCATTTTAGAATTCTCTAAATTGGAAAAATCAGAAGTAAATAAAATCCGAACTAAAGCAAGTCGTTTAGCGGATAAAGCACTTTGGGAGAAATTTATTGTTGATTATTATAAAGCGTATCAATTGGCGCTTAAGGCAAAAACGAAAAGAAATAACTAATTTATTTTTATTTAAACATGATTAAAACAAATCAGGCGAACACACCTAATTGGAAATTTATTAATGTGAAGTCAGATATTCCTAAGGAATTATCGAAGTTGGCTGAACTTTCTAGAAATATTTGGTGGTCATGGAACAACGAAGCTACAAGCTTATTTAAATCTTTAGATCCAGAATTATGGGAAGAAGTTGCACACAATCCTGTGCTTCTTTTGGAAAAGATAAGTTACAATAGATTGAAAGAACTAGCTTCTAATAAAGAAGTACAAGATAAAGTTGACGCAGTCTATGCGAAATTCCGTACATATATGGATGTTAAACCAGATGCTAACAGACCTTCTGTAGCTTACTTCAGTATGGAGTATGGTTTAGATACTGTATTAAAAATCTACTCTGGTGGTCTTGGTGTATTGGCTGGTGACTACTTAAAAGAAGCTTCAGATAATAATATTAATTTATGTGCAGTTGGCTTCTTGTATCGTTACGGTTACTTTACTCAAAGTCTAACTATGAATGGCGAGCAAGTTGCAAACTACGAAGCTCAAAATTTTGGTACTCTTCCTTTGGAGCGAGTATTTGACGAAGCTGGTCATCCAGTAGTTGTTGAAGTTCCTTATTTAGATTATACAGTTTATGCTTATCTATGGCGTGTTAATGTAGGTAGAATTCCTTTATATCTACTTGATACAGATAACGACATGAACAGTGAATTTGACAAACGTATTACTCACCAACTTTATGGTGGTGATTGGGAAAACCGTTTGAAACAAGAAATTCTATTGGGTATTGGTGGTATCATTACTTTAGATAAATTAGGTATTAAGAAAGATGTTTACCATTGTAATGAAGGCCATGCTGCTCTTATCAATGTGAAACGTATCTCTAACTATGTTGAAGAAGGTTTCTCTTTTGAAGAAGCTTTAGAACTAGTAAGAGCATCTTCTTTATATACTGTTCATACTCCAGTTCCAGCAGGTCACGATTACTTTGATGAAGGCTTGTTTGGAAAATACATGAGCGGTTATGCTCCTAAAATGAATATCTCTTGGGATAATCTTATGGATCTTGGTCGTATGAATCCAGGCGATAAGAATGAACGTTTCTGTATGTCTACTTTTGCTTGTAACACTTGTCAGGAAGTGAATGGTGTAAGTAAACTTCACGGGATTGTTTCACAAGATATGTTTGCAGGTATTTGGAAAGGTTACTTCCCAGAAGAAAATCACGTTGGTTATGTAACAAATGGTGTTCACTTCCCAACTTGGTGTTCTTCAGAATGGAAAGCTTTCTATGCTAAACATTTTGATAAAAACTATATCCACGATCAATCAAACGAGAAAATTTGGGAGGCTATCTACAACGTAGCTGATGAAGAAATTTGGGAAACTCGTAAATTGATGAAGAGAAAACTAATCTCTTACATTAAAGAGCGTTTCAACTCTGCTTGGTTGAAGAATCAAGGAGATCCTTCTCGAGTAGTATCTATTGTAGAGAACATCAATCCTGATGCACTTTTAATAGGTTTTGGTCGTCGTTTCGCTACATATAAACGTGCTCACCTTCTATTTACAGATCTTGAAAGGTTGAATAGAATCGTGAATAGAGCAGATAGACCAGTTCAATTCTTATTTACTGGTAAAGCTCATCCTAACGATGGAGCTGGTCAAGGTTTGATTAAGCAAATTATTGAGATTTCTAATCGTCCAGAGTTCTTAGGAAAAATCATTTTCTTGGAAAACTACGATATGGAATTAGCTAGACGTTTAATTGCTGGTGTTGATATTTGGTTAAATACTCCTACTCGTCCATTAGAAGCTTCTGGTACATCAGGAGAGAAAGCTCTAATGAATGGTGTCTTGAATTTTTCAGTACTTGATGGTTGGTGGTATGAAGGTTATAGAGAAAAAGCAGGTTGGGCATTGACAGATAAGAGAACTTATCAAAATCAAGAGTACCAAGATCAACTAGATGCTGCTACTATCTATTCTAAATTAGAAAACTCTATTATTCCTTTGTTCTATGCTATCAATAGTAAAGGCTATTCTCCAGAATGGATTAGCTATATCAAAAATTCTATTGCTCAAGTAGCTCCTAATTATACAATGAAACGTATGATGGACGATTACTTTGATAGATTCTATTGTAAGTTAGCTAAGCGCTTTAAAACTCTTTCTGCTAACAACTTTGCTAAAGCAAAATCTTTAGCTGCTTGGAAACAAGATGTTGCAACTAAATGGAATGAGATTGAAGTTGTTTCTTGTGAAGGAACTCAAGACTTGGAGCAAGGTGTAATTAAAAGAGGTCAAGAATATCTATTGAGATGTGTGATTGACGAACGTGGCCTTGAAGATGCTGTTGGAGTGGACTTTATTGTTCTTAAATCTGACAACAATGGTATTGACCATATTGATAGTTTAACTGCACTAGATATGGTTAAAAAAGATGGTAATCTGTATACTTTCGAGAAAAAGGTTGCTATTGAGAATTCTGGTTCTTTCAAGGTAGGCTACAGAATGTATCCTAAACATGAAGATTTACCACATCGTCAAGACTTCTGTTTTGTAAAGTGGTTCCAAGCATAATATTTCTTATTCATTTGTAGAATAAGAATTAACCTATTATTTAAGCGATGTATTTGGATCTATTCTAAATGCATCGCTTTCTTGTTTTAGATAAAGCGGGGTGTTTTGAAGGAATAGTAATATTTAAAGCATCCAAGGGTATTCTATTCAATATTAATATACTTGTAAATAATATCTGTTTTTTTATATCTATTTCTTTTAATAAATATAGCATGTACTTATGAATGGATCATTCTCTTTAGTAATGTCCTAAAATAATAAAGGCTCTACCGTAGTAGAGCCTTTAATATTGTTTGTTTGAAATAAGTGTAGTGTTGAAATAATTTAATTATTCAGCAGTAGCTTCTGCATTTTCAGCAGCTGGTTCTTCAGTAGCTTCTGCTTCTACTTTTGCTGCTTCTTCAGCAGCTTTCTTTTCAGCTATAGCTTTAGCCCTAGCTTCGTTTGCTTTAACTTCTGCTTCTAAGCGAGCTTTGATGTCAGCTTTGATAGTTTCAGCATCTTTAGTCTTTACAGATTGAAGTTTAGCTGTCTTGTCGTTTTTCCAAGCTTCGAATTTAGTTTCCACTTGCGCTTCACCAAATGCACCTTTAGCAACACCACCTAATAGGTGTTTTTTAAAGTAAACTCCTTCACGAGAAAGAATGTTACGAACTGTATCAGAAGGTTGAGCACCTTTCATTACCCAGTTCAATGCACTGTCGAAATTCAAATCTACTGTAGCAGGATTGGTATTAGGGTTGTAAGTACCAATCTTCTCAATAAATTTACCATCACGTGGTGATCTGCTGTCAGCAATAACGATAGCGTAAAAAGCATAGCCTTTGCGGCCATTTCTTTGCAATCTAATTCTTGTTGCCATTAAAAATAATTTTTTAGTTTATGATTTGAATTATGCTATTAACTCGTAATAGCGGGTGCAAAGATATAGGTTTAGTTTTGATTGACAAAGCTTTTGCTCATTTTGTTTATGGTAAAACCTCCTTATGAACGGCTTCAAAAAGAAGTCTATATTTACGAATATCTTCGAGGATATCTAAATGCGATTGACAATATGGCTATAATTCCCATTGTAAAAGGGTAATATAGATTTTGAATAATACTAATCGGTGAGATTCCGGCTAGACCAGCAGCCATTAAAAGTTGAGCACCATACGGTATTAAACCTTGTACAAAACAAGAGAAGGTATCGAGTATACTGGCTGTTTTTCTAGGGTCTAAATTGAACTTTGTTGCTATGTCCTTAGCAATAGGACCAACGGTGATAATTGCTATTGTATTATTAGCGGTACACAAGTTGGCAATACTCACTAAAGCAGCAATACTGAATTCTGCACCTCGCTTTGAATTAATATGTCTGGTTAATTTGTCTATGATAAAATCAATGCCGCCATTATAGCGAATTAACTCAAGCATACCGCCTGCAAGTAAAGTAATAATAATTAGTTCCCCCATGCCGGTAATTCCATTTCCCATCGCACCAAACCAATCGAAGAATCCCATATCTCCACTTATCATACCAATAATTCCACATGATACAATGCCTAGAGAAAGAACTAATACCACATGAATTCCAGCTAAGGCAGTGATTAGAACAATGAGGTAGGGAATAACCTTCAGCCACTCAATACTATCGGTCAAAATCGGAGCATTAATGTCTTTGCCTAAATAGATGTAAAGTAATAGTATGATAAGTGCTGCAGGAACAACAATCATAAAGTTTACTTTAAATTTATCTCGCATAATGCACCCTTGAGTTTTGGTTGAAGCTATTGTAGTATCGGATATGAATGATAGATTATCACCAAAGAAAGAACCGCCAATAACTACACCAACCATGAATGGAACATCCAGCCCAACTTTGGCTGCTAGTCCAATTGCAACAGGGGTAAGAGCTACAATTGTTCCTACGCTTGTACCAATGGATAAAGAAATAAAACAAGCTGCAATAAAAATACCAGCCAAAAGTAAGTTACTAGGCAGTACTTGTAGTGTTAAATTGACAGTAGCATCGATAGACCCCATCTCTTTGGCACTATGAGCAAATGCCCCTGCAAGAATAAATATCCATATCATGAGCATGATATTTCTATCAGAAGCTCCTTTTGTAAACTGAAGTAATCGTTGTTCTAGAGGAATTCCTTTAGTTATGCTTATTGCATAGGCTGCTGAAATAGTAAAAGCCACAGTAATGGGTACTTTGTAGAAATCGTTGACAATAATTGAAGTTACGAGGTAAATACAAAGAAAAACCAATAGAGGGCTTAATGCTAGCCAACCACTCTTAAACGACTTGTTTTTTAAATTATTCATTAATTTGTATAAGCTTGGAAGATAATATTACGATATTTGCAATCGAATATTAATGGTGAAAATAAATTGAGGTTGCAAAGTTACAATAAACTTTGCACTAATTTAATCTATCGTTGCCGAACCTTTTATTTGGTTTAGCTGTTTCTAACCATTAGTAACATTCTATAATAAGTTAGTTTACAATGTCGCAAGGATTAAAAAGACATATTGCATCGTTCATGTTGTGGCTGTTTATCAGTTACACAGCAGGAATTACACTATTTTATCACTCGCATGTGATAAATGGGGTAACAATAGTCCATTCGCATCCTTTTAATAAAGATTCTGGTCATACGCATACTTCAATTGAATTGGATATTATCCACCAATTGAATCATTTCGTATCTAGTTCTCCAACACTGCCAGCATTTTCAATGCTGTTTTTACCTTTGTTTGCGGTGTTGCTTGTTGCGGTTCCTACACTAACAAACTACACGACTCCCTATTTTGGAATTTATGCACGTCGTGGCCCTCCTACATCCTGTTTAAACCTAATCTAACCTTAACAGATTAAGAGTCGTAACCTAACGACGAAGTTTAAATAGAAAATTAAGAATGATGAAAAGAAAAATATTTTTGATGGTACTAATGATATTTAGTATTGTTAGCCAAACCTATGCAGACTCTGCAGAGAATCAGACAAAAGGAAGTGATGCCAATTTAATAGGGCATGTATTAGACAAAAACACAAAAGAACATTTAGCTTATATAAATGTATCTATAAAAGGAACAACGGTAGGAACTGTAACAGACCAAACAGGTCACTACTTTTTGAAAAATCTACCCGAAGGTACATACACGGTTGTTGTAACCTCTATTGGATATAAAACTGTTGAAAGAAAAGTTACTCTTAAAAAAGGAAAAACAGTTGAGGCTGATTTTGAGGTTGAAGAAGATTATGTGTTACTTGAAGGTGTAGTAGTTTCTGCTAATCGTAGTGAAACTAAACGTCGATTAGCACCAACACTTGTAAATGTTGTAGATTTGAAGACATTTGAAAATACAAACTCAAGTACCTTATCGCAGGGATTAAATTTTCAACCAGGTGTGCGTGTGGAAACCAATTGTCAAAACTGTGGTTTCCAACAAGTAAGAATTAATGGTTTAGATGGTCCTTATACACAAATTTTAATAGACTCTAGACCTATCTTTAGTGCGTTGTCTGGGGTATATGGTTTGGAGCAAATCCCTGCCAACATGATTGAACGTGTTGAAGTAATGCGTGGTGGTGGTTCAGCTTTGTTTGGTGCATCTGCGATTGCGGGCACTATTAATATCATTACAAAAGAACCAATTCGTAATACTGCACAAGTAGCTCATACCATTACAGGTATTGGTGGATTATCTTCTTTTGATAATAATACTACAGTGAATGCTTCATTGGTAACTGACAATCACAAGGCGGGTATCTATGTTTTTGGTCAGAACAGACACAGAGCTGGTTTTGATTATGATAATGATGGATTTACTGAATTACCTAAATTAAAAAATCAAACCATTGGTTTCCGTTCATTTCTTAAAACAAGTTTATATAGTAAACTGACATTTGAATATCACCACATGGAAGAATTTCGTAGGGGTGGTAATCAATTGAATCGCCCTCCTCATGAAGCTGATATCACAGAGCAATTAGAGCACTCTATTGATGGTGGAGGTTTAAAGTTCGACTACTTTAGCCCAGATGAGAAGCAACGTTTTTCTGTTTTTACATCTGCTCAATACACAGACCGAGATAGTTATTATGGTCCAGGTGAAGATCCTTTAAAAGCGTATGGTAAAACTACAGACTTGACTTTCATGGCAGGTTCTCAATATGTATATAGTTTTGATAAAGCTTTGTTCATGCCATCAGACTTGACAGTAGGTTTAGAATATAATCGTGATAAATTGGTTGATGACCTATGGGGATACGAAAGATATACTAAACAAACTGTGAATATTGGTAGTGCATTTGCTCAAAATGAGTGGAAGAATGATAAATGGGGTATTTTAGTTGGTGGTCGTTTAGATAAACACAGCATGTTGAACAAAGCTATTTTTAGTCCTCGTGCAAACCTACGTTATAATCCAACAGAAAATGTCAACTTTAGATTAAGTTACTCAGGGGGATTTAGAGCTCCTCAAACATTCGACGAAGATTTACACGTAGACAATGCGGGTGGAGATATGGCTATGATTGAAGTAGATAAAAACTTAAAGGAAGAAACATCTCAAAGTTTAAGTGCTTCCATGGATTTTTATCATTTAGCAGGTGCATATCAGTTCAATTTCTTGGTTGAAGGGTTTATGACCATGTTGAAAAATCCTTTTGTATTGATTGATCAACCTCAAGCGGAGGATGATAACATTTTAATTCGCTTGCGTACTAATGGTCCACGTGCAAAAGTGATGGGGCTTACACTGGAAGGTAAAATGGCTTACTTAAACAAGTATCAATTCCAAGCTGGCTTCACTATGCAGAAAAGTAGATATGCAAAAGCGATTGCTTGGAGTAACGATGAGGATGTAAAAGCAGAGCGTAAAATCTTTAGAACTCCTAATTTCTACGGATATTTTACTTCTACCTATACACCAATAAAACCACTTAACATCTCTTTATCGGGTACATATACAGGTTCAATGTTAGTTCAACACTTAGAGGCTGGTATGAATAACTCAAAAGACAAGGCTGTAAATACTAGAGAATTCTTTGATGCAAATTTCAAAACATCTTACGATTTTAATGTAGCTAAAGCTGCTACTTTACAACTAAGTATTGGTGTGAATAATATTTTCAACTCATACCAAAAAGATTTTGATAAAGGTAAAGACCGTGACTCGAACTATGTTTACGGTCCTGCTATGCCTAGAAACTATTTCGCAGGTGTAAAAGTAAGCTACTAATTCACAATAGCTTGAAAAGATTTAATAACCCATGCAATTAAATTATTGTGTGGGTTATTTCTTTTATATAGCTTTATTGCTTTAATAAAACCAATATGAAAGACTCTGCCTATTATCAACAATTAGTATCCAAAGCATCTAGTTTGCTTTTGTCTAAGCCATCGGTAGTTATTGATTCTAGTAACAACATGCAAAATAAAGACTTATACAATGTATTAATTACTCGGGTTCCAACTCAGTTTTTTCAAAATAACATTGTTGTTCGTAAAGGGTATGTTAGTGCTTTTGGTATGAAAGTCTTAATCTGTTTCTACGAGGACAAAATTTGCTATTTAGGATTTGTAAATAAATCAGGAAAATATAATGTTGAACAAGATGTATTAGAAACTTTTCCTAAAGCTGAGTTTTCTTCACTTACGACTACTGATGTTAATTACTTGACTCACATTTTTTCTGTTCAAAGTGGAAGTGATAATGAAAAGACTGATGTTCAGCTGGTCATTGCTGGTACGGATTTTCAGATAGAGATCTTAACCGAGTTGTGTCAGTTACACTTTGCAGAATTTATAAGTTATTCTGATTTGTCCAACCGTTTGAACAAACCTCGAGCTGTACGTGCTATTGCTAGTGCAGTAGGTCGAAATAAAATATCTTATTTCATTCCTTGTCACCGAGTATTGCGTACCGATGGTACATTAGGTGGATATCGATGGGGACTTGATGCTAAGTTGGTACTTTTAATGGATGAACACCCAGATTGTATAAAATGAGTAAAACCATACGACTATTTTTCTTTGCGTTAGGATTTGGTGCTATAATCATGATGATTTTTAGCTTTGACTTAACTTGGGTTGATTTGTTATCTTATTTGAAGCAATCGGAGTTATTCTTTCTGTGGGCTATATTCCTGTGGAGTGGAATCTACTTATTGAATACAATTTCTTGGCAAGTCATTTTAAATGAACTTGGAGGTTTTAAAGCATCAATCTTTCGATTATACAAATTTACTCTTTCTGGTTTTGCTCTCAATTATGTTACACCAGGAGGATTAAACGGGGGAGAGCCCTACCGCATCTTAGAATTAAAACAATATGTAGGTACAAATAAGGCTGTCTCTTCAACTATATTATATTCCATAGCCCATATAGGCTCACATATCTTGTTTTGGATGGTTGGAGCCCTTCTGTTGGGCGTGTGTTATCCTGTGTATTTACTACCTGCTTGCATTGTAATTTTTTTAGGTGCTCTATTTATTTTTCTGTTTCTTCTGATAATGAATAAGGGGGTTGCAACGCTGTTAACGAGTCTTGTTGCAAGAATTCCGTTTGTAGGAAAAAATGTAGGGCGTTTTATGCAGAAAAATAGTGAGTCGATTGCAACTATTGATGGCCAGGTTAGGCAAATATATCAAGAACACACGTTGGTTTTTATTAAGACAATTTTTATTGAGCTTCTTGCTCGCTTTGTAGGATGCTTTGAAGTCATGTTAATCCCAGCATTGTGTAATGTTAGTTTTGTTGAGGCCTATTTAGTTATTGCTATCTCATCTCTTATGGGAAATCTGCTCTTCTTTATGCCCATGCAGTTGGGTGGGAGAGAGGGTGGATTTGTTTTAGCATTTTCTATGTTAGGAATACCCACTGACTTAGGTCTCTTTGTGGCTCTTCTTTTTCGAATACGTGAATTAATATTAATTGTTCTTGGAGTAAGTTTAATTCAAATTGGAAACAAATCTTCCAGTAGGAATAAATAATCTTAAGGTTATAAGATTATTTATTGTTGATATTTATCTGAATTTGGAAGTTATTGTAGAGTATTAATCCAATAAATGAATATTTACGTCCTTAATTTTCAGGTTTAACTTGCTTATATTTACGTATTTATGTTTGTGTGTGAATTAAGTGTACGATATTGCACAAATATTGTATTATATTGATGATGGGAGGTAGATGTAAATAGTTTCTTTGTTGTACTTGTTTAACTTTTTGAAACATCTAATTAACAAATTTAATTAACATCTATGCTTAAAACACACAAGCTAACTATTAGAAGGTGGTACTTATTACTTCTTCTAATATGTTTTGTGCCTACACTCTACGCACAATCAAATTTATCGATATCAGGTTTGGTAAAGGATGACTCCGGTTTAGAAATTATCGGTGCTTCTGTATCCGTTAAGGGGACTACTAAGGGAACTCTTACTGATTTAGATGGCCAATTCACTTTAGGTGATGTGCCTGCAAATTCAACATTAGTAATTTCTTACATTGGTTACATCAGCCAAAATGTAAAAGTTACAAATAACTCTCCATTAAAAATAACACTTAAAGAAGATGTATATACTCTTGATGACGTAGTAGTTGTCGGTTATGGAGTACAACGTAAAAGTGATTTGACTGGTGCGGTTTCATCTATAAAACCGGGCGATGCTATAAAAAGTGTACCTAGTGGGAATATCTCTGACGCTATGCAGGGTAAAATGTCTGGTTTAACAGTTGTTTCTGGTTCTGGAGATCCAAGTAAAAACAATACGATGCGTATTCGTGGTATGGGGTCTATCTCTGGTGATGAAGGTCCACTTCTAGTAATCGACGGATTTATTGGTGGTCAACTTCAAGCCCTAAATCCTTCAGATATTGAATCAATAGAGGTTCTTAAAGATGCATCTGCTACAGCTGTATACGGTTCTCGTGGGGCAAATGGTGTAATCTTAGTTACTACAAAATCGCCTAAAGAAAAGATGTCTGTGTCTTTTAATTCTTTTCTTAGTCTCAATACCATAGCTAAAAAACCAGATACGTTGTCTCCCTTCGAGTTTGCTAAACTTGCAAATGCATATGGTACGGAGTATTTCTCATCGAAAGGCGAACCTACAAAAACCTACTTCAATGCCGAAGAGCTAGAAGATTTCAGAACAGGTGCAAATAAAGGTTACGATTATTTTGATGCTATTACAAACGATCCTGCAGTAGCACAAAACTATGAATTATCTATAGCGGGAGGTTCTGATAAAATCTCTGTGTTAGCTTCTACACGTTACAACAAAACAGAGGGTATTATTAAAAACAACTCGAAAGAATTATACAATTACCGTCTTAAGACAGACCTTAAAATCAAATCATGGTTAGATGCCGGAGTTAATATTTTTGGTCGTTATACAAGTCATACTGGTCCTAGAATGGCACAATATAATGGTGCTTTAATTGGTGCTATTCACTATCCTGTAACTTCAGGTCCTTATGATTCAGAAGGAGAGTATATAAATAAATATCCGTTATCGAATGGTCCAGTAATTAATCCTATGGCATTAGTTAATGAATCGGATAACAAGATGACCTACCAGCACAATCAAATTCAAGGTTATTTAAACTTTAAGATTGTTGATGGTTTAACTTTCCGTACGCAGATGGGTGTTAGTTTAACCAACGAGCACAATACAGAGAGCTTTAATAGTAAGAGTTATGAGGCATTTGCAAACGGAATGACAAAAGCCACAGCATACAGTAACAAAGGAACAGTATTCTTGAATACTAATACGTTGAACTACATGAAAGAGTTTAACGAAAATCACCGTGTTAACTTAACAGGTGTTTTTGAACAATATAGCTCTAAAATTTACTGGCACAGAACAACTGCTCGTAATCTACAATTTGAAGAGTTAGGTTCTAATGCATTAGGTTGGGCAGATAGTAACAAATCGGAAGCTTCTTCAGAAAACATTGTTAGTACTATGCAATCTTGGATGATTAGAGCAAACTATGCATTATTAAATCGCTATATGTTTACAGCTTCTATTCGTGGTGATGGTACTTCTAGATTGGCTAAAAAATGGGATTATTTCCCATCTATGTCTGTTGCATGGGACGTAATGCAAGAGAAATTCATGAACAATGCAAATTGGTTAAATCAATTGAAACTACGTTTTGGTTATGGTGTTGTTGGTAATCAAGCCATTGCTCCATATCAAATGTATTCTCAAATGGGACCAAGACCTACTCCTACAGGTGGAACTACTTATGTATTTACTCGTCCTGCTGGTGATAATTTAGGTTGGGAACGTAACGAGCAATTAAATTTTGGGGCAGATATCGGTTTTTGGGATGGACGCTTCACTGTGAACTTGGATTTTTACAAGCGTGCTAGTAAGAAATTACTGCTAGAGCTTCAACAGCCTGTACATATGGGTTATAAGAGTAGAATGTTTAATGCTGGTGAAATCGAGAACAAAGGAATTGAAGCTACATTCAGTTTAGATCCAATTGTAAATCCTAATTTCAGTTGGAATACAAACCTTAGCTTAAACTACAATCAAGGTAAATTTACAAAAATTCCTACAAAAGAGAAATTCCAGTTAATGAGTGGAGAGTATGAAGCTTCAATTGTTCGTATGATTGAAGGTGAAAAGATTTCAACTTTCTGGGGATACAATTACTTAGGAGTATGGCAACCAGATCAAGTTAATGCTCCTTTTGTTGGTGCAGATGGTGTTGCTACAAACAAAACGAATGGTGAAGTTTATGGTGTTGTAGCGGGTAATCCTCGTTATGAAGACAAAAATAATAATGGTAAATATGACAAGGATGATCAAGGTATCATTGGTAGCGGACAACCTACATTTAACTGGGGTTGGAGCAATACTTTTGAATACAAAAACTTCGACCTGTCAATTATGATTATTGGTTTTCACGGTTTTGATATTTATAATGCAACTCGTCAAATTGGATACAACTTACTACCATCTCAAGGTAAAGATGTTGTTACACCAATGGCCGAGTTAAGAAATAGATGGACACCTGAAAATACGAATACTGATATTCCAGGATTTATGGCAGAGAAAAACTCTACTAAAGGATTTTATAGCAATCGTTTTATCGAAAAGGGTGATTTCGTCAAAGTTAAAAGTGTTACTTTAGGATATAGTTTGCCAAAAACTATTTGTACTAAAGCAGGTATCAACAACTTGAGATTCTATGTATCTGTTAAAAATCCATTCACAATTACTAAATATAATGGTCTTGACCCAGAAGCAACTTTGGGAAGTCCTTTAACTCAAGGTGTAGATTGGGGAGCATACCCTAACAGCCGTGATTATATTTTTGGTTTAAACTTTTCTTTTTAATTCTTGAATCAAATGAAAACATCAATATATAAAATTGTATTACTAGCCGTTTGTATCTTGACAGGAAGTTCTTGTGTAGATCTTTCTCAAGAACCTAAGTCATTCCTTAGCGAAGAAGACTATTTCGCTATTGACGGAGCGGCCGAAAAGTCGGTTCCAGGACTTTATTGGAAGTTATGGAAAGGTAATTATGCATTTAATTGTCGTTTAATGCGTTTAAATGTTCAAGCCGATGATATTACTATATCTCCAACTAAACCGGGTAACCTGTTGAGTAACATTGCAAATTTATCTCCTGCTTTAATGGCAAATAATCCAGATTTCTCAAACCTTTGGGAAAACTTTATGGAGGTTATTAGCGAGAGTAACCGTTTAATAGCATATACTCCAATTGCTAACGATGAGTCGAATAAAACCAAAAAAGTTAAAGCCATCATTGGTGAAGCTTATTTTATGCGTGCATTAGCGTATTTCTATACTGTACGTATCTTTGGTGATGCTCCATTATTGATTCATCCTAAGGATGCTTCTTCTACTATGCCTAGAGAATCGGTAGAGACAGTCTATGCTAAAATGATTGTTCCTAGTTTAGAGAAAGCGATGGAGTGGTTGCCAGAAGTTAGTCGTACTGGAGATAGTGGTGCACCTACGAAATGGGCTGCTAAAGCTTGTTTGGCAGATGTCTATATGACTATGGCTGGTTGGCCTTTACATAAAAATGAGTGCTATGAGAAAGCAATGAACCTTTCACTTGAAATCATTAATAGTAATCGTCATGGATTGATTGACAACTATTCTTCGCTTTGGAAAGAAGAAAACAAAACAGACCCTCGTGAGTTTATTTTTACTCTTCAACACTCTGTAGCTAATAAAGTGCCTAGCCAATATGGCAAATCTTTTTATCCAATTGATTTTTTCCCTAATGCAGGTTGGGCAGATTATTATGGAGATCTAGATTTTTATAATAAATACCCAAATGATGATCGTAAGAAATGGAATTACATGACTGAGTGGGAAGTTCAAAATCTAGAGACGAAAGAAGGAAAGGTTATCAGCTTCACAGAATCAAATGATAAACTACCTGCAATCTCTAAATACTATGACTACAACAATGGTAAACCTGCAAAATCTCAATTATCTAATGGAGTAACTTCCATCTATCGTTATGCAGATGTTTTATTAACGTATGCAGAGGCATCTGTGTTGGCAAAGGGTGTAGTTGATGATTTAGCATTGGAGTGTTTGAATAAAGTGCAAAATAGAGCAAAATCTGTGGTAACCACTACTCGAGATGCGAAAGAATTTGAACAAGCTGTCTTTAATGAAAAAGGATGGGAGTTCTTTGCAGAAATGAGAAGATGGTTTGATCTTGTCCGTAAAGAAAAAGTAGGTGATGTACGTCCGCAAGTTTGGAATAACTCATTCTACAAAGCTCAAGGTCATTTCTATTTCCCAGTTCCTCAGGGAGAGATTGATCTAACAAATTGGAATAATAACAAAGGTTATTAAGATATAAATGATTAGGCGTATGTGGCTGTAGAAGGCCGTATACGCCTAATTTATTCTTAAAGGGGCGATCTATATACGCTCTGATTTTACCCAAATCGATGTATCTTTACATCCGATTTTAAATTTAGAAAAGAATATGAAGTATTTTCAATCTTTATTGGCGTGTTGTGCGCCTTTTGTTGGTTTTAGTGCATTAGAAGCTAAGCAACAAGAGAAGGAAGCAGATAGACCAAATATCATTTTAATAATGTCGGATCAACATACGGCCAATGCATTGAGTTGTGCTGGTAATCCGTATGTTAAAACCCCTGGTATTGATCAGTTGGCACAAGATGGTATTCGTTTTGAACGTTCTTATGTAACTTATCCTTTAAGTGGACCTTCTCGAGCTAGTTTGGTTACTGGAAAGATGCCTGTTCAGTTAGGTGTAAAGGATAATTCGGTTGGAGATATTTCTGCAGATGAACTAGCAAACTCGATTGGCAACATGGTTAATAAAGCTGGTTACGAATGTTTATATGCAGGTAAATGGCATGCTCCTTTATCTATTAATTTACCCGTAAAGGGAACCGGATTTACCAATGTAGCGGATATGGATGACCGAGTTTTAGTGGAGAAAAGTAAAGCTTATTTGGAGAAAAAATATAAGAAACCTATTTTTTATGTTGCTTCATTCTTGAATCCACATGAAACTTGCGAGTTTGCTCGTGATGAGGCTTTGCATTATGGTCCTCTTAATGTTGATACAGATGCCGATAGAGCATTATATCCTCCACTTCCCATTAATGCTTCTATTCCAGCTTTCTTTCCAGAGGCGGTAATATTACATAGGGAGTTTGTACCAAAATCATATCCAACAAAAAATTATACTGATGTTGATTGGCAGCGCTATTTATACGCTTATTATCGCTTTGTAGAGCGTGTGGATAAGGAAGTAGTGAAGCTTATCAAGGTGTTAAAGGATAATGATTTGTATGACAATAGTATCATTATTTTCACGAGTGATCATGGCGACGGTGCTGCTGCTCATCGTGCGAATCAGAAGCGTGTTCCTCAAGAAGAGATAGCTGGAGTGCCATTTATTGTTAAACCACCACAAGGAAAGAACTTGAATCAAGTCAATTCTGAAGCCCTCGTTAGTGTAAACCTTGATATTTATAAAACGGTTTGCGACTATGCAAATGCAAAGTATTCTGATGAAGGTCGCTTTGGTAAGAGTTTACGTCCCGTTGTAGAAGGAAAAACCAAAAAGCATCATGATGCAGTATTCGTAGAAACATTCTTAGATGGAGTGAATACACGTGCATGGACTATTATTGAGCATCAATATAAATATACTCTTTATCGTTTCTATAAAAATAAAGAACAATTAATAGATCTGAAGAATGATCCTTTTGAAATGCAAAACTTAGCGCCAGTAGGCATTTATGCTGACGTTAAAAAGGATATTAGAGAAAAACTAAAACAATGGGGAGAGAATATAAATGATGAGATGTTAGTAACAGCTGTTACTGAAACAGATTATTAATCATCAAGGTGTGAAGATAGTAAGGGCAGGTAGAAGTAGTTTCTGCTTGCCTTTTTATAATAGATTTATATTGCTTGGATATGACTGTTGATTGTTAAATAGTAGTGGTGTCTAATAGAAGGATGTGTTGTCTTTGAAAGAAGACAGACTTTCCTTTGAAAGAGAACTCACTCTTCTTTCAAAGAAAGAATATAGTGGACAGGACTGTTTGTAGCACACTTGTGGTTAGAGGAAATTTATGCTACATTTAAATATAAAGAGAGGCTAATAGATATCTATTAGCCTCTCTTGCATCTGTTTAATTTTTTAATTCAATTTCTTCTTTCATATCGATTTCCTCACCAGTATTATCGTAAAATACATACTGTAAAAAAGTGAGTTTTTGGCTCGGTATGACTTTAATTCCAAATCCGTACTTCATTTGCCATTTTCTCTTTAATGAAAAAATGCCTTGATTGATAAAGGCTGCCACATACGGGTGTACGTGTAATGCAAAACGCTTTTTCTTTATTTTATGAACTAAGTAATCAATTTTATTCTCTAGTGTTTCGGTGAATAGGATTGAAGATTTGATCTTTCCTTTTCCAAAACAAGTAGGACACACTTCCGAGGTCTCAACATCCATTGCAGGACGTACACGTTGACGAGTAATTTGCATTAATCCAAATTTACTTAGTGGAAGAATATTATGACGTGCTCTGTCTTTTTGCATGTTAGCACTCATTCTTTCATAGACCTTTTGTCTGTTGCCAGCCTCATTCATGTCGATAAAATCGACTACAATGATTCCACCCATATCTCTTAACCTTAATTGTCGTGCAAGCTCATCACAAGCACCTAGGTTGACTTCAAGAGCATTGGCTTCTTGACCATTGGCATTTTTGGTTCTATTTCCACTGTTTACATCAACAACGTGTAGTGCTTCTGTATGTTCGATAATCAGATAAGCACCTCTTTTGTATGATACAGTTTTACCAAACGATGATTTAATCTGTTTGGTAATATCGAAGTTGTCAAATATTGGAAGCTTCCCTTTGTATAGCTTAACTATATTTGCACTATCAGGTGCAATTAGTTTAACATACTCATCAATTTCATGAAAAACAGGCTCGTCATTGACGTAAATATTTTTAAAAGACGGATTAAATAAATCTCTTAAAAGAGCCACTGCTCTGCTTGTTTCTTCAAAAATAAGAGTGGGATACTTCGTTGCACGTTGGACTTTTTTAATCATTTCGTCCCAACGTTTGCTTAATATCTTTAATTCACCATCAAGTTCCGCTACACGTTTACCTTCAGCAACTGTACGTACAATAACACCAAAATTCTTTGGTTTAATGCTTTGTAATAGTTGTTTAAGACGTGCTCTTTCCTTGCTTGATTTAATTTTTTGAGATACCGATACTTTATCATTAAATGGTATAAGTACTAAGTATCTACCTGCAAAAGAGATTTCGGACGTTAGTCTAGGACCTTTTGTTGAAATGGGTTCTTTTGCAATTTGTACAACAACTTCTTGTCCAACTTTAAGAACATCCGAAATAACACCTTCTTTGTCAATGTCTTGAATCTGTGGTAGTTTAGACATTAAAGGTAGTTTCTTTCTGTTGCTTAAAGTTTGTTTGACAAATTTTTCTAGAGAGTTAAATTGAGGACCTAAATCTAAATAATGTAGGAAAGCATCTTTTTCATAACCGACATCAACGAAGCAGGCATTAAGGGCAGGCATTAATTTTTTAACGCGTCCCAAGTACATATTTCCAACTGAGTACGAAAGATCTCCTCCCTCACTCTGTAGTTCCACAAGGCTTTTGTCCTCCAAAAGCGCAATTGAAACTTCGTCAGACTGTACATCTACAACGATTTCGCTTGTCACTGTTTCCTTATTATTTTAATTTACTTTTAACTAGAACGAATTAACATCTTTAATTGTTCATGTGATATAAAACAAAGAACAAACTAGAAAGAGAGAATCTTTACAAGTTTGTTCTTTGTCTTAAAATTCAGACTAAGACTTATTTTTTGCTTTTATGTCTGTTCTTTCTTAATCTTTTTTTACGCTTATGGGTAGACATTTTATGTCTTTTCTTTTTCTTTCCGCTTGGCATAGCTTCAAAATTTTATGGTTAATACTTTATTTATTTGGACTCTTAACAGCTTCTGTAAAAGTTTTAGAAGGCTTGAATGCAGGAATGTTATGCTCAGGAATAATAATTGTAGTATTCTTTGAGATATTTCTAGCTGTTTTTTGCGCTCTCTTCTTTACAATAAAGCTTCCGAAACCACGAAGATAAACATTCTCGTTTTGAGTTAATGAATCTTTTACTATATCCATAAACGCTTCAATAGCTTCTAAAGCTACAGGTTTTTCAATACCAGTTTTTCTTGTAATTTCGTTTACAATATCTGCTTTTGTCATTTTGTCTAAAAAATAATATTACTGTATGATTCTAATTTTTTGGTCTGCAAATATATCGGTTTTTAAGCTTTGAAAAAAATTATTTGGTGCTAATTTTCCGTAAAATCGTCATATCCTTGAATTTACTAGTGGTTCTACTTAAATAAATGATTATTTTTGTATGCTATTAATCATTTAATTTTGAAAATTGTTTAGTAAATACATAATTGATTGGTACTCAGAGTTTGGGAGAGAGTTACCTTGGAGAAATACAAAAGATCCATACCTTATTTGGATATCGGAAATTATTTTACAACAAACGAGAGTAGCCCAAGGTTACAACTATTATCTGCGCTTTATTGATCGTTATCCCACCGTTCAAAAACTAGCTGAATCTTCAGAACAAGAGGTACTTAAGTATTGGCAGGGGCTAGGTTATTATTCTCGTGCACGCAATCTTTTGGCTGCGGCTCAAAGTATATCTGGCAATTTTCCTTCTACCTATGCTGATGTAATTAGTCTGAAAGGTGTAGGTGAGTATACGGCTGCGGCTATTTGTTCTTTTGCTTTTGATTTGCCTTATGCCGTAGTTGACGGAAATGTATACCGTGTGCTCTCTAGGTATTATGGAGTTTCTACACCTATTAATACATCTAAAGGCAAAAAGGAGTTCTCTGAACTTGCACAAGGGCTTATTGATAAAAAGTATCCAGCAAAGTACAACCAGGCCATTATGGATTTTGGTGCAATTCAATGTACTCCTAAGTCTCCGAAATGTCAAGAGTGTCCTCTTGTAGATAGCTGTGTAGCTTATAACGAATCAAAAATCCAAGATTTACCAGTCAAACAAGGTAAAACGAAAGTTAGAAACCGTTATTTTAACTACTTTTATATTGTAGATACCGATGGTTCAATTTTTCTGAATAAAAGAATAGGTAGTGATATTTGGAAAAATATGTTTGATTTTCCTCTTATCGAAACTGAAAAAAGCGTTGAATTAGGGGAACTTCTTAATCAAGAAAGTTTTTTAAGTGATTTAAATTTGAGTGATATCAGTTCGGTTGTTCAAAATTATCAACACGTTCTCTCTCATCAGAAAATATTCGCTAAAATTTACACCGTAAAGTTGACGAAAAAGTATATAAATTTAACAAACTATTTGAAAATCAATATAGATGACTTAGATTTATACCCTGTTTCAAAACTTATTCATCAGTTTCTGCAGAACATTGTCGAATAAAAGAGATTAATTAATTGTATTATACTCAGAATGTATTTAATTTTGAGTAAACTAAATGTAAAGAGTTTTATGTCAGTAAACAAAGTTATATTATTGGGAAATGTTGGTAAAGACCCAGATGTACGTTATTTAGATACAGGGATTGCAATTGCAAGTTTTCCTTTAGCTACTTCAGAAAGAGCTTATACTCTAGCGAATGGTACTCAAGTTCCGGAAAGAACAGAGTGGCATAATTTAGTTTTATGGAGAGGACTCGCAGAAATTGCAGAAAAATATGTTCATAAAGGCGATAAACTTTATGTAGAAGGTAAGATTAAGAGTAGATCTTATGATGACCAAAACGGCAACAAGCGTTACGTTACTGAAATATTTGTTGATCAAATGGAAATGCTTTCAGGTAAAAGCACTTCTGATAGACCTGCAAATGATGCGACAAGCCAGCAAACTACAGGTGGTGCTGCAAAGTCAGAACCTGCTCCACAAGACTCTTTAGATGATTTACCATTCTAAATAGAGTTACAATATAGCATATTGAGGTTTTAGATAATCTAATACCTCAATATGTCTAATGTTAAACTAAATTTTACCCCTTTGGAATCAGATACGTTAAATTCTATTTTTACTTCAATATTTAATGGCTTCGAAGTTAGTTCGCCATCTGCTTCTGCTATTGTCTCAATTGTCATAGCAGGATTTCTATTGATACTTTCTGGCTTTGCTTCGGCATCAGAAATAGCTTTCTTTTCTCTAAGTCCTTCAGATTTGAATCAGATTGAAGAAGAAGAGCATGTTTCAGATAAGATTATCACTAAATTATTGAATGATTCGGAGCGTCTATTAGCTACAATTTTAGTGGCTAATAACTTTGTTAATGTAACGCTCATTGTGTTGTGTAATTTCTTCTTTATGAGTGTAATTACATTTACATCTAAAGTCGCTGAATTTGTACTATTGACTGGTATCTTGACGTTCTTGCTATTGCTTTTTGGTGAGATTATGCCAAAGATTTTCTCAGCCCAGAATACTTTGAAGTTCTGTCGCTTTGCAGCGCCAGGAATCTTGTTTTTTTCAAAAATATTTAAGCCCGTTTCTGCTGTATTAGTTAAATCCTCTGAATTTATTAATAAGCATTTCAATTCGAAGAATAACTACAATATTTCTGTGGATGAATTGTCGCATGCTTTACAATTGACAGACAAAACAGAATTGTCTGAGGAGAGTAATATTTTGCAAGGTATTATTCGTTTTGGTGGTGAAACTGCAAAAGAAGTTATGACCTCTCGTTTGGATATGGTCGATTTGGATATTAATACTCCATTCAAGGATATTTTGAGTAGTATTTTAGAGAATGTATATTCTAGAATACCGATTTATAACAAATCACGTGATAATATAGTTGGGGTGTTATATATCAAAGACTTACTTCCTCATCTTTCTAAAGGTGATACTTTTCGTTGGCAATCCATTATCCGTCCTGCTTATTTTGTGCCAGAAACTAAAATGATTGATGACCTATTGCGTGATTTTCAAACGAATAAAGTTCATATTGCTATTGTAGTTGATGAGTTTGGTGGTACTTCTGGATTGATCACAATGGAAGATATTATTGAAGAGATTGTTGGTGAGATTCAAGATGAATATGATGAAGACGAAAGTACTTTTAAGAAAATTGATGATTCAACTTGGATTTTTGAAGCGAAAACACAACTATCAGACTTTTATCGAGAAACAGGTGTAGGAGAAGATGAGTTTGAAAAAATTGTTGGCGGAGCTGATACCATTGGCGGACTTTTATTGGAAGTTAAAGGGGAGTTCCCCGCTTTAAATGAAAAGGTTTCCTATGAAGATAAGTACGAATTTCAAGTATTATCTAAGGACGAAAGAAGAATCCTTAAAGTTAAGTTTATTATTAAATAATACGTAGTCTGTTACTAAGACTGTATTAACTATGTCTTTACTCTTTGTTAAACAAATAGAACATCATTCTAAAATAGCAATTTGGTCTATTTCGGAAAGCCTCCAAGAGCTTGAAAATAATCCTTTATTAGCGGATTATATTGAAGAATCTAGAGGGTTTAAGTCTGAGTCTAGACGAAAGGAATGGCTTGTGGTTCGTTTAATATTATTACAATCTTTGCAGGTTGATTCAGTAATTGCCTATACAGAATCGGGTAGGCCTTACTTGCTTGATAGTGAACTGTCGATATCAATATCTCATACTATCGGTTTTGTTGCTGTATTAATTTCAACTTACCGTTTAGTCAGCATAGATATAGAAGTTCCTTCAGAGCGTGTGTTAGCTCTTTCTAAGAGATTTGTGCGTAAGGATGAAGGCTTTTCCTTAAAGAAGAATAAACTCTTGTCAAACCTCCTTATTTGGTGCTCAAAAGAATTACTAGTGAAATTGCTGGATCGCAGGGATGTTGATTTCAAATCACATCTTCATGTTTTGCCTTTCAGACCTATGGATGGAGAGGCTGTTTTATATGCGAAACAATATATACTTCAACATTTTACTCCCAAATATATACCTATTCACTATAAAATTACGAAAGAATTTATTTTCGTTTATTCAATACAACAATAAATTTCAGGGCAAAATAATGTCCAGAGCGTGAACTCACGTCTGGACATTAATGAAATAAACTTGGCAGAGTTTATTTTTACTTTTCTTGAGATAAAAATCCAGATGAACTATTTGAAAAGCATTAATGCAAACGACTTTTCAGCTAGATGCATCACTTCTTCCTCGAAAGCAATGAAAATAGAGAGCAATAGCAAGGTATTCTGACTTATCTCAGTATATAGACACCTTCCCAGAGTATTAACTCCAGTGGCATTAAGAGTCATTCTTGTCTATAACCTTTATATGAGAATCACAGCAGCGGGACTGTTTAGGATTTTCGCCTAATTCCCTTTAAACCTTTTCTGTGGCAGTAGAAAAGATTAACTATCACGTAGCAAATGTAATTCTTTATAAGAACTAATACAAGGAAATAAATAAGGAATATTTTCCTTAAAGATAAGGTGTAAGTAATCTCTATAGCCGTTTGTAAGCACTTTATCATGAGGAGGCTATGTTAATTTGTATGTGTTGGTATCTTAAAAAAGGAATTGCAAAAAGCTTGCAAATTGAAAAGGTATGAAAATAGAATCGAAAGAATTATTCTGTTTCTATTCGTATAAGTTCTTTGGAAGAGTGAAAACAAACTCAATTCCTTTATTTAAATCACTTTTTACAACAATAGTTCCCTCATGCACTAGGACAGAGTTTTTAACGATAGCAAGTCCTAATCCTGTTCCACCAAGCTTTCTTGATCTACCTTTATCAACGCGGTAGAATCGCTCAAATAGTCGGTTTAAGTGCTCTTGCGGAATTCCTACGCCGGTGTCTTTATAGCTGAAATAATATTTATCCTTAGTCTCTTTAAAGCACGAGATGTAGATATCTATATTTTCTCCAGCATGGGCGATACTATTGTCTAATAAATTTCTAAAAATAGAATAGAGTAGGGAATAGTTACCATGAATTTTCAAATCAGTATTTAAATCATTATGAATAACAATACCTTTCTTTTCTAGGTCTAATTCAATTTCATCAATGATTGTGGCTACTAAAATGTTTACAGCAATCTCTTGCTTATCAAACATGTCGCTCGAGTCTTCAATGCGAGTAAGGATAGCTAAATCTTGAAGAAGCCTTGATAGTCTATTACTTTGAGCATAACAGCGTTGGATGAAGTTGTTTCGTTTCTCGTCAGTTAAGTCTGGGTGAGTGACGATTGTTTCAAGATAGCCTTGAATACTACTTACTGGTGTTTTAAGTTCGTGAGAGATGTTTTGTGTGATTTGTTTCTTTAGTTGATTATTTTCTTCAGCTTTAGTAATATCATTAATTGAAAGCTCAAAGCTTTTATCATTGAAAACAATACACGTAATGATGAAACTCTTTCCGTTTTTGTCAATAGAAATATTCTTTCTTTTCTCTTTTTGAGATATTGGTTCATGTTGATTACGATCAATGAAATCAACAATTTCCTTTAATTCAGGGATTATAAATACATCTTCGCTTTGACGTAAGTTTACATCAGATATTAAGTTGCAATAATTAATGAAAAGATCATTAACAAGTACTTCTCTGCTATCTGCGGTGAAAATACCCAATCCTTCTCGCGAGATAGTCAAGTGGGTAAATAGCTTTTCACGCTCATTAGCAAGTGCTTCTTTCGTATCGTGTAGATTCTTGTAGTTTTCGATAATATGTTGAGTAACATCTCCTAACTCACCACTTGCATAGGAAATATCATCATCGAATGTCAGTGCTTTATTGGTTTCCGCACGCTGTACAAACTGCTTTAAACGATCTATTGCTTGTCCTAATTTGGAAGTAAAGGTGTAGAAGAGAGAAATAAGCAGCATTGAAGTGATGAAACTAAAAATTAGATACCTAGTATCTGTTTTGAGGGATTTCTCTAACATGGTACCATAAGGCATAGCAGTCCTAACCAAGTAGTTTGGGAATAATGTTGCTGAAAAAAAATAGGTTGTATCGTCCGGATCATCCTTACGGATTTCATATCCATTTCCCCTTTGAAACGCTTCTTGAATTTCAAAGTCATTCCAATACTCTTCTTGGCTGTAAGCATGTTTGAAAGAGTCGAAAACAATGCTTTGACCATTTCTAATAACCGTTAACTTAACATCGGGGAAGTCTACAAGATAGCGATCTATATAGGCCTGTATGTCATCAGGACTCTTTATGGACTGAAGAAATGTATAGACTCGGTTGTTAATTCCTTGTAATTTGGTATCGAAAATTTCTACACGATACGTTTTTTCTCGTTGATATTGGTATCCGATAAAACTAACGGATAACAATAAAAACAAGAATAGCACCGATAGAAACAGCCTATCACTAAAAGAAATAACAGGAGCCTTTAGTTTCATATATTAGAGATTCATTGGTTATTTGGTCTCAAAGCAATAACCATAGCCTAGACGTGTTACAATATTCTTGTCATATCTACCAACTTTCTTTCTAATTCTGGTAATATTAACATCAACAGTCCTATCAGATATATTTTCTTCTCCTTCCCATACTTTTTCGAGTATTTCATTTCTAGAGAAAACACGATCTTTATTCTCTAAGAGTAGCTTAAGAATTTCAAATTCTCGTTTTGTTAACGATATATCCTGTTCTTCTACGGTTACTTTTTTCTGTTCTACGTCAATGGTAAGTGTTTCGTAAACAATTCTAGAGCTAGCTCTTACACGTCCTACTTCGTTTGTTCTTTTTAAAACAGCTTTAACACGTACTGCCACTTCCCTTAGTGAAAATGGTTTGGGAATATAATCATCAGCCCCAAGATTAAAGCCTGTAATCATATCGTTTTCTGTATCTTTAGCAGTCAAGAATATGATTGGCGTATTTTCTGTTTCTTTTTTCTCTTTAAGCATTGATGCTAATTTGAAACCAGAAATCTGGTCCATCATAACGTCTAAAAGGAATAGGTCGTATTTAGCAAGATCCATCGTTAAGGCTTCTTCTGCAGAGTTCGCAGTTTCTACAATATATCCTTCACTTTCAAGGTTGAACTGAAGGATATCGCATAAATCTTCTTCATCATCTACAACTAGTATGTAAAATATATCCATAAATTAAAAACTTTTTAAACTTAGTAACTTGTCTTGTAAAAGTACTTATAATATCTTCTTTCAAAAAGATATATCCATACTTTTATATTTGTGAATTGTAAAGTAAGGCTATAAAGTTAAATATTTGGCCTTAAAACTCGAATACCTGTCCAATTTTTATTTTTCTTCAGCATTTCTGAGATAGTTAGTGGGTCAATTATAACTTTAGCATACGGATATGATGCATGAAGTAAATGCAATTTGTTATTTTGGTAATATGCAAGACCCATATGGCTAATATCTAGACCTCTAATTCCTACTGTAAAACAAATAATATCTCCATCTTTAATCCAGAATAACCCTTGAGGGGGGATCTTCTCTTTAGAAAGGTAGCGAACAACTTTTCCTGAAGCATCTGCCTCGACTTGTTTGATTGCTGCTATGTTTTCGGGCGAGTTTTGTAATTGTTTGTAAAATGCAGGATTACTACTCATATATGAGAGTGCTATATACATGCTTTCTTCGGAGTAGATACTTGTTATATCTTTCAAGAAGCCATTAGACACTCCTTCTTGTATCCATTCACTAACGTAATGCAATCTAGAAGGGTAACCACTAATAATTCCATTTCTATATCGAATTCGTATTAAGTAATCTTCTTGTGATAGGCTATCTGTATTAAGCGGTGAGTTTTCAAGACTTTCTGCTAGTACATACTCCACAAGTGTGGTGCAGTCTACTTCTTGTTTGTTAATTACTAATTCCTCTTGAAGATTATTGTCCAATACGTGGGGAACATAGGGTGTTTCCAAATATTTCAAGGCATTTGTAATCATTCCGTTTTCTGTGCTTTGAGCTTTCAAAGTTGCAGTTGCGGTTAAAGATGTTACTATAAATAATATAAGGTATTTCTTTATCATTGAAGCAGAAGGTTAGAAAAGCGTAAGATAAGTAAACTTACCTTACGCTTTTTATTATTGTTAGATTTTTACTTTTTTCGTAGCTTTAATAAAGTAGATAATTAAAGCTACATACGCAAGTACACCTACCATCTCGGCATAATTGCTCATTGCCCAGTTGTCATTTTCTATTTGGAATCCAAAGAAACGGATAGCAGTACTTACAACGCCCATCAAAGCTCCTCCTGCAATAAATCCAGAAGCTAACAGTGTTCCTTTCTCTCCACGAAGTAAGTTGATTTGTTTGTCTTCACTTCTTGTTGTAACATACCAATTAATAGCACCACCGACAAGTAATGGAATGTTTAGCTCAAGAGGAATAAACATTCCTAACGCAAATGGTAGCGCTGGAATTTTAAACAGTGTCAGAGCAATTGCAATTACTGCACCAATTCCATATAATGTCCAAGGAGCTTCAACACCACTCATCAAGGGTTCGATAACTGCAGCCATAGCATTAGCTTGTGGTGCAGAAAGCTCATTACTAGTGAATCCATAGGTGTGGTTTAATAGAATCATTACACCACCTACAGTTGCTGCTGAGACAATTGTTCCTAAAAATTTCCAAGATTCTTGTTTAATTGGGGATGTACCTAACCAATATCCAATTTTTAAATCTGTAATGAATCCACCAGCCATTGATAGGGCAGTACAAACTACGCTACCCATTATTAATGCAGCAACCATGCCAGATGGACCTTTTAATCCTATTGCAGCCATTACTACAGATGCTACGATTAGCGTCATTAATGTCATGCCCGATACAGGGTTACTTCCAACAATTGCAATAGCATTTGCAGCAACAGTTGTAAATAAGAAAGCGATTACAGAGACCAGTAAAATAGCTACACAAGTGTGTAGTAGATTGCCTTGCATTACATCAAAATAGAAGAATAATCCAGTTACAACAATGGTAAGAATTGCACCAATAGCAATAATCTTCATTGATAAATCACGTTGTGTACGCACTACCTTCGTGTCTTTACTGCTTTGCTTTCCTGTTAATTCTTTAGCAGCTAATCCAACTGCACTCTTAAGAATGCCCCAAGATTTTATAATACCAATGATGCCCGACATTGCAATAGCTCCAATACCAAAACTTTTACCATAATTGGTGAAGATTTGTTCAGCGCTCATTGATCCTACAGTTTGGCTAATTTCTGGATTCCAAGTATTGAGAACCATATCATTGAAGAAGTAGGCAAATCCAGGAACTATAAGCCACCAAACAGCTACTGATCCCACACAGATGATAATTGCATATTTTAAACCAATGATATATCCTAAGCCCAGTACAGCTGCACCAGTATTAACTTTGAATACAAGTTTTGTTTTTTCAGCAATTGTCTCCCCAAATGCGAACATTCTAGTTGTTACTACTTCATTCCAGAGTCTAAATGTTGAGGCTATGAAGTCATAAAGACCACCTACCAAAGCTGCGACTAAAAGAGGCATGGCTTGTCCACCACCTTTTTCACCAGAAACAAGGACTTGAGTCGTTGCTGTGGCTTCCGGAAAAGGGTATTCGCCGTGCATGTCTTGTACAAAGTACTTTCGGAAAGGAATTAAGAATAAAATACCCAGTATGCCACCAAGCAACGAGCTAATGAATATTTGAGGGAATGTAACAGAAATTTCTTCGGGGTATTTATCTTGTAGAATATATAAGGCTGGGAGTGTGAAAATTGCACCAGCAACAATAACGCCCGAGCTAGCTCCAATGGATTGTATTATGACATTTTCACCTAATGCGTTTTTACGTTTGGTGGCACTTGATACACCAACAGCAATAATAGCGATTGGTATAGCAGCTTCAAACACTTGTCCTACTTTAAGGCCAAGATAGGCAGCTGCTGCAGAAAATATAATTGCCATAACTATACCCCAAGAGACAGACCAAAAGTTAATTTCTGGGTAATTTTTGTCAGGTCTCATCAGTGGTAAATAGACCTCTCCTTTTTTTAGCTTTCTAAAGGCGTTTTCTGGTAAACTTACCTTCTCTTCTTCGCTATTCTTCATTTTCAAATATTTAGTTTAATTAGTTGTTTTACATCATTATGCTAACAAATATAGCAAAAGCAAATAAAAAAAACGGTGATTCTGTTATGAATCACCGTTTTTGGTTCTATATACTCTTATTAGAGTTTGTTTTATTCTGACATTGTTCCTTCAATGAATAATCTAGTTGTAGGGGTAGTAGCATTACTTCTTACAATGATTGATTTCTTAAAGTATCCAATGGGTTTACCTTTACCATTGTAGGTAACCTTAATTTCACCTTTTTCTCCAGGTTTGATAGGTTGTTTTGAATATTCTGGTACAGTACATCCACATGAAGTTATAACCTCATGAACTACCAGTGGAGATTCTCCGGTATTAGTGAACACATAAATTGCATTTACAACCGATTGCTTTTCTGAAAAAGAACCTACATTCTGTGTTGTTTTCTCAAATTTAATATCTGCTCTAGCTTGCGCATTGGCATTTATACCTAATCCTAACACGAATAAAATTGATAATAAAAAAATCTTTTTCATTATTTTGTCATTTAGTTATGTAGCAAATTTAATAAATATCGCTTAAAATCAAATAGTTTATTTAACTTTTTGTAATTCGATACCTACTTTCAATCCATCGTAGTTTTCTAAAATCTGACTTACAGCTTTCAAAGAAGTGATATCAGTTTGGGTGTTGAAGTATTTGATTAATTCAACAACTTTGTCTGCATTGAATAGAATAGACATCGAATTGTCTAATGTATGGCGTATGTCTGCATCTAGATTTAAGACCTGACCAACACTTACGTTCATTGTTTTTTGATCTTTACTCAAAGTGTATTTAGCTGGAAATTTGTAATCCATCGCTTGAAGTGTTACTTGTCCATCTTTTTCAAAGTGGAGTTTTATCATTCCCGGTTTAATACCGTATTTAGCTTGTTGTTGATTTATTTTTTCTTCAACTGCTACAGCTGCAACTTGAGCTGCTGCTTTTTTGAAAATATCTTCTGTTTGTAATTCTACTGCTGTGCCTTGAAAACTCCAAGTACCTTCAATCTCAAAAGGTAGGTCAAGTCCCACTGTTGAAGCTATTTTAGAAACATTCTTTTTGGAAAACATGTTTTTCCAAGATTGTGCACTAGAGACGTTGATGCTTAAGAAAAAACACCCTAGTAAAATTAATGCTTTTTTCATTTGTATTCAATTATTGTATTATTGTTTAAATCATCTATGTAGGCTAATATTTCCTCTCTTGCTAATCCACTTTCAGATGAACTCACAAAAAATGGAGGTAACCCTTCCCATGTTTTAAGAAGTTGGTTACAGTAGATTTGAATATTAGAACTTAATTTTCCTTTTTTAAGCTTATCTGCTTTTGTAAATATAATAGAAAAGGGAACTTCATGTTCTCCTAACCATTCCATAAACTCTAAGTCTATAGGCTGTGGACTCAATCGGCTATCAATAAGGACAAATAAAGTAGTCATTTTATCTCTTTCCAATATGTAATCTTCAATGATGGATTGGATTTGTTCTTTTCCTTTCTGTCCTCTTTTAGCATACCCATATCCAGGTAAATCTACAATATACCATGATTCATTGATTAAAAAGTGATTAATCAGCATGGTCTTACCAGGAGTTGAGGAAGTCATAGCTAACTTTTTATTTCGAGTAAGCATATTGATCAATGATGATTTACCTACGTTAGATCTTCCAATGAATGCGTATTCGGGAAATCCGTCTTGAGGGCATTTCTTAAGATCGGTGTTGCTTATAATGAATTTAGCACTGTTAATTTGCATATTGTTTGTTGTTATTATTTCTGTTTGAGAAAAGATATAAAGCTACAAAGGTAAGAAAACCATTAAACATGAGTAATTCATAACCCATTTTGTAGTCAAATTGTTTAAATATTATTGAATTGATTAAATAGGATAGGATAGGTGATGCAATTGCAATGTAAGGAACAATTTTATCTCTAGTCGTTCTTTTTGTCAATAATCCGAAGCTGAATATACCTAATAATGGCCCGTACGTGTATGAAGCAATAAGATATATCGTATCGATTACAGTAGGGCTATCTAGTATGTCTACAAAGCAGATACATAGAATTAAGCATAGAGCTAAAATAATGTGAACGATATGTCTTTTGCGAAGAGCTTTGTTTTCGGGTAACTTATCCGTTTTAAGTATATCTATACAGACACTTGTTGTCATTGATGTTAATGCCGAATCGGAGTTGCTAAATGCTGCTGCAATAATACCTATGGTGAATAATATTGTAACTCCTGTACCTAAATATCCTCCTGTTGCAAGCATTGGAAGTATATCATCCGATTTAGAAGGCAGTTCAATCTGTAATTGTGCTGCTAATATTACTAGCAGTATTCCTAAGCATAAGAAAAGGTAGTTTAATGGTATAAATGAAAAACCATAAGTATACATATTCTTTTTCGCTTCTTTGGCACTTTTACAAGTTAAATTCTTTTGCATCATATCTTGATCTAATCCGGTCATTACAATGACGATAAACATTCCGCTAAAGAACTGCTTAAAGAAGTTTTGTTTGCTCATCCAGTCATCGAAGATAAATATCTTACTCTTGGGGCTTTCTTTTATTAATTGGATGGTATCGGGTACATTCAAATGGAGTTGTTTTACGACCGAATATATAATTGCTATCAAAGCAAGAACGAGGCAAAGTGTTTGGAGGGCATCTGTCCAGACAATAGCTTTGATTCCACTTTGATAAGTGTATAGCCATACTAAAAAAACAGCTCCAGCCGCAATTGCCCATAATGGAAGGCTTAGTTCATCTTTAAAAACAAAATCTTGAAGGATAAAGCAGACTAGATATAGTTTAGCAGCTGTTCCAAGCATTCTAGAAACTAAGAAAAATGCAGAACTGGTCAAGTAGGCTTTCGGTCCGATCCTATTACCTAAGTAACTATATATGCTGGTCAAGTTTAATTTGTAATAAAGGGGAATAAGAAGTTCTGCTACAACAATGTACCCAAAAAAAAAGCCAATAACCATTTGCATATACGACATATCAATATGCTGCACCATTCCAGGTACAGATACAAATGTTACTCCTGATATTGAAGCACCAATCATTCCAAAGGCAACTATAAACCAAGGAGACTTGTTTTCACCTTTGAAAAAAGCTGAGTTCGAGTGGCTGTTTTTGCCTACTACTTTCGCTATTATGAAAAGTAGAGCAAAGTATATTATTATTGTTAATATCACTAGCATAATAATGCAAAGGTAAGATAAAAACGGAATTGTTTTAAAACTCTTAATAGATAAGTAAGCGATGTTTAAATAATTCATTGTTATCTTTGCATTTAACAATAGAGAATTAAAAATAATTTATGAATCAACAATATCCTTCTGCACTATTAGAAAAAGCAGTTAATGAATTTGCTAAATTACCCGGAATAGGTCGTAAAACTGCTATGAGGCTTGTATTACATTTACTTAGGCAAGATAAAACGACTGTTGATGCATTTGGTGGCTCTATAATTACGCTGAAAAATGAAGTGAAGTATTGTGAGTGTTGTCATAATATATCAGATTCAACTCGTTGTCAAATTTGTGCTAGCCCTCAGCGAGATCATAGTGTGGTGTGTGTTGTTGAAAACATAAGGGATGTAATGGCAATTGAAGCCACTCAGCAATTTCATGGAGTATATCATGTCCTAGGTGGTATAATTTCACCAATGGATGGAGTTGGGCCAAATGATTTAGAAATCCCAAGTCTTATTGAACGGGTGAATAGTGGTGGAGTTAAAGAAGTTATTTTTGCATTGAGTACGACAATGGAAGGTGATACAACTAACTTTTATATCTATAGAAAACTGGAGGAAGCACCAGTAAAAATGAGTATTTTAGCTAGAGGAGTTTCAGTTGGTGATGAATTGGCTTATGCTGATGAGATAACTTTAGGACGAAGTATTATTAACCGAACACAATTTTCAACATCATTTTAATAAGTAATTATGAAATATCAATTTGAACAACAAGTAAAATCAGCCGTGAAGTGCCAGAAAATAATCTATTTTTCCTATTGGATTGCAATAATTATAGGTGTTTTAGTAGGTGAATACTTTCTTATAGGCTCTTTTGAAACACTTCAATCTGATGCGCAGGCGGTATATGCAGCAGAAACTATAATAATTTTGACCACCGCAGCTATTATTCCTCTAACACTTAAACTTTTTGGTCTTAAAATGAATCAAAAGGATTGGGCAAATACATCTTTAGATGATGGAATTGAATATTATAACAGGTGGTCTACAGTGCGTATAGCTTTGTTAGGAGTTGTTGCAGTATCTGCATTATGTGTGCATTATCTGTTTATGAGTGCCGGAGCAGGTTTTTGCACTTTAATTATTAGCTTCGCTACCTTTTTTTGTATTCCTAGTAAAAAGAAATTGGAGAGTTTTATAGTTCACCATCAAGAGAAGATAGATCAAAATGAAATTGATGAGGTTACAACACAATAATATTTCCTTGCGTCCTTTAGAACCAGAGGATTTATCGGTATTTTATAATCTGGAAAATGATATGGGACTTTGGGAAACATCAAATACCACTGTGCCATATTCTAAGTTTGCATTACGAAATTATATTGAATCCACACAAGGAGATGTATTTGTGGATAAAGAGGTTCGTTTAGTTATTGAACGTATATCGGATAAAGAAGTATTAGGAATGGTTGATTTATATAATTACAGCCCTTTAAATCAACGTGCAGAGATTGGTATTGTAGTTTTTGAGTCATATCAAAATAAAGGGTATGCCACAGATGCTTTGAAGGTGTTGTGTAGATATGCGTTTGACTTTCTGATGATTCATCAGCTATATGCTTATGTTAAAGTTGATAACCTAGCTAGTAAATTACTCTTTGAAGGTGTAGGGTTTAGTTCTATGGCCGTACTTACAGATTGGTATGTTGCTGCTGATGGCTTTTGTGATGCTTTGATTTATCAAAAAAAGAGATTAGTTGTTGGAAGGATTTAGTGGGTATCTTGCCCATATTTTTTGTTTAGGTCCTAATGCAGATAATGTATCTTTCCAAAGTGTATAAGGAGTGTGTCTAAGGATATACTCAGGCTTTTTATTCGCAACAATCCAAGTGTTTGTTATTATTTCTTGATCAAGTTGCTTAGGACCCCAGCCTGTGTACCCCAAAAAGAACCTAACTTCATTGGGTGCTAATTTGCCGTTTACCATACTTTGTTTCATGTATTCAAAATCACCATTCAGATATAGGTTATTACTAATTGGAAGTGCCGATGGGATGTCGGGACATGTGTGAATAAAGAAAAGAATATCGTCGCCCAATGGACCACCTCTAAATAGTGGTATTTCGGGTAGGTTTTTGAATTCGGGTATAATATCATTTAATGATTGTGGTATGGGCATGTTTAGTATTATGCCCATTGAACTTTCAATCGTATGATTAATAAGTAGAATGACAGAACGACTAAACGGAAAATCTTTTAAAAAAGGTTCTGCTATCAATAATTCACCAGACTGAGGAGTCGTATGCGTACTACGTATATTCAAAATATTTCTATCAATTTCCATGAAGACTAATATAATAAATTGTTTTGAAATAAGCACTTATACTTAAAGCTTTCTAATTTCAGAGACATTAGAATTTCTTTATAAATATAAATTATGAAAAAAAGAAGCAGTTTATAGTTGGTATTTAAAAAACAATCTCTATATTTGCACTCGCAATACAGCAAAACACGGTGTGTTAGTTCAGCTGGTTAGAATGCCTGCCTGTCACGCAGGAGGTCACGGGTTCGAGTCCCGTACATACCGCAAAAGCTTCGGAGTTTATTCTTCGGAGCTTTTTTGTTTTGCATCAGTGTCTATATTGCTTTATCAACGTTAGTTTAGTCAGAGATGATAATCTGGATCAGTAACAGTTTCTAAAGCCTTTTTA
>JASLDF010000116.1 GCA_030151635.1 Bacteroides sp. | reverse complement strand
TAGAGCGAAAGACGGGATTCGAACCCGCGACCCCAACCTTGGCAAGGTTGTGCTCTACCAACTGAGCTACTTTCGCGTTTTGATTTCGAGTACAAATATAGACATTCTATAAACACTACAAAACTTTTTGGATTTATTTTTCACTTTTTTCTTTAAAAGAATCCATGCTTCAAATGGCTGTATCGCATAAATCTGCTAATAAAACTCAATATTTAAAATACATTAAATTAAGAATCAGTTAATTATCTGAATTTCCATTATATGTTTCCGAAATCTTGTTAATATTAAGACTTCTCGCCATTGAATCAAAGATTTCTTTATAAGTACCATTCAATTGATAAATTTCAGCATGCGGACCACGCTCTAGTATTTTACCCTCTTTCATCGAATAAATTATATCCGAGTCTATAATTTGGGAAATGCTGTGCGAAATAATAACAACCGTTCTATCTTTCTTTATGGCATCAATACTATTCTTTATTTGTTCGGTCGCCACTGCATCTAAACTAGCAGTCGGTTCATCTAAAAATATAATTGGAGGATTCTTTAAAAACAACCTAGCAATTGCAATACGTTGCTGTTGCCCGCCCGATAACTCTAAGGCCAGCGAATCATAGCCTTGAGATTTTTCTATAATCTGATCATGAATATAAGCTTTCTTAGCTGCTTCTATGATTTCGGCTTTAGTTGCATTGGGATTACCATAACGAATATTATCCTCAATACTACCATTAAAAATATGGTTCTTCTGAAGTACTAATCCTATTTGACTCCTTAAAAAAGTAGTATCATATTCACGAAGCGGTACACCATCTAATAATATTTCACCCGATGCAGGTTCATAAAAACGATCCAACAAACTAACAATTGTTGTTTTTCCCGCACCCGATAAGCCCACTAATGCCGTAATCTCTTTTGGAGAAATCACCATATTCACTTTTTTCAAGGCATGTGTCCCGTTAGGATAAGAAAAGTCGACCTCTTTTAGTTCAAACTTCCCCTCTACATGATTTGGAATAAACGTGCCAGAAGGCTCCACTTCCTCTGCAGCATTTAAAATTTGAAAATAACTCTCCGAGTACAAAATATCATTGTGCATTTCCCCATAAATACGGTGAAATTGTTTAATGGGTGCCGCTACATTATTAAAAAGCATAATGTTAAACATAATTGCACCGATGGTCATTTCACCACGGATAATAAAATAGACTGTAAACAATACAATAAGTACCAAACCAACTTGCTGAATGATATCTTTAGAAGCTTCAAAACCTGTTTTTATACGACGTATATTCAATTGAGATTTGGTCAAATTAACCTGTAAACCCAATTGTTTCTCAGCTTCAATTTCTTCTCTATTAAAAGATTTTATAACCGATATTGACTCTAAAATGGTTATAATTCCTTGACTTTTCTGCTCACGAAATGCTTTTATTTTCAATCTAGAACCTCTCATTCGCTTCGCTTGAAGTGTACTGGCATAAAAGTAGATAGGCATTACAAACACACCAACAAGGCCAACATAGAAGTTAGAATAAAATAGCATTATCAAAGCCACAACAGCCGTAGCAAAAAGTGGCAGAATATCAATAAAAAAGTTTTGAACCAAACGAGTTAAACTCTCAACTCCCTTATCTATCTGTGTCTGTAACTTACCAGAAGCATTCTCTTTATCCATAAAGAAGGATACTTTATACGTTAAAATTCGCTCTATGACCTCTTGAGCCAAATCTTTTGAAATGTATATACGTAACTTCTCTCCTGATTGTTTTTGACCTATTTGTATGAGAACACTAAAAACCTCTTTCACCAAAAAGGCCAAACCAATGGTCAACAATAGTGTTAAGGCATTTTCAACCAACTGTCCTTCTTGAACAAAAGAGTTCACATTATCCACCGTATACTTCATGATGAGTGCATTTATCTGCCCCACAAATGAACCTAAGGCAGTAAATAACAAAGTCAACGCAATAATCCAACGATAAGGATATACATACGGTTTTATATTTTTAATTAACTGATAAAAAGTCATAATTAGAACTGATTTATTATTTCGCCTCACTCTTTTAAAAGTTGAAGACGATAAGCAATTAAGTCTTGAATTGAAATAATGGCCAACTTATGTTGATGTGCAAACTCCTTTAATTCGGGTAATCGAGCCATTGAACCATCAATTTGTTTCACCTCAATAAGAACACCCACTGGTTTTAAATGAGCCAGCTTCATCAAATCCACCACCGCCTCGGTATGCCCATTACGTTCTAACACACCACCATCTCGTGCTTTTAAAGGAAACACATGACCTGGCCTAGCCAAATCGGAGGCTTTTGTTGAGGAGTCTGCGAGGGCTAAAATCGTTTGTGCACGATCAGATGCCGAAATTCCCGTAGTACATCCTTTTCCTAGTAAATCAACAGAAACAGTAAAGGGAGTTGCATGTAAAGATGTATTATTTTGCACCATCATTGGCAATTCCAATTCCTGGCACCTCGATTCACACATAGGCACACAAAGTAACCCCCTAGCATATTTTTCCATAAAGTTAACCTTTGCAGCAGTAACCATTTCGGCAGCAATAATTAGATCTCCTTCATTTTCACGATCTTCATCATCAACAACAAGGATAAAATTACCATTTTTTAGTTCATCTATCGCCTCTTCTATCGTATTAAATTGTGCATGCATCATTTTTTTCATTTTAAATTCGTTCAAAATTTCATTTAATTATCAACCCAAATGGATTTAAAAACAAAAGTAAAGGAGTAGATGATGGAAAACATTGACAAATGTCAAAAACGATTATAGTTTGGATTTTAATCGACTCAAGGTTTCTTGGGAAATTCCTAAATAGGATGCTACAATTTTATTGGAAAGCCGTCTAACAATCTGTGGGTTTTGTGCTAAAAGCATACGATATCGCTCTTTAGCATCTAACGTTATGAATGATTTCAATCGCAATGTATTGGTTACATACGCATACTCCAGGTAGGTACGATAAAACTTCTCCCAAATTGGAAGCTCATCAAGTAATTTAAAGAAATTACTTTTACTAATGTAGTAAACTTGAGAATCTTCTAATGCTTGAATATACTCAATAGAAGGTTCATTCGTTATAAAATTGGTAAGTGCCGTAGCAAAATGATTTTCAAAAATCAGATGACGAGTAGATTCTACCCCCTCTTCATTTACAAAATAGATTCGTAAACATCCTTCTTCTACAAAAAACATCTTTTGATTTTGTTCCTGATCACCACGAATTAATACTTCATTTTTAGATACTGATAAAAGATGAAAATGCTGAAGGATATACCTTAAACTATCTCCATTCAAATCTATTTTAGAAGCTATATTTTGAGCCAATTTACTTTCCATCAACACCTATATTATTTGCAGCTAACATCTATGATGTCATTTAAATTGGTTGTATAAAGTTTCGATACGAACTTACGATCCATAAAATTCCCCAATCTAAAATTACCTTGTGTAGCTACAACTAACTTGGTTTCACCATTCTTTTGTTTGATAAGATCGGCTACTTTCAATAACTTCTCTTGTTTCGAGCGATCAATGGTGTCAAATATCGAAGCTTGTGCCACATCCGATATTCCACCTACAATAACCCCAGCCTTTTTATAACCATATTGCGATTGATAAACCATTGATAAAGCCTGACGCGCTGCTACAATAAATTCATTGGGGCTGGAAGTTGGAACCTCAAATACAACCTTTGCCGAATTGGCATACAAGTCATTATTATCCTCAAACTTGGAAGTCCGAACCATCACATAAAGCCAAGCAGCTTTACCATTTTGATCTCTCAATTTTGAAGAGCAAGCTGCAGCAAAATTTGCCACCACCTCAAACAATTCATCAAAAGTGCGCAATGGTCTGTTAAAAGAACGTGTTGTTGTTATACTTTGTTTTGCTACTGATACCTCAAAATCAATACATGGCAATCCGTGTAACTCTTTCCACGTTCGCAACCCCACTACCGTAAAATTCTTACGAACCCAAGATGCCGATTTATTAGTAAAATCTAAAGCCGTTTGTACACCAAAGTAACCCATGTTTTGAGCAAATTTACGCCCCACTCCCCATATTTTATGAATGGAGGTCATTTCAAGCGCTTTTACCCGTTTCTCATCCGTATCAATGATACATACCCCATTATAAGCTTTATATTTCTTAGCAAAAATAGAAGCTAATTTGGCCAATGTTTTTGTAGGGGCTATTCCTATACTTACAGGAATACCAACACCTTTCCCTATTTTTGCACGAAGTTCTTCTGAAAAAGCACGTAAGTCTGCAATACCATCTAAACACGCAAAACACTCATCAATCGAATAAATCTCAACTTGACTAACCGATTCTTTAACCAAACTCATCACGCGGCGAGACATATCTCCATAGAGTGTATAATTGGATGAAAACACCTCAATTCCCAGCTTCTTGACATGATGTTTAATCTGAAAGTAAGGAACTCCCATTTCAATACCCAAGGCTTTAGCCTCATTACTACGTGCAATAACACAACCATCATTATTGGAAAGCACTACAATAGGTTTCCCATTCAAGTGTGGCTTGAAAACACGCTCGCAACTGGCATAAAAGTTATTACAATCAATTAAAGCAATCATCGTCTTTTTTGTGCTTTATGAATCACATAGGTCACTACACCCCAAATAAGTAAATTATGGTCGGGAGTTACCTTAATGGTCTCATACTTTGGATTCGCAGGAATAAGAAATACAACATCATCATGAATTTCAATATACTTCAGGGTAAATTCTCCATCAATATAACAAACAGCCATGTCATTATTATGAGGTTCTAATGATTTATCAATCACTAAAATATCACCATCAAAGACATTCGCATCAATCATAGAATCACCTTTCACACGTCCATAAAATGTCGTTGATGGGTGATTAATTAATTCCTTATTTAGATCGATAGCAACATCCATATAATCTTGAGCTGGGGAAGGAAATCCGGCTTTAATACCTGCATCTGCCAAAGGTAATGGCATATCAGTCAATATCTCTATGGGACCTATCGTCAATTTTTTATTCATACCCAACAAAGATATAATCTTTGAGAAAGAAGTAGTCACTTCTCGTATTTAATAATTATAAAAACGAAAAAGGGTTTGCCATTTTATAGCAAACCCTTTTCTATATTGATTTCGTAATTCTACATCAGTTTCTTTAAACGTCTTAGAGCACAAGCATGGAAAACCCTTGTTATTCCATAAACGATAAGAGATAAAGAGAATAGGGTGGTTATAAAGCCCGTTGCAAATGCAAAGTTTCCAATCATAAAGAATGATAGTACAACACCGATCACACCAAAAATAGCCAATGATGCCCAACCTCTCACTTGAAGTCCTTTTAAACGAAATGCCATCAATACTACGTTCAATGAGTGGAACAGAATCCAAAAACCTACATAAAGCAATAATACAACAAAACTATCTACTCGAGCCGATAGCAATAAAAAACCTATAACTACATTTATAATACCCGATATAATAAGTAATAACCAATCGTTCGTTTCTTTACGCATAGCCAATCCATAAAATAAATCGGCAATACCACCAACGAAGAAACTCGCTATAAAAATGATATTTAGTGCTACTAAGGTTTGCAAAGGTGTAGATACACTCCAACATCCTAAGAACACAGCCAAAAAACCAACGAACAAACCAGTCCACCAAAATTTTATTGCAGACTCCAACGATTTTAAATTATTTTTTCTCATAACATTATCTATTTATCATTATAAAATACATGAACTTCAAGCACCTAAGCAATCCTTATTTCAAGAAATACATTAGTCCTAAAGTTAACATAAATCCAATTCCACCAATAATTAACCCAACAGTTTGCATGTCCTTTTTAGAAACACTACCAGTTGAATAAGCCAACGCATTAGGCGGTGTACTAATTGGTAAAATCATTGCCAAAGAGGTAAACATAGCTACACCCAATAACAACATTTTAGGTCCACCAAATGCATGTAATTCTGGAGCAATGGAAACAGCCAAAGCCACAAAAATAGGAGTAATCAAAGTGGCTGCAGCAGTATTCGAAATTACGTTTGATAATCCCCATGAAATTAACCAACAGCTTATGATAATATAAAGAGGGCTAATTGCATCAAAATTAATTGAGCTAATTAATTGATGCGCCAGTCCTGTATCTTGAAAAGCCAAGCCTAAAGAGAAACCTCCTGCCACAAGCCACAACACACTCCAATCAATCTGTTCCAAATCTCGAGCACTAATAACACCCAACAAACTAAACAAACAAATAGGCACGAAGGCCACAACATTCGCACTTACTCCAAAGACACGATCCAAACACCACATTGCAACAGTCAGTAACAAAATGGCATATACCATATACTTCATTGCTTTAGGATGCTCTTCTTCTTGATCTGATGTTACCATAGCAACCGATTTTAAAGTCGGATCCTTAAATGGAAACAATTTGATTAAAAGTAACCAAGAGATTAAGATAAGTACAAGCACAACAGGAAAGAAAATAACAATCCAATCCAAGAATCCAATGTCTAGATTAAGCCCTAGTGGATCATTTAGGTATTTCAATACAATCGCATTCGGAGGCGTACCAATCGGAGTACCTAGTCCACCAATATTGGCAGCTACTGAAACTCCTAGAATCATAGCAGTACGACCTCTGTCATTCTCATCCATAAGTTTCAGCATCGGTCCTACCAGTGTCAACATCATAATTGCAGTTGCTGTATTACTGATAAACATAGAACAAAAGGCTGTAACCATCATTATACCAAGTAAAAAGCGTTTAGACTTAATACCTATTAAATGAATCACAAGATTTACGATTGTACGATCAATATTAAATTTAGAAGCTACAGATGCCAAAATAAAACCACCTATAAACAAGAATATAATAGGGTCGGCATACGAAGCAATAATATCTTTAGAGGATAAGATGTGTCCATCAACAGGATCCACATCAAATATGGCCAACGAATTATCGGAGACTGTGAATAATAATATTGCTGATACTGCTACTGAAGTTACCCAAGCAGGTATAAGTTCGGTAATCCACATAAATAATGCGGTTATGAAAATCAACAATACTCGTTGCTGAATAATATCCAGCCCAAATATGGGATAAGAGTTAGACGGGATGACCCAGATCAAAAATAACAGAATTAGGGCCGATAAAGGTCTTAATACTTGTGCTTTTATACTATTCGAAAATTTCATATAGTTCATTAATGTTAAGAGCGATTACGTGTACTCCTAATAATTAGGATGAAATCACTCTTCTAAAGTACGTAAATAATATTTTTATGACTAAATCTTAACCCGCTAAATAAGCAAACATGTTCTATAATATGCATATCAGCTTTATATAAACCGAGCTAAGCCCATAAAAATACAAGAAATAAATAAAAACGCCTTTATTGACTAATAATATATGCACATTTTTATATATTATTAAAAATTACGTTATTTTTCAATAATATATACAGATAAAATAGCATTTTGTAAAGAAATGTTTTGGTATTAAAAGACATCCTTTTGCAAGTTGAAGATAGCAAAATAGCATGATATTCAGCTATTAGAGCAATATAACAAGTCTGAAATTATAAGAATTGAGCTCAAAACAATAGTGACTATCAATACGTTAATAAACATAAATAAGAACATCCTAAATAGCTAAGTAATGAAGAGCAAGTATAAATTCAAACCCAACCGATTAATGATTGCAATTACCCTAATTATAGCAATCATTTTAATTAATATGACGATATATGTTTTCAAAAGCACGCAGTGGATACATATTATCCCCACTACAATTGCAATTCTATTGGTTCTCTATTGTCTAATACGGATGCCGATATCCACAACAATTACTTCTTCAAGCATATGTATCAAAAGAATCTGTGGTGCTACCTTGATTAAGGATATTAAAAAAATTGAAGCTGTGAATAAAGCACACGTAAAAACGAGTCTTCGCACCTTTGGAAATGGAGGGGCATTTGGTTTTACAGGCAAATATTACTCACCAGAGATTGGGCATTATAATCTTATAGCGGTCAATTTTCAAGAACTAGCTAAAATAACAACCAACGAGGGTAAAGTATTCATCATAAATTATCCCACAGATTTACTGAACCAAGAAAATTAGCATGAACTAAGAACAAAAAATAAATCACAGACTAGGCCTGAAAAATAGATACCGTTTATAACAGAGTTTATAAACGGTTTTTTTATGCCGCTATCAAGATGTATAAAGAATTCACCCACAAATTGTAGGTCTTACTGTACGCTGTTCAGACTTCTAATCACACTAGAATGAAGTTGGAAAGATGAGAACTATCAAGTATATCTACCCCCTATTCTCACAGATAGATTGCAAATTACAAACAAATAAAATGATAGTTCTAGCTATGAATGTAAGGGCGGGGTATTCAAATAAATAAACGATAACCCATTATAGAAATAAGGGAAATCATAGAGAAACTGCGATGAAAAGTTATAAATAGAATAAGACTAATCCTTGACTTCTTCTAATTACCAGCATGGAATATAACAAGTATATCTCCTCCAGTTCACAAGACTGATTGCAAATTACCAACAAATAGAATAAAAGTTTTAGGTGTGAATATAAGGACCGGATATTCAAAT
>JASLDF010000115.1 GCA_030151635.1 Bacteroides sp. | reverse complement strand
ATATGGCTATCAATTGAACCATCAAGAAGAATGAAGATAAGCTATAAACAACGACTTTTTATATCCCTATTTGTCTTGTTTGGTCTATTCACTGGAGCAGTAATATTTTTTGAATATGCCAAAACTAAGAAGTATAGAACCGAAGCTCTAGAAAAAAAGCTAGATGCCTATGCTAGTATTGTGTACAAAAGTATTTTAGTCAATAATACTGATAGCATTTATTTGGACCAACAGCTTTTAGACCTCTTGCCAAAGAATTTGCGTGTATCGATAATCGACAATGAAGGTAACGTACAGGCTGATAATGTTGCAGGACTTATAGATGACAACCACTCCCAGCGAGAAGAGATTCTTGAAGCACTCAAAAAAGGAACAGGCTCGGAAATACGTAAATCGGCATCGAATGCCCAAGAATACCTCTATTATGCCAAACAGTATCCTCGATTTTATATTCGGGTGGCTCTTCCTTACGACAGACAAATTCAAAATACACTTGAAGTAGACAACATCTTTATCTACTTTATTATTATTATTTTCTTGTTCTTTGTTTCACTCGCTTATCTGATGGCTACAAGGTTCGGAAAATCAATCAAACAACTCCGAGATTTTGCAATTAGTCCTGCAAAAGACATATTAAACCAAGTTGAGCCTCAATTTAGTAGCGATGAATTGGGTGAAGTAGCACAGCATCTTTATGCCAATTACAAAGAGCTTACATTGAGTCGTCAGAAGATAGCACTTGAAAAAGAAAAATTACTTCAACATATTCATAGCTCAAACGAGGGCATCTGCTTTTTTACCCCACAAAGAGAAGTCGCATTCTATAATGGTCTGTTTATCTACCACCTCAATACAATCATTGAAGATAAAAACGGTAACCCAAAAATCATCTTTACGGATGAGAACTTTGCGATGATTAATAACTACATCAACCAAAAAGAGGGTGATAATTTCTTTGAAAGCGAGATGAACATTCAAGGCAAACACTTTAGTATTCGTGTAAACCGATTTGAGGATAGTAGTTTTGAAGTTATTCTCATTGATATTACCAAACAAGTAAGGACTAGGCTTTTGAAGCATGAAATGACAAGCAACATTGCACATGAACTCCGAACCCCTATCACAAGTATTCGTGGATATTTAGAAACCATAAACGAGTCGTCTTTAGATTTAGAACAGATAAAATACTTTACACAAAAAGCATACAATCAGACACTAAACCTCAATGAATTAATTGAGGACATGAGTATCATTACAAAGATTGATGAAGCCCCAGATAAATTTACTTCGGAACGAATTATTCTTAAAGAGGTAATTGACCAAGTCGAGTTAAACCTGCAACAAAGCTTAAAGGAGAACGAAATCCAAATTCAATCGGAAGTGAAGGACACATGCATTCTTTTGGGAAACAAAAGTTTACTTTACTCCGTATTTCGTAACTTGATAGAAAATAGCATTCGACACGGAGGAAAAGGTTGTACCATTTACATAAATTGCTACAATGAGGATTCCGAATATTACTATTTCTCTTATTATGACAACGGTGCAGGTATTGAAGATAATAAACATTTAAATCGTTTATTCGAAAGATTTTACCGTGTATCTGAAGGCCGTACTCGTAAAACTGGAGGTACCGGCTTGGGCCTATCCATTGTTAAAAATGCAATTCTTGTTCATAAGGGAACAATTACTGCTAAAAGACGAAAAGATGGTAAATTAGAATTTTTGTTTAAACTAAAAATAGGTAAATTACAGGCAGGCAATAACTAAAAACTATGAATAAAAAATACTTTTTTCTATGGGGCTTAATTTGTGTCCTCTTGACGAGTTGCACACAAGAACCGCAACTAAAACAACTGAAAGTTTTACAGTTTAATATATGGCAAGAAGGAACGGTTGTTCCAGGAGGCTATCCTGCACTGGTAAGTCAAATTATTCAATCAGAAGCCGACTTTATCACTCTAAGTGAAGTACGTAACTACAACGATACTCAATTCTGCAATCGTATTGTTGAATCTTTAAAAGATAGTGGATATGTCTTTTACTCCTTTCTAAGCGAAGATTCAGGACTACTATCTCGGTATCCTATCATAGAATCTAATACCATCTTTCCATTACAAAATGACCAAGGCAGTGCCTACCGTGCATTAATAGATATGGAAGGGCAAGAAGTAGCACTCTATACATGCCACTTAGACTATCGCCATTGTACCTATTACGATGTATATGGCTATAGTGGAGTAAACTGGCAGAAGCTAGACCAACCTTTATTGGATGTAGACGCTATCTTAGCAGATAATATTATTTCTAAACGAGACGATGCTATGCGTGCCATTATTGAAGCAGCTAACATTGACAGAGAAGAAAATAGATTGGTCTTTATTGGAGGCGATTACAATGAGCCATCTCATTTAGATTGGGTTGAAGAGACTAAAAATATGTACAACCACCAAGGGTTGGTAATTCCATGGACTGTAAACACACTATTAGACGAAGCTGGATACATTGATTCATACAGAAAACAGTGGACAAACCCAGCCACACATCCTGGTTTTACTTTTCCATCTGCAAATCCCCATGTAGATATACAAAAACTACTTTGGGCTGCAGATTCTGATGAACGTGAGCGTGTAGATTACATCCACTATGCCCCACACAAACAACTGGAACTCATCAATTCAATTATATGGGGTCCTAAAGAATCAATTAAAGAAGGTAAAGTCTTTCTTGAAGATACTCAAGATGTATTTGAAATGGGTAAAGGAATTTGGCCTACAGACCATAAAGCTGTGCTATCTACCTTTAACTACACCTTAAAATAACTTTCTAAAAAACGTATTATGAAAAAAGTAATTAGTACAAAATTAGCTCCTGCAGCCATTGGTCCTTATAGCCAAGCTATCGAAGCAGGTAACACCATTTACGTGTCTGGTCAATTACCTATTGATCCTGCTACTGGAACAATTACAGGTGACATTAAAGCACAAACAGAACAATGCTTCAAAAATATCAAAGCAATATTGAAGGAAGCGGGATTAACGGTCGATAACATCGTTAAGACAACAGTTCTTTTGAAAGACATTAAGGACTTTGCGGGAATGAACGAAGTTTACAATCAACAATTTAGCAAAGATTATCCAGCACGATCAGCTTTTGCGGTAACTAGCTTACCAAAACCAGAAGCACTCGTAGAAATCGAAGTAATTGCTTGTAAATAAAGCACATTTAAAATACTTTTATCCCCTCTAAAACAGAGGGGATTTTTTTATGATTTATTTTGAAACCGAACGATTAATAGCTAGAGATTGGAAAGAGTCTGATATTGAGCAGCTATTGGCTATGAATGCCGACAAAGAAGTTATGCAGTATTTTCTTGACACTCGAACTCCAGAAGAGAGTTTGGCGGATTATAAAATCATTACAGAAGAAATTGACCAGTATGGATTTGGACTATTTGCTTTTGAAGAGAAACATACAGGGAGATTTATTGGTTATCTAGGACTACATCACATCTCTTTTGAAATGGATTTTACTCCTGCCGTAGAGATTGCATGGAGATTTAATAAAGAGTTTTGGAATCAAGGTTATGCCACTGAAGGAGCAATTGCCTATTTCAAGTTTGCTAAATCGTTTTGCTACTTAAAAGAAATCTACGCCTTTACTGCTGCACCCAACAAACCATCGGCCAGAGTGATGCAAAAGTCTGGTATGAAATACGTTAAAAACTTCAATCATCCTGCAGTCCCTAACAATCACCCACTATTAGAGCACGTATTGTACGTATATAACTTAAAAGATTAATACAACTTTTATTTGAGGTAGTTGTTAGATTTAAGAAAGTTAAAGACTTCAATTACGCCGACCACTTGAACCGGTTCCAGCAAATAATCTTCAAAACTAAAATACTCTACTGCTCCTATTTCATGGCTTGCATGAATTTCTTCCTGCAAATCATACAAGAAGCAATCTTGTTCCATTATTACATCTATTGGCTCACCATACGCATGAGCAGTTACATGCAGTAGATGTTTTAAACCCTCAGCATTCAACGTCAAACTAAGCTCTTCTTCTACTTCACGAACAAGAGCCTCAACAGCAGTCTCCCCCTTATCCATCTTGCCACCCGGTAAATACCAAGCCTTTTTATTTTTACTATAAGCCAGCAGCAGTTTGTTATTACGCAATGTTACTAAGCCCGAAGTCGGTAATTTCATATTGATTATCTCTTACATTTTTTATCTGTACAGTGCATACAGAAGGTCATTAAATAAAGTTGACGAAAGTACTATCATACTTTCGTCAACTCAAACTATATTATTCGATTAGAAATTAATGTTTAAACCATTCGTTATCTGGAGTCATTCTATTTCCATCTTTATCTATTAACTCTAGCTTCAACACACCGCCATTATGGTCGAAGTAACGAACTTCTAATGGGTGTAATCCTGCTTTCAAAGCACGTTGACCTATTACCTCTTTTGGAGCATGAGGACCATCATTATCAATAACCACTTCTCCATCAATACGCATAATGCTACCATCATCAGATAATAATGCAAAGGTATAAATACCGTCCTCAGGAATGTTGATATATCCTGTAATAATTAAACCGATGTTATCTTTAGCCTCTGAAGGAATAGTTACTGTACCAATATTGTATTCTCCTTTAAGAGGTGCTGTTTCAATATCTGCACAAGCATCACCCGCATAGTAGAACCATTTTGCTTGTAAGCCCTCGACCACATTTTCAACAGCGACGGCATCAATCAGTGGGGATTTTATAAATTTCGTTTCAGTAACATCACTAGCGGTTCCGTTTGGTCTAAACGTACGTAATCTAAAATCTGTAGTTTCTTTTACTGTTAACGGACCTGTATATAGTGCTGATTCTTTCGTAGGAAGAGTACCATCAGTCGTATATCTTACCTCAACATTAGGTAGGTGTTTCACTAAATCTAGTGTCGCTTCCTCTACAAATACATTTGTATTATAGAAACCTTCCAAATCTGGAATACGATAGTTTACATTTAATAAGTCCATAATCTTAGTATGGTCCACTAATGCACTATAAAACTCTTCAATGTTCATTTTATTTTCAGGAGTAGCCCATGCAATCTCACTCAAAGCTAGAATACGTGGCATAATCATATACTCAAGACGAGCTTTTGAAGGAATCCATTCTGCCCACGTATTTGCTTGTACGCCTAATACCAACTCTTCTTGTTCTGGAGACAACCCAGCTACAACCGGATCATATTCCAACAAACTAGTCAGCGTGTTTTTATCTTGCAGGTAATCGAAGTATAAAAATACATTGTGTGTATTGATTACTTGTTTTCCTTCTGCAGTAGCAGTAGGAATAGACTTAGGTGCCCAGCCTCTCCACCACATAATAGTCGCTTTATCGGTCAAGCCATCTTCAACAACCTCGTCCCAACCAATGAAACGTTTTCCATTTGCCAAGAAGAACTGTTCCATATGACGAACAAACCAAGCTTGAAGCTCTTCTTCATTTTTCAAACCTTCTTTTTTAATACGACGTTGGCAGTCTTTACATTTCTTCCAGTTTGTTTTATCCACTTCGTCACCACCCATGTGTACATATTCGTATGGGAAAAGATCAAATACCTCTTTATAGATATCTTCACAAAACTCAATTGCTTTATCGTTACCCGCACAAATAGGAGAAGAAAACACATCTCCCCAACCTTTAAGGTTTGCACAAGTGATAAAAGGATATTGATCAATAGCCGCCAAGAAGTGACCAGGCATATCAATTTCAGGAATCACATCAATGCCACGTTGAGCCGCATACCCCACAAGTTCGCGAATGTCATCTTGTGTATAGAAGCCACCATAAATTGTGTCTCCATCAATCACTTGAATACGATCTTCAGGTAACTGATAATCCGGATTCTGATCTCTCTCAACCCAATTCAAACAATCTCTATCGTGGCTATTTAATTTTCTCCACGCTCCTTTTTCGGTTAGCAATGGATATTTTTTAATCTCGATTCTCCAACCTTGGTCATCAGTTAAGTGCCAGTGGAACTTATTTAATTTGTAATAAGCCATGATATCAAGCACATGCTTTACTTCATCTACAGTCCAAAAATGTCTTGAAGAGTCTAACATTAATCCTCTCCAACCAAATCTAGGAGCATCATTCACCTTAACAGCAGGTAAATAAAGAGGTTCTAGGTTTGTGCCATGAAGAAAATTCAATGGTAAATATTGTCTTAGCGTAGAGATACCCGAAGTTATTCCCGAGTAATCTTTCGCTTTAATGATAATCTGATTAGAGTTAATATCTAAAGAATAGCCACCAGGTTTGGTTTTCATTTTACTATCAAGAATCAACTCAATATCGGCCTTGTTATTACCTACAACGAGTTGAGATTGAAAATTACCTAGAATAGCTTGTAGATAAGCACCAGCTTGTAATAAAGTATCATCAGACACATTGATGATTAAACCTTCTTGTAGATTAAATCCTTTTTCAGATAGAATTTTCACCTCAAGGGGTGTTGGGATTAGAGCAATTTGCTCCTTACTTCCACCACTTGAACAAGCAGTAAAGCTACCTACTACCAATATCAGCAGGTATAAATAGACTTTTTTATACATAAAAAGATGTTTATTAGTTTAGTACAATGATTCTACACAAAAATAAGATAAGATTGTGAGCTTAAAGAACTTTATTACTAAAATAATTTAATTAAAAACCCCGCTCTTAACCCATCAAATTAATAATACCACTGATTCATAATCTCTTTCATACGCTCACTGTTAGCATCGGTATCGCCCAATTCTTCTCTTTGCAAAAGCATTTCTTTCTTCATTGCTCTGATTATTTTGCCATATTTAGGATTGCTGTATACATTGCAATTCTCCGAAGCATCTACTTTTAAATCATAAAATTCCCAAGAAGGAACAGTAGACTCCTTCGATGATCCAGTCATATTTAAGTAATCACCATAAAAGAAAATCAATTTATAGCGTTCATTTCTTATTCCCATATGTGCAGGACGAATATCATGATGGGTCCAATAACGATAATAAATACTTTTTCGCCACTCCTTAGGCGTCTGACCTACTAAATTCTTTCTAAAACTTTTACCATGTACATCCTCCTCCAACTTCACACCCGCATAATCTGCTAAAGTCGGAGCAAAGTCAACATTTAATATCAAATCATCCAAACGTTTATTTGCAGGAATCTCGTTGGGATAGCGAATAACAAACGGCATTCTAGCAGATTCTTCATAGAAAATTCGTTTATCGTAAAAACCATGTTCACCCAAGAAGTACCCTTGATCAGACACATAAACAACAATCGTATTATCAGCAATCCCCATCTCGTCCAAGGCATCCAATAGTTTACCTATGTTATCGTCTATAGCTGCACCACATCGTAGATAATCACGAATTAACTTCTGATAAGTCGCTTTTCGTGCAGCTGTTTTCTGCATTCCAACAGTAGAAAAAGGCAACTCAGGATAACGGCACCACCACTCTTCAGGATAATCAGAAGCATACATCCAGTTCTTTGCAATGGTCTCTAAATACTGACCTTCAAACGTGCGCCCATTGGTTTCAGGGCCCCAATCAAACAGGTTATCTGGTTCTGGGAAAGTTACCCCTTCATAAAGTTGACGCATTCGGTGTGGAAAATCATAAGGCTCATGAGTTGCCTTAAAATGACAAGAAAGGTAGAAAGGTGCACTACTTTCGCTGTTTTCTTGCATCCATTTAATGGCTTTATCCGTTACAATATCTGTAGAAAAACCTCGTACACGTTCTCCATAATTTTTATCCATACGCCACACTTCACCCGTGGTCATAAAAGTAGGATCCACATACTCTCCCTGATCATGAAATACGGAATAGTAATCGAAACCTTGAGGTTGAGAACCCAAATGCCACTTACCAATTACTGCAGTTTTGTAACCAGCCTCATGTAAATTGGTCACCAGTGTTGGCGCATTAATACTCAACGTATCATCTAATGTATAAACACCATTGCGATGACTATACTTGCCCGTTAAAATAGCTGCTCGGCTCGGTGTGGATATAGAATTTGTACAATAGCTACCATCCAAAGTTACTCCCTCTGCAGCCAATCGTTTTATATTCGAGTTCTGTACATAATCAGCTAAAACACCGCCATATATTCCCCATGCTTGAGAAGTATGATCGTCACTCAATATAAATAATATGTTCGGTTTTTTTTCTTCTGATGCACTAGCCTGTCCCATTACTTGATTAGCACTGAAAGGCAATAATCCAAGAGCCAGAGCTGAAACCATTTTTAGATTCTCATTCATAATATGTATGTATCAAGGTGATAACTATATGTATGTACAATATATTTAAAATATACTTGACAATGCAACGAATTACCTTAAAGCTGATGAACAGCTATAATATAGATAAGAAACAAACCTCAAATCCTTGAACACAACAAGATGCATCGTGTTAATACCTATACAAACCAATACCCCAACTATGAAAAAGAAAATAATCTATCAACTACAGTTAGACCGCTTTGTCGGTAACATTCCAAAAGATATGCCCAATGAAATCCGCTTTATGGGTGGTCATATCCGTGGTGTTATCTCTCGCCTAGGTTACATCAAAGATATGGGATTCAACACTATCTTGATGACTCCCATATTGAAAACGACGAATTACCACGGCTACCACACTGAAGATTTTTTTGCGATTGACCCACATTTCGGAACTATCCAAGACGTAAAAGCACTGATACAACAAGCACATAATTTAGGAATGGAGTTGATGTTCGATTTTGTGCCTAATCATTGTTCCATTGAACATTCCTACTTCAAGCTGGCACAAGCTAACGAAAATAGTAAATACCGAAATTGGTTTTATTTCAAAAATGATGAATACCTAAAGTTCTTCAACTTTGCAGAATTAGCGAAACTAAATGTCCACAACCCAGATGTATCCTCTTACTTAATCGATTCGTGCAAATATTGGGTAAAGCTTGGATTTGATCACATTCGTATTGATCATGCTATCGGTGTACCCTTTAATTTTCTAAGTCAACTAAAAAAAGAGATTAATAAAATGTATCCAAATGTAACATTTATTGGTGAGGTGTGGGGACAAGGCATGCCAGCCGAGTTTTATCATACAGTGGAGTTTAAAGATCGTGAAGCTAGGGAAGCCGATGGATTAGACCAAGAAAACATGCAATTGGATTATGTCGGAGTACTAGATGGTGTTATTGATTTTAAGTTTAGGACACTTCTGATTGAGGCAGTAAAACGTGGCGAACGTTGTATTGGTAATGAGAAATTACAACATGAGGTTGATTCTCATTTCCAAAAATATCCATCGAACTACGATTTACTCCTGATGCTAGATAACCATGACATTGAGCGATTCTTATTCTACTGTGATGGCAATAAAGACCGCCTATTAGATGCTTTTGAATTTATGGCGATGCAAGGGAAATCGTTTTCAATGTATTATGGTACAGAATGTCTCATGAATTGTAATCCGTTACCAACAGCCGATACTCCATTTAATGATATATCTTCAAGAGAACCCTTTGAATGGTATAAACCTGAAATCACCACTGATATTCGAAAAATTATCAAACATAGCACCTAAGGCTAAATTCCTGTAGATTTGAAAAGAATACAATTTGTCATCAATACTTTTTAAAAGTTTTAATTATATAGTAGATTTGCCATAAACTAATACCAATCAAATCTATTATGAGAATTATACTCACCATTTTTAGTCTTCTATTCTGCTTTATTTCGCAGGCTGGAATCCCCCAATTGTTGCCTACACCTAAAGAAGTAAAAAGCAATAATCAACAGTTTCAAGTCGGTAAAATTAGTATTGAAAGCAATATTAATACAGATGCATGGACTAGTTATTTAGAGTCTATTGGAGCTACTATTGTTGAGAAGTCTGCAAAGAAGGTATCCATAGAACTGGTTAAACAGTTAGAGAACATCAGCCTCAACGAAGATGAAGCTTACCAACTAACCGTTACTAAAAATAAAATTGTAGTAAAGGCAATGACAGAACGTGGAGCTTATTGGGCACTACAAACCTTAAAACAATTGGTTATAGACAAAAAGGGGAAAACTTCTTTCGAAGGCTGCACCATTGTCGATTACCCAGCCTTTAGAATTCGAGGTTTTATGCAAGATGTGGGAAGAACGTACATTTCTATTGACGAATTAAAACGTGAAATTGCTCAACTGGCTCAATATAAAATCAATACCTTCCACTGGCATTTGACAGAAAACCTAGGTTGGAGGTTGGAGAGTAAACTCTTTCCAATGTTAAACGACAGTTCAACATTTATTCGCCAGCCCGGTCAATTTTATACGCTGGAGGAAGCTAAGGATTTGGTGGATTTTTGTAAACAACATCAGGTATTATTGATACCAGAAATCGATATGCCGGGACATAGTTTGGCTTTCGAAAAGGCTTTTCGACACAACATGCAAAGCAAAGAGGGGAAAATCATCCTTAAACTACTCCTCGATGAAGTTTGTGAAACTTTTGATGTTCCTTACCTTCATATTGGCACTGACGAAGTTCAGTTCACCGATCCAACCTTTGTACCCGAGATGGTACAATACGTTCGCCAAAAAGGGAAAAAGGTTATCTCTTGGAATCCTGGGTGGAACTATAAGCCAGGAGAAATTGATATGACACAACTATGGAGTTACCGTGGTAAAGCCCAACCTGGAATACCAGCAATAGATTGTAAGTTTCATTACATAAACCACTTCGATGCCTTTGCAGATTTGGTTAGTTTATACAGAAGTAGAATTTTGAATGTGAAACAAGGTAGTGACGATCATGCAGGAAGTATTTTAGCACTATGGCACGATAGATTTGTGGTAGATGAGTCCGAAATATTATTACAAAACAACTTTTATCCTTCAATGCTGACACTTGCAGAGAGAACTTGGCTAGGAGGAGGAAGCGAATATTTTGACGTAGAAGGCACTAAATTAAATATAAATCAAAACGATTTTGAGGCGTTTAGAGAGTTTGAAAATCGATTACTTTGGCACAAGGAACACCGATTTGGAGATATGCCATTTGCCTATGTAAAACAAACCAATGTACATTGGAAAATTACAGATGCTTTTCCAAACCAAGGAAATCTAAAGATGCAATTTCCACCAGAAGATAATATAGCTGATAGTTATACATACCAACATAAAACTTATGCTAGCAGAGATGCAGTAGGTGCAGGCATTTACTTAAGACATGTATGGGGTAATTTAGTACCTGCATTCTTTGCAGATGCACAGCCTAACCACACTGCATATGCACATACATACGTTTATTCACCCGTTCAACAAAAAGTAGGCTTATGGATCAACTTCCAAAACTACTCAAGATCGGAAATGGACCTTGCTCCTGAACAGGGTGAATGGGACTTTAAATCGAGTAAGATTTGGATTAACGACACGGAACTATTATCTCCTAGTTGGGAATCAACCCACACTATTAAATCGAACGAAGTTCCATTGACCAATGAGAACTTTGAAGTACGCAAACCAACGTCTGTGCAATTAAATAAAGGCTGGAATAAAGTCTTAATTAAACTACCTATAGGGCAATTCCAATCGCACCACGTAAGATTGGTGAAATGGATGTTTACTTGTGTTTTTGTTACACCAGACGGAAAGTCTGCTGTTGATAACTTAATCTACTCGCCTGAGAAGGTGAAATAAGAAACTAAATATGAGTGTTATTGAACAAGGACTAATCCTAAAAAGCTCTTAAATTTTTGTAAGTAATATTTCAATTGGACTGACAAATTCCACTTTAATTTCATCTCCAATTTGCGCATTTATATGTTTAAACCAAGCTCCCAATAATTTCAAATCACCATTTCCGTGAAAATTTTTCGCATAAATGTCACCTTTTTTTTTGTTACCTGAAGCTTTCAATTCTTGATTTTCATAAAACTTATCTGAGGTACTAAATTTATAAACGTTACTTCTTCCCTCGTAATGTAAATTAGTTATTTGAAAGCGTAAAGCATAGTTAGATGGAATTGGTAAATAACATTCTTCTTCTATTTTTGGTCTACTATTAGTTTTTCTGTGGGTTCCCCATCCAAGATGAGTTTTCTTTAATGTTGCAATAAAGCAATTTCCTGTGTTTGGCATGTTTTTTCATTATTTGATTAGTAATTTAAAACAAAAAAACCAACTTTACATTTTTTGGTGTAAAATTGGTTTTTTTGTGCTTTAACTGATTAATAATCAGTATTTTTTTTGCGGAGAGGGAGGGATTCGAACCCCCGGAGCCTCACAGCTCAACGGTTTTCAAGACCGCCGCAATCGACCACTCTGCCACCTCTCCATATCACACTCTTGTGACGGTTGCTTCCTTA
>JASLDF010000061.1 GCA_030151635.1 Bacteroides sp. | reverse complement strand
ATGATAAAATAAAACAATAATAAATATGGATCCTCAACTAATTATTTATAATACATTATCTAGGAAGAAAGAATCATTTGTTCCTTTACATGCACCTCATGTTGGTTTATACGTTTGTGGTCCTACAGTGTATGGTGATGCCCATTTAGGTCATGCTAGACCTGCTATCACTTTTGATATATTATTCCGTTATTTAACACATATAGGATATAAAGTTCGATACGTAAGAAATATTACTGATGTTGGTCACCTTGAGCACGATGCTGATGAAGGCGAAGATAAAATCGCTAAGAAAGCGCGTCTAGAAGAGTTAGAACCAATGGAAATTGTTCAGTTCTATTTGAATAGATACCACAGAGAGATGGAGAAATTAAATGTTCTTCCTCCAAGTATCGAGCCACATGCTTCTGGTCATATTATTGAGCAGATTCAATTAGTTCAAGAGATTATTGATCAAGGTTATGCCTACGTAAGTCAAGGTTCTGTTTACTTTGATGTTGCGAAATACGATAAAGACCATAACTATGGTAAGCTTTCTGGTCGTAAATTAGATGAAGTCTTAAATACTACTAGAGAACTTGATGGCCAATCTGAAAAGCGTAATCCTGCCGATTTCGCTTTATGGAAAGCTGCTCAACCTGAGCATATCATGCGTTGGCCTTCACCTTGGAGTGATGGTTTCCCAGGATGGCACTGTGAGTGTACAGCTATGGGACGTAAATATTTAGGTAATCATTTTGATATTCACGGTGGTGGTATGGACTTGGTATTCCCTCACCACGAGTGTGAAATTGCACAATCTGTGGCTTCTCAAGGAGATGATATGGTAAAATATTGGATGCATAACAATATGATTACTGTGAATGGTACTAAAATGGGTAAATCTCTTGGTAACTTCATTACACTAGAGGAGTTTTTTACAGGTTCACATAAACTTTTAGCTCAGTCTTACAGTCCAATGACCATTCGTTTCTTTATTCTACAAGCTCATTATCGTAGTACTGTCGATTTTAGCAATGAGGCACTTCAAGCTTCTGAAAAAGGCTTAGAAAGGCTGTTAGATGCATTAGGAAGAATGGATTCTATTAAAGTTTCTTCAACTTCTGATGTTGATTTAAAAGATTTAAGAGCGAAAATGTATGAAGCTATGAACGATGATTTGAACACTCCAATTGTGATTTCTTATCTGTTTGAAGCTTCTAAAATCATTAATAATGTAGTTGCTGGTAATGCTAAGATTGACGAAGCTGGCCTAGCTGAATTGAAAGATTTATTCCAAGTATTTTTCTTTGAATTATTAGGAATGAAAACTGAGGCTAGTTCTTCAGATCAACGCGAAGAAGCATACTCTAAAGTAGTAGATATGCTTTTAGACCAACGCTCAAAAGCAAAAGAAAATAAAGATTGGGCAACTTCTGATTTGATTCGTAATGAACTTACAGCTTTAGGATTCGACATAAAGGATACTAAAGAGGGCAGTGAGTGGAAACTAAATAAATAAAAAATGCTTCTCTTAGCATATACTTGTTATAAAAAAACGGCTTCTTTTGAATATTCAAAAGAAGCCGTTTTTTTATATTGCTTTCTAATCCCTTAATTAAGAGTTTGGATATCTTTCAATGTTACTTGTGCCGAACCGAAATTCAATTCAAATTTAAGCTTTACAAGTAGCTTTTCATCATCATTAGAGATATATAGACTGATAAAGTCTTTCATCTTATTTTTTTTGTTCTTTTTGAGTAGAGTAAATACCATACATTTGTATGTTTTAGAATTTTCGGCTTTTACTTTTTCAATTCCTTTATACTCTAGAACTAATTTCTCTATGGTTTTACCAGTTGACATTTCAATATTTAGCTGATCACCTTTTTTGTAATTAGCTTCATCCATTGATCTAGCTTTGCCTATCACACTTAGCATGTCATATATACAGTTGTTGCTTTTGTTGTAGAATTTCTGGCTTTTACCGTCTTTCCAAGTTCTTTTCTGTGTAATGTAACTTTGATTGTCTTTGTATTCGTATACAGCTTCATCTATGGTGTATCTCTTACCTTCTTCTGCAGCTTTACGGAAATATAGAGGCTCTAATTGTTCACTAACGATGCTAGTAATGGTATCTCGCATTCTAAAGAAGTTATCAGCTACTTCGTTACTAGCTACTAATAGATTCATCTTTAGTGCTTTTTTATCCTTATAAGTTGTTTTTTCGGTTGTGAACTCAGCTTCTCCTGCTTCTTTCCAAAGGATTCCCCAATGAAAAAATAATGTATAAGATAGTTTTTCTCCGCTCTTAACTACAGAATTATTAAGCTCACATTGTGCCTTTACCTCAGTTTTAGGGCCCATAGCAAAGAATACGAAAAATAAAATGGATAGGAAAAGCTCACGACTATAGTTAAACTTATCGTCTCTTATCTCCTTTCTTTGCTTCATCTTCTTTTTTCTTTTTATCTTCATCTGGCTTTTGTTTTTTAAGTTCGTAAGGTTTTTGTTCTTCTAATTTGGTTTCCTTCAAGTCCCAATCTTGTGTGGTACTCCAATTAGCTTTAAATTCAAACTGATTTGGATAGTAGTATACTTCTTCTGGTTGTAATTTTTCTTCATAATTACCTGTATCCCATCTTCCATTTTGATTTTTATCAATGACCATTCTTGCCCCATATTTCCCAGGAGCGAGGTAATAGAACCCGCACTTGTTGTTCTTCACATTCTCTGTTCTTACTACTTTATCTGAAGAATCTAGTAGTTCTATAAATGCATTTGGTTCATCTAAACCAGTAATCGTAAATTCTACCGAGCCATATTCTTCCAGTTTTTTTACTGTGAATTCTTTTACTATTTCCTTGTTAGTTAAATGGTATATATCTTTAATTGCAGCAGAATCTACTTTTAGTTGGTAGCTATTTCCAGGTTTCCAATTGTAATACAAATTATAAGCTTTTTTATCTTCATAATCTGGTTCTATTCGATATTGATTTTCGTTTGTAGGTAAATCTTCCCAAATAGAATCATTTTTTTGTTGTAAACTTATTTTTGATTGCTCGAATATTTCAATAGGAGTACTAGTCTTGAATTGAATGTAGTCATAAACTTCAAGTGAGGCTTCAGCTTTCACCTGAACGTCCAAATGTATTATCTCTATTTCATCCGCATCTTCAGTTTCTGTAATTTTCCCCTTTTTATCTGGTTTTTCTTTTTTAGCTACTTTATGTTTATAGAAGAAAAGAAGTGTATCTGTCTTGTTCACTAATTGATCCAATGTATCTGTATATAGATAATCAATTTTCATTAGTAGTGAGTCTTTGCTAAATATTAATGAATCTTTTACGAAGTAATTAATAATTGTATCGCTAGGAAGTTGATAGTCTGCTACTAAGTTACTTTCATCAAAGTTAATACCTTTTATTGTTGGCATTGGATCGGCCATTTCAGCAAAATATAGGGTTAGTATATTCTCAGTTTTTCTTTCACTTTTTATTAAGTACTGTGAGTAGTGCTTCTCTGTAAATGCTCTTAGAAGTATATCGTCTGGTAGGAATTTGCTGTAATCGTGTTGTATAATTGTATCAACAGTTAAGCTGTCTTTCCAGATTGTATCTAATTTTACAGCAACATCAACAGATGGTATGATAATGTCGTTTAGGAAGGCTATTTTCTCTGATTTTTGAGAGAAATAGTAGTTTTTATCAGTATCGCCTAGTGCGAATACTTTATACTCTCCTGGGGCAATACCGTGAACTGTAAATTTTCCTTTAGAATCTGTTAAAGCTACACGCGTAAATGGCTCTGTAGTAAAAGCTGTGTCATTTAAATTTTTCTGAAGTCCTACCATGATGTTTTTAATAGGTTCTAGGTTCTCAGCTTCTAAAACGAACCCAGACACAGCCATAGTGTCAATAACGTCGCCTGTGGCAAATGTATAGGTGAATTCACCCATTGGATTTCCTTCGTTGTTATCTACGATAGCATCTCCGAAGTCAATTGTATATGTGGTATTGGGTTGAAGTGTATCTTGAAGAGTAATTGTAATTTTTTTACCCATCGGCTTGATAATGGGTTGTTGTAATTGTGGTGGTGATACAACTACCTTTTCACTCGCATTTTCGAGCTTAATAAACTCATCAAAATGCAGTGTTATTTTTGATTTATTATAGTTGGTTGTGTTTATTGCAGGAGAGCTGCTTACCAATACAGGGGGTGTTTCATCTTTAGGTCCACCTTCTGGTCGGCCTATACTAGCACATGAGTAAAGAAATAAAATTGTAAGTATAGCAGTACTGCACAGTACGAGCATCTTTTTGGCTTTACGCTCCATCGTTTATCTAATTATTTTCGTTATCACTTAAAGTTGAATGATTTATTTATCGCATAGCGTCTAAATATATTACGAAAATAGATAAAAAAAGAGTATTACAGTTAGTAATACTCTTTTTGTTATGATTTATATCTTTTCTAAATTATAATTTTAGACTTCCAAAATAGGCTGGGCAGTGAAAATCAGGATTTGGTAGAGATATCTTATTCCAAGAAATAAAGTGTGGAGTGGTTAGTTCGTCTCCACATTTATAGAAATTAGCTTTGATTGTTTGATTGTCTAAGTTTTGAATTTCGTGTTTATAAAATGCAGTAAAAGGTATAATCAATACGATTTCCCATGTCGCTTCACCCATTTTTTCATCAAAAGGCTTACGCCCTAGACTTGACCATCTTTGCACTTTGTCAAGAATCTCTTGAGGTGCTCTTTCTCTATTTTCTCTTTCTTTACCTACTCCAATTAGAATAGTACCTGCACAGTTGCATTCAATGTTGTAGTAAACTCCATCATTGTTTGGTATTACAAAAAACTCAACGCATGAATCTGTCCAGACTGCTCCGTTGTCATTAGTTGTACTTGCTTTGATACTCTCTTCTGTCACTTTAAAATTTAGAAGAAAAGAGTTGTTCGTACGAGCTAGTCTAAACTTTACATTAGGGCAATAAGGAAAACTATCTTTCCAGTTAACTTCTTCAATTGTTTGGAAAGCTACTTTTTCTTTGTCAAGTAGTGCAGGAATAGCCTCGATAGGCATATTTGCAATACTAATTTTATTTACTTCTAATTGTTTCATCTATTTTGTTTTCTTAATACATTCTATTTTACAGAACTTAGATACATGCTTTTACACAACTCTTCATAGCTTCCATGTTTTTCTCAACACTTTGTAGAAGTTTGAATTGTGCTTGTGTACGCACTAGGTTGTGTGTAGGGTACTGAATCTTGTAATAGACATCATCGTTGATGTAGTCTGTCAAGAAGCGAACACATTGCATATATGGAAATAATGCTGCTGCATAAGGTAGGTTTTCAATTTCAATTGGAGTTAAGAAGCTTTTAGCTGAGCTTAAGTAACCTTCAGTAAATGCTTTGAATATTTCCATGTTAAAATTAACCTTATCAAGATCTTTATCATCCTCTAGTCCTGTATTTGCACCAGTTCTTAGGAAATCGCCAAAGTCCGAGAATACAAAGTTAGGCATTACTGTGTCTAAATCAATAACACAAAGAACTTTTCCATCTTTATCGAACATCATGTTATTAACTTTAGTATCGCAGTGGCAAACACGTTTAGGAAGTTTACCTTCTCTGTGTAGTTGTTCACCTTTACACATTTCTATGGCGCGTTTTTTTATTTCGTCAATATAGAATTGAGTTTCAGCAATTCTATTCTTATTGCCTTTCTTAATGGCTTGCTCTAGCTCTTCTATTCTAAACTCCATATTGTGGAAGTTTGGGATTGTTTCCTCTAGAGTTACAGGAATGTCGGCAAGCATAGCTTGAAACTGGCCAAAGGCCTCTCCTGCATATTTTGCATATATTGGGTCTACAGTATCAAAAGTATCTGCATTTGGAATGAATCGCATAACTCTCCAATAGTTTTTACCATCGAAGAAGTAGTATTTCTTATCTATCGTTGGAATAAATTCTAGTACTTTTCTCTCAATATCGTCTGTATTCGTTTTTTCTAGTTTTTTTCTGATATGAGTAGTAACTTCTACAATGTTTGATTGTAGCATATCTACATTTTGGAAAATGTTGTGATTAATTCTTTGAAGTACGTAGTTAGGTTTATCAGCCTCTTCAGTTTCTACTTTATAGGTGTCGTTAATTAAGCCACCACCAAAGCTCTTGATTGTTTTTATTGTTCCCTCAATTTTGAATTGAGAGGCTATTTGTCGTAATTCTTCCATATTGATAGATTCTAAGATTATTTGTATTTAGTCCTAGCAAAAATATAAAGTTTAATCCATTTTGCAAAGTTACTATTCAGTGAAAGTGTATTGAGTTGACTTATTATTTAAAATATTTATTTTAATCGTAGGAATTAATCAGTTCTTCGAAATTTGATAAACATAAAAAAAGGCAACTGAAAAAATCAGTTGCCTTTTGCAGTTGTCCGACAGGGATTCGAACCCCGACAAACAGTACCAAAAACTGTTGTGCTACCGTTACACCATCGGACAAACTTGTGTACTTTCCTTTCAAAAGCGATGCAAAGATATGTAGTAGTTTTTACATATCCAAATATATTTACAATAAATTATTTAGCAATTACTAAATAATAGTTCTTTTTACCTCTCTGAACAAGCAAATACTTGCCATTAAGTAATTCTTTATCAGTAACTAAATAGTCGCTATCTTCTAATTTTTCTTTATTAAAAGAAATTCCACCTCCAGCAGTTAATTTCTTCATTTCTCCTTTAGAAGCGAAAATTGCAGCATTGTCAACAAATAGATCAACAGCCTTAACTCCGTCCTTTAATATAGATTTTTCAATCTCGAATTGAGGCACACCTTCGAATACAGATAGAAGAGTATCTTCATCAAGTTTCTTTAGGGTTTCTGATGTTGACTTACCAAACAAGATGCCAGAAGCCTCAACAGCCATGTTGTAATCATCTTCAGAGTGAACCATAATTGTTACCTCTTTAGCAAGTCTTCTTTGTAGCAATCTTTCGTGAGGAGCCTTAGCGTGCTCTTCAATTAGACCAAAAACAGTTGCTTTATCTAGCGATGTAAAAATCTTAATGTATCTAGCAGCATCTTCATCGCTTACGTTTAACCAGAATTGGTAGAATTTGTAAGGAGATGTGTAGCGTGCGTCTAACCATACGTTACCCGATTCAGTCTTACCAAACTTACCACCATCAGCTTTAGTAATAAGAGGACAAACAAGACCATATACGTCTTTATTGATTGTTCTTCTAATTAGCTCGCCACCTGTTGTAATGTTACCCCATTGATCCGAACCACCCATTTGCATTTTGCAACCTTTTGATTCGTATAAATGAAGATAATCGTATGCTTGTAACAATTGGTATGTAAACTCTGTGAATGAAAGACCATCTCTAGCTTCTCCATTCAATCTTTTCTTTACTGATTCCTTAGCCATCATGTAGTTTACAGTAATATGCTTACCAACATCACGTACAAAGTCTAAGAACGTAAAGTTCTTCATCCAATCGTAGTTATTAACTAATTCTGCTTTATTAGGCACGTTCGACTCAAAATCTAAGAATTTAGATAATTGTCTTTGAATAGCTTCTTGGTTGTGCTTAAGTGTTGCATCATCAAGAAGGTTTCTTTCTGCAGATTTGCCAGAAGGGTCACCAATCATACCGGTTGCACCACCAATCAAAGCTATTGGTTTGTGACCACAGTGCTGTAAGTGACGAAGCATCATAACTCCACAAAGGTGTCCGATGTGAAGTGAGTCTGCAGTAGGGTCAATCCCTACATAAGCTGTTACTTGTTCTTTCTCAAGTAATTCTTCAGTACCAGGAATGATGTCATGAATCATTCCTCTCCATGTTAGTTCGTCTACAAAGTTCATATTATATAAATGAATTATTTTTTAATATTGCTTTATACACAAAAGTACGACTCTTTCTTAGAAATCGCAACCTCATTAAATAAAAAGAGTTTTTGTGTATTTTATAATCTCTTTTTTTAGTCCTATAATGTTGTCGTTTCGGTCGGTAGCCAGTTTTTCAAGGATATCCTCTATCGATGCATTTGAATCATCTGTTTCCGCCAATATATGTGAAATTGATAGGGCTGTTTTGTGGTTGTATTTGTTTCCTAGTGACACTTCAATTCCTAGGCTATTTAGTTGATTAAGTTGTTCTGGTTTGCCTCTGAAACCATGAATAATCCATGTTTGTTTAGGGTTAATCTCTTTATGTATCTTTATAATTTCTGTTTGAGATTTTACCATATGAATAATAAGTGGCTTTTTTACACTCTCCGCTATTTGTGCTTGCCTAATAAAAACATCTGTTTGTATTGTTAGGTCAAACCCACGTATTTTGTCTATTCCAGCTTCGCCAACTGCAAGTATATTGGGGGCGTTTACTAGCTCTTCAAATGAGCTCCAATCTATTTGTTTAGGAATATGCCATGGGTGTATGCCCACTGAATAATAGAGATGGGGCAATAGTGTTGCCTGTGGGAATATTAGATTATAAATAGTGTCTTGACGTTCTTGGTCAATGTTATGGCTATGGATGTCTATTATTTCCATAATATCAAGGTACTGGGTCGTATCCAGATCCTCCCCACGGGTGGCATCTTAATATTCTTTTGATCGTAAGATATAATCCTTTGAAAGGACCATGTTTTTTTAGTGCGTCAATTGCATACTTTGAACATGTAGGTGTAAATCGGCACGAAGGACCAATTACAGGAGAAATAACAGCTCTGTATATATAAATTGGAATTAATAAAATACTAACCAATAACTTCTTCATTTCTATAATCTTCTTCAGTAACCATATGCAACAAGGTTTTCATCTTTTCTTCTATTACCTCAAATGGTTTAATTGAATTTGATAGATAGATGAATGATATTGCTAAGAATTGATTTTTTTCTTCCGCATATTTTTGAATCTCAGCTTTATTAAGTCGATATGATTCTCTCATTAATCGTTTCACTCTATTGCGGTCTACTGCATGTTTAAATCTCTTTTTAGAGACACTTACAAGAATTTTAACCCTATTCCCAGATGGGTTAGGATCTTCTTTATAAACAATTCTAATCGGGAAGTTTGAGAAAGATTTAGCTCCTCCATTGAAAATGTAGTCAGATAGCTTTTTACTTTTAATTCTTTCTTCTTTTTTAAGTCTGTATTCTCCCATTGTTCTAATATAGATAAAAAGCGGCTAATAGTTATGAATAAACTACTAACCGCTCTAATTTCTTTTGATTTTCTAAGACTAATCCTATTTATTATAGTCTTTTATGAAATTTTCTAATGCTGCTGTCATAGATGGAGCTTGCACTGTTGGTGCTTCAAGATCTAATCTTAATCCGGCATTTTTTACAGCTTCTGCAGTAGTTTTTCCAAATGTACCAATACAAACTTCTTCTTGAATAAAATCAGGGAAGTTCTTTTGTAGTGATGCTACTCCAGATGGGCTAAAGAAAATAAGCATATCGTAATCAAACTTATCTTCTTCTTTAAATTCGTTACTAACTGTACGATACATTACAGCTTCAGTTACTTCAATACCTTCTTTGCCTAAAGTGTCTTTAATTTCACTGGTGTGAACGTCAGACATCGGTATGATGAACTTTTCTTTTTTGTTTTTCACGATTGATGGAACAAGACCATCGAATTTACCTGTTTTTCCAAAGAAAACTTTACGTTTTCTATATTGTACATATTTTTGTATATAAAGCGCAATTGCTTCTGTTATACAGAAATATTTCATAGTATCAGGAATGGTAACACGTAATTCTTCACAAAGGGTAAAGAAATGATCAATAGAGTGACGAGATGTAAAGATTACAGCAGTATGATCGGCTATTGATATTTTCTGTTGTTTAAACTCTTGTGCAGGAATACTTACCACCTTAATAAACGGATGGAAATCAATCTTAACGCCATACTTTTGAGCTATATCATAGTATGGTGACTTTTCTGAGGTCGGCTTAGGCTGCGACACGAGTACTTTCTTGATTTTCAATGTTCTAAATATTTATGGTTAAAACATTTAAGTTATTTATTATGCTTTTGTATATTAATAAACAGGGCATAATTTCTAGGGCACAAAAGTACAAAATTAAAAGGATATGTCCATAAGTTTTATTTGAAAAAAGTTTTATCCATTTATAAAGCATGAGTATCTTGACCAATATTAGGAACCCTATTGCAATGTATATTATGATGTTAATAGGCGTTGTAGAGAAGATTACATACAATACAACTGGATATAAAATAAAGCCAGAATAATAAATTATTGTTGAGTAAGACTCTAGCCAGATGGATGTTATGAATCTTTGATTGAACGACCAACCAATTAATGAATAAATAATCCATTTTACGATTAAATATGCAATCGAAGTGAGTGTTGTAACGCCTATAATTTGTGCCGAATTATATTCTTGAGTTATTTTTGAATCGTAGGATATTGCTAGTATAAATACTATAACGCCTATCATGATGCAGGTTTGAAGTATTAAAAGCATTAAGCTACTTACTTCCGAATTTGTTCTTGAGGAGAATGCACTGACGTGATTTTTATTTGTTTTAAAGTTTTCTCCTAGTTCTAGTAGAAACCTTTTGCTTTTAGATACTAGAAAGCAACTTATTAGGAAGCACGACAACACGATAATGGCTATTGTGCTGTCGTAGGATGGAATATAGGGTAGTGCAATTGCACTAAAATCTTGATTTAATAACATATGAAGTGTGTTCACATTTCGTATTTTCGTTCTCTTTTACACTATTAGTCGATTTGATAATCTTTCTACCTTCCCAATGCATAGTTTTTATAAACCCTTTTTATAATGAGAGTAGCTCCTCATAATCATTACTAATAGTATTGCAAAAGTAGTGAATCTTTGCTGATATACTTCTCTATCGCTTTGTTTTATAAGTGGATTGTTTCTATTTCCATTTTTCTGTTGTATTAATAATTGGTATTTATATTGTGTTATCGTCCTCTATTTATTGTAGCATTAATTGTGTTTTTTATCTTCTTTGAATGAAGAGTGAGTCTTCTTTCAAAGAGAACAGAGTTGTCTCCCTTAGACGACTCCCTCTTCTAAGGGAGTAATAGAATCATTGTTTTAAATGGTTGTAGCGTTGGTTGGGAAGTTGTTTAATTTATTTCTAGCTATTTTTTGTTTAGCCAGGCGTATCATTGTTTCTAAAGCATAAAAAAACCGATACTAAAGCGAACTTTAGTATCGGTTTTATCTTTTTATGTAAAGTAAACAAAGATGCCTCCTTTACACCTGTTTTATTTAAGATAACAATTAATTAAATATTAAATTCTTTTTTAATAATATCAACGTAATCTTCTTTTTCCCATGTAAATAATTCTACTTCAATGGTTTTATGTTCTTGGTATTTAGACTCGAAGTGTTTAGTAACAACTTGAGGAGTTCTACCCATATGACCGTATGCTGCAGTTTCTTTATAAATAGGTTTTCTTAGTTTTAGACGATCTTCAATTGCCTTTGGGCGCATATCAAAGATTTTCTCAATTTTCTCAGCAATTTCATAATCACTCATTTTCACGTTAGCGTGTCCATAAGTATTTACATAAATATTAATTGGTCTAGCAACGCCAATTGCATACGACACTTGTACCAACATTTCGTCTGCAACACCTGCAGCTACCATGTTACGTGCAATATGTCTAGTTGCGTAAGCGGCACTTCTGTCTACTTTACTTGGGTCTTTACCCGAGAAAGCACCACCTCCGTGTCCACCTTTACCGCCATATGTATCTACAATGATTTTTCTGCCAGTAAGCCCTGAATCACCGTGAGGTCCACCAATAACGAATTTACCAGTTGGGTTAACGTGATATTTAATCTTATCGTTAAATAGTTTAAGAACTTCATCGTGATGAATATCTTCAATTACTCTTGGCATTAAAATTTCAATAACATCTTTTTCAATCTGTAGACGCATTTCTTCGTCGGCAACGATTTGTGCTTCTGCAGTATTGTTAGCGGGTTTGCTAAAGTCATCGTGTTGAGTCGATACTACAATCGTATCGATTCTAACAGGTTTGTTGTCGTCATTGTATTCAATTGTAACTTGGCTCTTAGAGTCGGGGCGAAGGTAAGTCATTAATTTACCTTCTTTTCTAATTTTAGCCAATTCAATAAGAATACGATGAGATAGATCTAAAGATAGTGGCATGTAATTTTCAGTTTCGTTTGTTGCGTAACCAAACATCATACCTTGATCTCCTGCACCTTGTTCCATTGGGTCTTCACGTTCCACGCCTCTATTGATATCGGCACTTTGTTCGTGAATAGCAGATAATATACCACAAGAGTTACTCTCAAACATATACTCACCTTTGGTGTAACCAATTTCTTGAATTGTTTTACGAGTTGCTTCTTGTAAATCTACGTAAGCCTTGGATTTCACTTCTCCCGCTAGAACCACTTGACCAGTAGTTACTAGTGTTTCGCAGGCTACTTTAGAACTTGGATCATACGCCAATAGTTCGTCTAGTATAGTATCCGATATTTGATCGGCTACTTTGTCGGGGTGTCCTTCAGACACTGATTCGGATGTGAATAAATATCCCATTTAATCTAAATTTTAATCATTAAATTGAAGTGGGTAAAGTTGGGGGAGCTGCAATATATATACGGAAAGGAATGTTGTTTTAGCATTTTTTTCTGTGGTTGCAAGCTACTCAAATTTTTCCACTAGTTTATTTAACTACAAATGTAGTTTATCTTTTTATATATGGAAACAACTGGCTTTATTTTAACTTATCTAAAGCTTGTTTGTCTTTAATATAACCAATTAGTTTTTCTCCTGATTTTGGGTTGGTTAGCTCTTTGTTAATTTGGAGTAGAGGAATTAAAACGAAGTCTCTTTCACAAATGTATTTATGTGGAATTTCAAGCTTATCATCCTTATAAACGAGGTTATCGTAAAGTAGGATATCTATGTCGATTAGTCTATCTTGGTAGCTATGATTAATGCTTTTTTGTGTTCGTCCAATTTCCAGCTCTATCTCTTGTGTGGCTTTTAAGAGCTCTTTAGGTGTCAATTTTGTTTCAACACACAACGCTGCATTTACAAACTCATTACTGGATTCGAATCCCCAAGGGGCAGATACATAGAAATCGGAAAGACCAGTTACCTGCCCAATCCGATTTTCTATTTTAGATATACTTGTTTCCAAGTTATTCTTTTTATCTCCTAAGTTTGTTCCTAAACCTAAGTATGCTTTCGCCATTGTTATGTTAGTCAATAATTAGCATTGCATCACCGTAGGGTCCGAATTTGTAGTCTTCTTTAAGAGCCACTTCGTATGCATCCATAATTAAGTCATATCCACCAAATGCCGATACTAACATTAGTTGAGTAGAGTAGGGCATGTGGAAGTTTGAAACCATGCTATCTGCTACTTGGAAATCGTATGGAGGGAATATAAATTTATTTGTCCATCCGCCAAAGTCTTTTAAACGACCAGCAGTAGTAACAGTGCTTTCTATAGCTCTCATTACAGTTGTTCCAATAGCACAGATTCTTTGTTTACCATCTTTAGCTGCATTTACGACTTCAGTAGCTTCAACATTAACGTTGAATTGTTCTGAATCAACTTTGTGTTTAGTTAAGTCCTCTACGTCAATTTCTCTAAAGTTACCTAGACCTGCATGTAAAGTCACAAAAGCTTTCTCAACACCTTTAATATCCATTCTCTTTAACAATTCACGGCTAAAGTGTAAGCTTGAAGCAGGAGCCGTTACAGCACCCTCTTCAGTAGCGAATATTGATTGGAATCTTTCTGCATCTTCTGGTTCGACCTCTCTGTCAATAATCATGTCAGGGATTGGTGTTTCACCTAGAGCAAATAGATTCTTTTTAAACTCCTCGTGATCGCCATCGTAAAGGAAACGTAGAGTTCTACCTCTTGATGTGGTGTTATCAATAACTTCAGCAATCATGGATTCGTCTTCGCCAAAATATAGTTTATTGCCTATACGAATCTTTCTAGCTGGGTCTACTAGTACATCCCAATATCTTTGTTCTTCATTAAGCTCTCTTAATAAGAATACTTCGATACGTGCACCTGTTTTTTCTTTATTGCCATATAGACGTGCAGGGAACACCTTTGTATTGTTAAATATAAAGACATCCTTATTGTCGAAATAATCAAGAATATCTTTAAATACTCGATGTTCTATTTCGCCTGTTTTTTTGTGTATAACCATTAATTTAGATTCATCTCTAAATTTAGCAGGGTGTAGAGCAATTTTCTCTTTTGGTAGGTTAAATTTAAACTGTGATAATTTCATGCCTATATATTATTAATTTTTTAATCTAAATCTATCTCGATTTCTTGTTTGTCAATCCATTCATTGAACTCTTTTGGATCTAAACATTTATCGAGTGTAATTTCTCCAATTCTAGTACGTTCTAACGCAATTAAGTGGCCTCCACTATTAAGTGCTTCACCAATATCTCTTGCTAGGGCTCTTATATAAGTGCCTTTGCTGCACACAACTCTCACCTTAATGACTGGTAGGTTGCATTCAAGAAGTTCTATTTCATCTATAACGAGCAACTTAGGCTTTAAGTTTACTTCTTCTCCATCACGAGCCATTTGATAGGCTCGTTTACCATCTACTTTACATGCAGAATATGCTGGTGGTATTTGTTGAATTTCGCCAATGAATTTCTTCAGCGTTTCTTCTACCATCTCTTGTGTAATGTGTTCGAATGGGTATGTTTTGTCAACTTCTTGCTCCAAGTCATAAGAAGGTGTTGTTGCACCTAGCTTGATTGTAGCAATATACTCTTTAGTTTGATATTGAAAACTCTCAATTAGTTTAGTTGATTTCCCAGTACATATAATCATTACACCTGTTGCTAGGGGGTCTAATGTACCAGCATGTCCAACTTTAATTTTTTTCTCGTTAATTTTATTTCTAATAGCACCTCTAACTCTTGATACTAAATAGAATGACGTCCACTCAAGTGGTTTATTGAAATATAGAATTTCTCCTTTTTTAAAATTCATTTATGCAATTTCTAGATTATATCCGAAAAATGATAACACTAAAATTAAGATACCTGCGATAACTCGGTAGTATCCAAAAGCTTTAAAACCATATTTCGTAATGTAATTAATGAAAAACTTAATGGCCAACATTGATACAAGAAAAGCCACTACGTTGCCAATAATTAGGGCGCCCATGTTGTTAGATATGATTTCCATCCCTCCATTTAAGTACAGCTTTAATAGTTTATAGCAAGTTGCTGCAAACATAGTTGGAACAGCTAGGAAGAATGAAAACTCTGCAGCGTGCTTTCTTGAAAGTTTCTGAGACATACCTCCCATAATTGTAGCCATTGATCTTGAAACCCCTGGAATCATGGCGATACATTGGAATAGACCAATGTTAAAAGCTTTCTTGTCTGTCAATTCACTATCCTGTGTTTGGTTTCTGAATATTCTATCCGAAAAGATCATGAATATACCTCCTAGAACAAGCATAACAGCTACAACGGTAACACTCTCAAGGAGTTCGTCAATATGTTTGTTTAATAGAAGTCCAAAGAATGCTGCAGGAATAAATCCAACTAATAACTTCCAATAGAAGTCGTATTTGGTTAGGAATCGTTTCAGATATATCTTATTTTTTTGACCAAAGCTAGCTTTGGCAATTTCATCCTTATTTAAAGGTTCACATTTCTTTTTTTGAAAAAATTGTTTCCAATAAAGACATACAACAGATAGGATTGCTCCGAACTGTATTATTACAGTAAATGCCTTTACAAACTCTGTACTTTTAATCCCCAATATTCCTTGGGTTATAATCATATGTCCAGTTGAAGATACTGGTAAAAACTCTGTTAAGCCTTCTACTATGGCTAAAATAATTGTTTCAAATGTGCTTAAATCATTCATCGTTTTTCTGTTTTCTATTATATAGAATTGCTACAATTAAAAATACATATCCTAGAAAGGTCACAGTAGGTGCTACTTTAATTCTAAGTACGCTGAAGATGTCTTCTTCAAAGTGTGTTTCTGTTGTGCCTGGCCCCATCATTAAGATAAAGCCTAAAACAACAAATATAAGTCCTGCTATTAATAGGATATAATTTGTTTTATTGAATGCAAACTGATTTGAGATATTCTTGCTCTTTTCCATAAGATATAAAATCAATTATTTTGTTTATTTCGTAGTATACACCACAATACAAGTTTAGTTATTATAGCTACACTTATTATCCCGAAGAAGATAGTTATTGATGTAATCATATACAATCTATTCAGAGAAATATGTTTAGCCAGATTTAGATTGTTCTCTATCGTATAAAAATAGGATAGGCACATAATTCCTGCTGTAGCTGCTCCGGCTAATAGTGCACACCAAAAATTACGGAATAAAATAGGTTCTTGGATGTAACTGTTTGTAGCACCAATAAGTTGCATGTTTCTAAGTGTTTCCTTTTGCTCTATTAGTTTATTTCTAATGATAAAGAAGAGTAAGGTTAGTATGATGATGGTACTTATTGTAAATATTACTCCTGCTATTTTGTATAGAAAATAGGTGTCTTGGGTTGTTATCTTTTCATAGACTTTAGGAACATGAATGGCTATTACCCGAGGTTCTTTTTCAAGTCTTTCAATAATGGAAATAGCTTTAGATTTATCTTCATTTTGCCCTACATTCAAATATATGTCAATGAGGCTTTTGTCTCCATCAATTTCAGCAAATTTGATATCTTTACTATCTTTTAATCTATTAATTAATAGATTCTTTTCTAAGCTAGAAGTCTCTTTGTCTATGTATAATGTTATAGAAGTGTGGTTGAAATAATAATTGGCTATTTTTTTAGCAGATAATAGAAGCCCTAGTGTTATTGAGAATAATAACAGAGATATTACTAGGAATGTAAAAAGACTTTTCGAGATACTTCCCCAGTTTTTAAGCTTATATTTTTTGCTTTCTTTATTTGCCACTTTTCTTAAGAATATAAATTAATGAACTACTCCTGTTTTTATTAAAAATAGAAGTTATATATCCACACAATCCATGAATAAAACCACGTATAACAGCTAACTTTTTCTTGCAGTTTTGTTCGCTTAACATGGATATATAAAAGCCATCAAAAGGCATTTTCTTGGTCTTAATTATTTCAAAACCATGCTTCTTTGCTAAGTTTTGAAAACTTGTAGAGTTGAAATGCCATAAATGTCTTGGAACGTCATACGCTGCCCATTCGTTTTTGTAGTGTTTTGCATCGTAGCTATCGCAATTTGGCAGTGCTACTACCAATGTTCCTCTAGTTTTAAGATTCGCGTTTATGATGCTCCATAGCTCTTCTAAATTTTCAACATGTTCCATGACATGCCATAGCGTTATTGCATCAAAATGTTCTTGCTTCATTGCTTTCCAATCTTCAATATTTTTCAATTCAATATTGTGATTGTGAATGGCTGTTTGTCTAGCTTTATCATCTTTTTCTATTCCAATAGCATCCCATCCTTTTTGCTTCATAGCTTCTACAAACATGCCAGTTCCTGCACCGTAATCAAGTACTTTACGATTTTCTGTATCGGTGTTCTTGATAACTAAGTTGGCTTTTTTTAGAAGCATGTACTTCTTTACAGCATGATAAGTTTTGTTTATTATGCCTGTTGTGTCTTCAGAATGTGATATGTATGTTTTGGATTGGTAATAGCGTCCTATTTCATTGGCCGATGGGTAGTCTTTGGTTATTTTAAACCCACATTTTGTGCAGCTTTCTATTATGAATTGCTCCGATGTGGTAAAATAATCTGTGCAAGTTGCAACATCGTTAAAAACATCATTGTTGCATATAGGACATCTATTTAGGCTTTTTCTCTTCATGTTCTATAAAACTTGGCACTTTTATTGTATGATAATGATTAATCTAATTAATGAAATTAAGACAAACTGCAAATAAACGAAATTTAAAGGACTTTTGCCTTCATTTTTGTATAAATTATATTAACAGGATATCTATTTAAAATAAGGAGGCTAACGATATTTTAATCGTTAGCCTCCTTATTTTTATTTGTTTACCTAAGAATCGAAGTGAATTATTTTACTTCTGTTCCTTTTAGTGTAGCCGAGTTTGCTTCATCTACAGTTACATGAACTAAATCTCCAATTTTATTATTTCCTTTATCAAAAATAATAATCTTGTTTTGTTCGGTTCTGCCACTTAACTGTTCACGAGATCTTTTTGAGTATCCTTCCACTAGGACCTCGTAAGTTTTTCCGATGCTTGATTCGTTTGTGATTCTACAGAAATCACGTTGTAACTCTATAATTTCGTCTAACCTTCTATTTTTAACCTCTTCAGGCACGTCGTCTGGTAGGTTTTTAGCAGCATATGTACCAGGTCTTTCTGAGTATTTGAACATAAAGGCTAAATCAAATTGACACATCTTCATGAGGCTTAATGTTTCTTGATGGTCTTCTTCAGTTTCTGAATGGAAGCCACAGAAGATATCTGTACTAATTGCGCAATTCGGAATAATGCGGCGAATAGCATCAATTCTGTCTAAATACCATTCTCTGGTATACTTGCGGTTCATTAGTTTTAATATTCTACTACTTCCACTTTGTACAGGTAGATGAATGTGTTTGCAAATATTTTTAGTATTCGCAATTACGTGTAATGTCTCATCACTCATGTCTTTGGGGTGAGACGTTGAGAAACGTATTCTAATATTAGGTACGAGGTTTGCCACAATTTCTAACAGTTGGTGAAACTTAACATCTACATTTTTATTTTCGTTTATGTAGTGATACGAGTTCACATTCTGTCCCAGTAGTGTAATTTCTTTAAAGCCTTTTCGTGCCAGATCATCTACTTCATTCAATATGCTTTCTACTTCTCGACTTCTTTCTCTACCTCTTGTGTAAGGGACAATACAATATGTACAGAAGTTATTACAGCCTCTCATAATGGATACGAATCCGGATATGGCTGTGCCACAAAGTCTTTTTGGGATGACATCTTTGTAGGTTTCTGTTTTTGAAAGTTCAACGTTAATGGCTTTTTCACCAGCCTCTACTGTTGATACTAAATCGGGTAAATCAAGGTAGGCATCTGGTCCTACTACTAAATCTACGCTTCGATTCTTTAGGAGATCTTCTCTCACTCTTTCTGCCATACACCCAATTACACCTACTATTATTTTGCGACCTTTCTTTTTCATGGATTGAAAGTGCTCTAATCTTTTGTAGATTTTCTCTTCAGCGTTTTCGCGAATTGAGCAAGTGTTTACAAATACTGCATCGGCTTTTTCTAGAGAATCACAAATTTCATATCCAGCAATTCCCATAACAGATGCTACTACTTCACTGTCGGCAACATTCATTTGACAACCATAGGTCTCCATGAATAGCTTTTTTGTCTGTTCAGTTGCAGATTTTAAGTCTGCTCCTGTGTCTTTAGTACTCATAATGTTACATTAATATTTCATGCAAATATACACTAAATAGCCTATAATCTTGCTTTTGGGCTTCGTAAAGCTTTTCTTTTTTTTCGAATATGAATAATTATTGTAATTTTTGTTAAATGGGGAATTAATCCATTCCATAGCTTTGTTCATAACAAACAAATCTGCATCTTTGCTGATGTGAAAGAAACATTAGATTTTTTCATAGTTAAGGTTTAGGTTAAAAATAAGGGTAGCTGTGAAGCTGCCCTTTTTATTTTGGTTTTATTACTTTTTGTATCGGTATTTTATTTATCTTTGGTAGTATAATATAAATACACTTGTCATGACTACATTAGCTTTTATTGACCTTGATTTTATTATCATTATCTTTTGGATAATGGTTTTTTTAGCACCGCTCTTGAAGACCTTGTTAAAAAAGAAAAGCGTGGACACTTCAAGTGAAAATAACTTTCCTCAATCTTCACATGATTATACCCAAGATGAGTATGAAGACGATGATGAAGAGGAACAAACATTTCAAGAAGAAAGACCAAGAAGGAGTTTAGAAGATATCTTTGCTTCACTTTCTTCAACAAAGAGCAATAACGCTACACCTCCCCCTATTGTAGACGTTAAAGTTGAGCCTTCAACACATCGCTCTAGAAAAAGTAAAATCTCAGAAAAAATTGATGCAATAAATTTATCGGAAAAAACTAAAGCAGACGCCAATGTGGCTAAAACACGTTATGGCATTACTTCTAAGTCAGATCTTAAAAGAGCTTTTGTTTGGTCTGAAATATTGCAACGTAAATATAATTGATTAAGAAAAACATAATTTATGGCTTTAAAAATTATTACTGCTGAAGAGGCAGCTTCACTGATTAATCATGGTGATAATATTGGATTAAGTGGTTTTACACCTGCTGGTACAGCTAAGGCTGTTACTTTTGCTCTTGCAGAGCGAGCTAAAGCAATTCATGCAGAAGGTAAACCATTTCAAATAGGTATTTTTACAGGTGCATCAACTGGTGATTCTTGTGATGGTGTTTTATCTCGCGAAAAAGCGATTAGATACCGTGCTCCTTATACTACAAATAAGGACTTTAGAAAAGCAGTAAACAATGGTGAAATCGCATACAATGATATTCATCTTTCTCAAATGGCTCAAGAAGTTCGTTACGGATTTATGGGTAAAGTGAATATGGCTATCATTGAAGCTTGTGAAGTTACTGAAGATGGTAAGATTTACTTAACTGCTGCTGGTGGTATTTCGCCTACAGTTTGTAGACTTGCAGATAAGATTGTTATTGAGTTGAATAGTGCTCAAAGCAAGAACATGATGGGTATGCATGACGTTTACGAACTTATGGATCCTCCTCATAGAAGAGAAATTCCTATTTTCAAACCTAGCGATCGCATTGGTAAACCTTATATTCAAGTTGACCCTAAGAAAATTGTTGGTGTTGTTGAAACAAACTGGCCTGATGAAGCACGTTCTTTTGCAGCTGCTGATCCATTGACTGATCAAATTGGGCAAAATGTTGCAGACTTCCTTGTTAATGACATTAAAAGAGGTATCATTCCATCTACTTTCTTGCCAATTCAGTCTGGTGTAGGTAACATTGCTAATGCTGTATTAGGTGCTTTAGGTAGCTCACCTTCTATTCCAGCTTTCGAAATGTACACAGAAGTATTGCAAGATGCTGTTGTTGATTTAATCCGTAAAGAACGCATTAAATTTGGTAGTACTTGTTCTTTGACTGTTACTAACGAATGTCTTGATGGTATCTACGAAGACATTGAGTTCTTTAGAGATAAATTGGTATTACGTCCTTCTGAAATTTCAAATAATCCTGAGATTGTACGTAGATTAGGTATTATTTCTATTAATACTGCAATTGAAGCAGATATTTATGGTAATGTAAACTCTACTCACATTATGGGTACTAAGATGATGAACGGTATTGGTGGTTCTGGTGACTTCACTAGAGGTGCTTATATCTCAATCTTTACTACTCCTTCTACTGCTAAAGATGGTTGTATTTCTGCAATCGTTCCAATGGTAGCTCACATGGATCACTCAGAACACTCAGTTAACATTATCGTTTCTGAATATGGTGTTGCTGACTTAAGAGGTAAAGGTCCTAGACAACGTGCTGTTGAAATCATTGAAAAATGTGCTCACCCAGACTACAGACCTATTTTGAGAGATTACTTGAAACTAACAGATGGTAAATCTCAAACTCCACATCGTCTATCTGCAGCTTTAGCTTTACACGATACATTTATGCGTAAAGGTGATATGCGTCTTATCGACTGGTCGGAATATATTAAATAGTCTATTACTTTATAGATTTTTAAAGGCTTCTTATTTAAGAAGCCTTTATTTTTTCCATAAAATAAGCCCCAATCAATAAAATGATTGGGGCTTATAGTTTTATAAAACTGAGTATTATAAGTTTCGTTTAATTTGATTGCTCATGCTTGGGATAATTTGATATCTGTTATTGTCTTTGTTCCAAGCGTAATATTTTGTCGAAATGGTATTGTTTTCATATCTATATTGTACAGAAATGCTTTTTTCCCAGTTGTTTGTTTCTTTATTCCATCTAGAGATGTTGTTTTCCAGAATTCTGTTATCATTATCATATACATAGTTGTATCTTGCAAACTTTTCTAAGTTGTTATTTTCGCATTTGTACAACGTTTGTCCTACCAATACACCATTCTTTTGTTCTGCATCATAAACAATATTTTTGCTTTGTTTTGCTGATACATTTAAAACGCTAAATATGAATACAATAGTAAGCGCGAATAGTTTAATTAGATTGCTGTTTTTCATAACCTATTTTTTGAAGTAATTTTTAATCTTTTTCTATGTTGATTTATATCAACGGTGCAAATATAATATATATACTATTTATATGCTCATATTGTCTGCTTAATATTGTTTGCCTAAACAACTATTATTTTGCAATCTTAAACTATAAGTTAATCTATCGGCAAAAAAAATGGAGTTAGTATGTTAAATACTAACTCCAAGCTTACTATGTGTTATTTTATCTCTGTTGTCTCGTGACTTTTTGCTTTATGGTTAATCTATGTTAAGCAAATTCACAGATTTCTAGTGTGCTTCTAACCAATTTTTACCCCAACCATAGTCAGCTTTCAATTTTACTGACATTTTGTATGCATTTTGCATTTCCTCAATTACAATTTTCTCAACAATTTCTTTTTCAGTTGGCAAAACTGTAAAGTTCAACTCATCGTGCACTTGTAGAATCATTTTAGATTTCACATTTTCTTTGTTGAATCTATTAAAGATATTAATCATGGCCACTTTGATGATATCAGCAGCACTTCCTTGAATAGGAGCGTTAACTGCATTTCTTTCAGCATAACCTCTAACTATAGAGTTTTTTGAATTGATATCTGCCAAGTATCTTTTTCTATTGAAGATTGTTTCTACATAGCCTTTTGCTTTAGCGTTGTCAATGGCTTCGTCCATATAGTTTTTAACTTCTGGGTAGGTTGTAAAATAACCTTCTATTAGCTCTTTAGCTTCCTTTCTATCCACTTGCATACGTTCAGCTAGTCCGAATACCGATATGCCATAGATTATCCCAAAATTGGCTGTTTTAGCTTTTCTTCTTTGATCACTAGTCACTTCTTCTAAATTTTCTTTATAGATTTTAGCTGCTGTAGCCGCGTGAATATCATGATCTTGATTAAATGCCTCTATCATATTGGCATCTTTACTCAAATGTGCCATTATTCGGAGTTCTATCTGCGAATAATCTGCAGAGAAAAATTCTGAACCTGCGTCAGGTACAAAGGCTCTTCTAATCTCCTTTCCGTTGTCATCTCGAATAGGTATGTTTTGAAGATTTGGATTACTAGAACTCAATCTTCCTGTTGATGTAACTGTTTGATTGTATGATGTATGAATCTTACCAGTTTTTTTATTAATTAGTTTTGGTAAAGAGTCTACGTAAGTGCTAAGTAATTTTTTCAATCCCCTATATTCTAGAATTTCGTTTAGGATAGGGTGTTTGTCTTTATAGCTTAGTAATACTTCTTCTGATGTTACGTATTGTCCTGTTTTTGTTTTCTTTGCTTTTTCGTCAATCTTCAATTTATCGAAAAGAATTTCACCTACTTGTTTAGGAGAGCTTACATTAAAGTCTTCTCCTGCCAATTCGTGAATTTTAGCTTCATAGCCATTCATCTTTTCAGTAAATTCTTTAGATAGTTTTTTCAAAGCTACCTTATCTACTGATACTCCTGTAAATTCCATATCTGTTAATACTGGAACAAGTGGCATTTCTATATTGTAAAATAACTTTTCGGTATCGTTGTTTTTCATCTCTTCAATTAGTTTTTCTTTTAATTGTAGAGTGATGTCTGCATCTTCGCAAGCATACCAATAAACTTCAGTTGGATCTAAGTCTCTCATTGATTTTTGATTTTTACCTTTTGCTCCAATCAGTTCTTCGATTGGCATCGTCTGGTAATTCAAAAATATCTCTGCAAGATAATCCATATTATGTCTTAGTTCTGGCTGAGTCACATAGTGTGCTATCATGGTATCGAAAAGTTTACCTTTTACATCAATTCCGTAATTCTTTAAAATCAGAAGATCGTATTTTATATTTTGTCCAATTTTTAAACTCGCTTCGTTTGTAAAAATTGGTTGAAGTAATTCCAGTCTTTTTTTTGTTTCTACTTGATCGGTAGGGAAGGGAATATAAAAAGCTTCGTGTTTTTTATACGAAAAGCTGATTCCAATGATTTCCGCTTCCATAGCATCTAAAGACGACGTTTCTGTGTCTAGTGCGATTTCTTTTTGCTTAGCTAATTTTTCAACTAATTTTATGATATCTTTTTCATTATCAATTAGTTGGTATTCTTTTTTGCTATTATCAGGTTCGATTTCCTTCAATTCTTTTGCATTGTCCTGATTACTAGTAGGGTTCATTGCAAATAAATCGCCTTGTATAGGTCCTGAATTTTGAGTAGGTGTCTTAACAGGTTCTTCTTCTTTTAAAATTCTTTTTAAAAGAGTTTTAAACTCTAGTTCTTCAAAGATTGGTCTTAATTTTTCGGCATCTATCTCTTTTCGTTCCAATAATTTTAGGTCAAGTTCTACTGGTACATCTGTTCGGATTGTAGCCAAGAATTTAGAGTCTTTAATTTGCTGAACATTTTCTTCAACTTTTTTCTTGAGAGCACCTTTCAGTTTATCAGAGTTCTCTAATAAATTTTCTATTGAACCAAATTCAGCAATTAACTTTTGAGCAGTTTTGATTCCTACTCCCGGGCAACCTGGAATATTATCGGCAGTGTCTCCCATCAATCCAAGTAAGTCTATCATTTGACCTTGGTTTTCTAATTCATATTTCTCCATGACCTCTTTGGGACCGAGTACTTCATATTCTTTGTCTCCATATTTTGGACGGAACATAAATACAAATTCATCAACCAATTGAGCATAGTCTTTATCGGGGGTCATCATGAATGTTTCGACTTTAGCCTCATTCGCTTGTTTCGCTAGTGTGCCAATTACGTCATCTGCTTCGAATCCTTCCACTTCAATAATTGGAATTTGGTAGGCTTCTATTATTTGTTTAATAATTGGTACTGCCAATTTTATATCTTCGGGAGTTGCTTCACGTTGTGCTTTGTAGTCTTCAAAGCTCTTATGTCTAAATGTTGGTCCTGCAGGGTCAAATGCAATTCCAATATGCGTAGGTTCATATTTGTTCAACACTTCTTCAAGTGTATTCACGAATCCCATCATTGCCGAAGTGTTTAATCCCTTAGAGTTTACTCTAGGATTTCGAATTAAAGCGTAGTAGGCTCTATAAATTAGCGCATAGGCATCTAATAGGAATAATTTCTTCATTTGTTTCAATTTTTGGATCATTTATATATGTAAAATTACTAATAAATACGGTATTAACTGTTTTATTGCTACATTTGTATGTAAATCTATATAATTCAATGAATCTAATAAACGAAATAAGATTGCCCATAGTGTCTGAGTTAGACACCTTTAAAGACATTCTTAACGGCTCTATGAATAGTTCAAATCCGCTGCTTAATCTTGCGCTTGAACATATTAAAAAGAGAACTGGGAAGATGATGCGTCCGATGTTAGTTTTGCTTATTGCGAAGCTTTATGGTCAGATCCAAGATCAAACATACCATGCTGCTGTTTCATTAGAATTACTGCATAC
>JASLDF010000046.1 GCA_030151635.1 Bacteroides sp. | reverse complement strand
AAGAAATCTAAAATTAGTCGTAGAGGTCTAGGATTTGATAAACCGAATGCCGATGCCAATCAATCTTCTGCTTGTTTGAAAACAGTGCCTATTGAAACTTTTGGACACACGGGTTTTACGGGTAGTTGTGCTTGGGCAGACCCAAAGAATAATTTGGTTTTTGTATTGACTTGTAATCGTACTTATCCAAAACAGTATCCTAATAAATTGGCGGAATACGATATTCGAAATCGAATGCAACAAGCCATTTACGATTCTCTTGATTAAGAAATAAAAAAGCGAAACTCCATTATGGAATTTCGCTTTCTTTATTTTAATGTGGGAGTGTTAGTTTAGATGAAAAGATTACCATTTGCTTGGTCTGCTCTTTCCATATAGGTTGCAACACCACCCAGAGTAACTTCTGGTAGTAGTTCTTCTTGTGCTACACCCATAACGTCCATAGACATTTGGCAAGCAATAAACTCTACGCCATTGAATAGAGCCTGTCTACGTAGTGATTCTAGAGAATCAATTCCTTTGCTCTTCATAATGTAGCGCATCATCTTGCTACCCATGCCACCCATATTCATTTGTGATAGTTTAAGTTTTTTAGAGTGCTTAGGCAACATAAAGCTAAACATCTTGCCAAGGAAGTCTTTCTTAACTTTTGGTTTGTTCTCTTTCTTGATTACATTTAATCCCCAGAAAGTGAAGAAAATAGTTACTTTCTGTCCCGTTGCTGCCGCACCATTTGCCAAGATAAATGTAGCAAGTGCTTTATCTAGGTCGTCGCTAAACATGATGAAAGTTTTACCTCGTAATGCAGGTCCACCTGTTGCTGGCAGTTGACTTGCATCTTTTTTAGCAATGGTAACTACATATTTACCTTTTGAAGCATCTTTATTGATAAACTCGTGTCCAGTTGAACCACACCAAGCTTCGGCATCTCTAGGGAAAGCTGCATCTGTAGATGTAATTTCAACCTGTTCGCCAATAGCCATTTCGTCTATGGTGTTTTTTAAACGCATAATTGGACCAGGGCATTGTAATCCGCAAGCGTCAACTTTGATGGTTTTCATAGGTGCTTTATTTTCTTGTTTCTGATTAGAATCTTGTGAATGATTAGTTTGATCTTTGTTTATAATTGGTTGTGTAGCAGCTTCAAATATTTTCAATCCGCCATTTAAATTATAAACATTGTCAAAGCCATGTCCTGTTAATAAACGATAAGCCAAATATCCTCTTAATCCAACAGAACAGTATAATAGAACTTTTTTATCTTTAGGTATTTCGTTTAAATGATTTCGCATTCCATCCAACGGAATGTTGATGGAGTTTGGTAAACTGCCAGTTTTAAACTCATCGGCTGTACGAATATCTACTAAAGCAAATTCGTCTAGGTTGATATCTTTTAATTCTCTCCAACTTAATACTTTTACTCCATCATCGATGATGTTTTGTGCAGTATACCCCGCAATTGCTATAGGGTCTTTTGCTGATGAGAATGGAGGTGCATATGCGTGTTCAATTGACATCAAGTCGTATATTGTTCCTTGATGTTTAATAATCAAAGCAATCTCATCTATTCGTTTATCAATTCCATCGTATCCTACCATTTGAGCACCGTATATTTTACCTGTTTTCGGGCAAAATGTTAGTTTTATGCTTAATGGAAGAGCATCTGGATAGTATCCTGCATGAGATGAACCGTGAGTAATTACAGAACGGTATTCAATTTCTTCTGCTTGTAGTCGTTTTGCAGGAAGCCCTGTTGATGCAACTGTCATGTCGAAAACCTTCGCAATCGATGTTCCTATCGAACCTTCGTAGCTAATGCTTTTACCAAGGATATTATCTGCAACAATACGACCTTGTCTGTTTGCTGGTCCAGCAAGATAGTTTAACCAAGGTTTTTTTGTGATTGGGTGTGGAAACTCAATGGCATCACCAATAGCGTAAATATTCTCGTCAGATGTTCTTAAGTGTTCATCTACATAAATACCACCAGCTTTACCAATGGTTAGATTTGCATCTTTAGCCAATTTAGTATGAGGTCTTACCCCAATAGAAAGAATGACCAAATCGGCTTCTAGTTTTTTACCACTAGCTAAGTTGATGGTTAAAGAATCATCTTCATGGGCAGTAAAAGATTGTACAGCTTCACCTAAATATAGGTTTACTTCTTTATCCATTAAATGTTGGTGTACAAGCGATGCCATTGAGAAGTCGATTGGGTTCATCACCTGATTCCCCATTTCTATGATTGAAACTTCAATATTTTTGGCATGAATATTTTCTGCCATTTCAAGACCAATAAATCCAGCACCTACAACAACAGCTTTTTTAACATTGTTGTTATCCATGTATGCCTTAATTTGGTCTGTGTCTGTAACATTACGGAGTGTAAAGATGCCTTTGTTATCTATTCCTTCTAGTGGTGGGCGAACTGGCGTAGCTCCTGTAGAGATTAATAGCTTGTCGTATGACTCTTCATACGTAGTGCCATCTTGTTTTTGAACGGATACGGTTTTGTTCTCTTTGTTGATTGACATCACTTCGTTATTGACACGAACATCAATATTGAAACGATTGCCAAACACTTCGGGCGTTTGTACGAACAAACGGTCACGATCCGTAATCACATCACCTATATAGTAAGGTAATCCACAGTTTGCATAAGAGATATATGGTCCCTTTTCGATTAATACAATCTCAACGTCTTCACTTTGGCGTCTGATTCTAGCAGCAGTTGTTGCTCCACCTGCTACACCTCCAATAATAATTACTTTCATTCTTTCTTTGTGTAAATAGTTTCCTAAGGAAATAACAAGCGAATATAATTAATTGTTCTTGTTTTCAAGAAAATAAATAAAAAAATACGATAAATGCGGTAATATTTGTATATTGGACATTGCAAATCGGTACTATAATTAAAGAAAGAATGAGAAAATGAAAAACACCCTCATCTTTTTGAAAGGACGATTTGACATGAAAACACACACAGCCAAATCTTAAATACAAATATACTTTAAATCTAAAAATTGAAAAACGATGAATTCTATTATGTTATTAGCAGCTGGCGCCGCTACTGATTCGGCCGGTTGGCTTCCTATTACATTGGCGGTAATTCCGGTGGCCCTATTGATTATCCTTCTCGGGGTTATGAAAGTCTCAGGAGACAAGAGTGCAGTAATTACTTTGATTGCTACAGTAGTAATTGCCTTGTTTGGTTTTAAATTTCCTATAACAGATACGATGTTATCAATTGGTTATGGAGTTCTAAAAGCTATTTTCCCAATCTTAATTATTATTGTAATGGCTATTTTTAGTTACCAAGTTTTAGTGCATACTAAAAAAATGGAGCTAATAAAGAGTCAATTTACTTCTATTTCTTCTGATAAATGTATCCAAGTAATTCTATTGACATGGGGTTTTGGAGGCTTACTTGAGGGTATGGCTGGTTTTGGTACGGCTGTTGCAATTCCTGCGGCTATTTTGATTAGTTTAGGTTTTCAACCTGTATTCTCTGCCGTTGTGAGTTTAATTGCGAATAGTGTGGCCACTGGCTTTGGTGCTGTAGGTACTCCGGTTATCGTATTAGCTCAACAAGCAGGTGTGGCAGACATTCAAACACTAAGTACATACATTGTTTGGCAACTATCTCCACTGATGTTTATTATCCCATTCATTATTCTATACATGACAGAACCAAAAGTGAAGTCGATACCTAAACACTTATTGTTGAGTGTTGTAGTAGGTGGTGTGTCTTTATCGGTTCAGTACATTGCGGCTAAATATATGGGAGCAGAAACTCCTGCAATTTTGGGTAGTATCGCTGCAATTATTGCAATTATTATCTATGCAAAATTAGTTCCTTCTAAAAATAAAGAAGAACAAGCTAAAGCTAAAGAAAATCATTCTACTGGAGATGTTTTAAAAGCATGGAGTGTGTATGGTTTGATTCTGCTTTTAGTAGTATTGACTAGCCCTATTCTTCCTTTTAGAGAACCACTTAAAGAAATGCTGAGTACAACAATCAATTTTGATATTATGAATATGGTTAAAGATACTGTTGAGCCACATCCATTATCAATCTATTGGTTAGTAGATACAGGTGTCTTGTTATTCCTAGGTTCAATAATAGGCGGTATTATCCAAGGTGCTAAGTTAGGAGCTTTATTAAAACTGCTAGGTAACGTGTTGAAACAACAATACAAAACAATTATCACTGTTTGTTCTTTAATCGCATTGTCTTCTATAATGGACTTTGCTGGTATGATTTACGTTATTGGTGTTGCTTTAGCAGCATTGACTGGCGCATTCTATCCATTGTTCGCTCCAACAGTAGGTTGTGTGGGTACATTCTTAACGGGTAGTGATACCTCTTCAAACATTTTATTTGGTAAATTACAATCTACCGTTGCTGGTGAAATTGGTGCTGATCCATGTTGGTTAGCTGCTGCCAATACTGCTGGTGCAACGGGTGGTAAAATTATATCTCCACAGAGTATAGCGGTTGCAACTTCATCTTGTGGACAACAAGGTCAAGAAGGAGCAATCATGAAAAAAGCAATACCATTTGCTCTTATTTACATTGTTGTAGCAGGTCTTATGGTATATTTCGTTCCCAAAATTATGGGAAGTTTTATCAACTGATAAAATAATATTACTTTGATTCTATGAAGGGTGTCGCTGTGAGGTGATGCCCTTTATTATTTTAGATGTGTTGGAAAGCTAAGCGTTCTGTGCCATCATCGCAAATGATAATTCCACAATAAGTGAAGCTTAGTTTCTTCAAGAGGTGTTGCATTATTGTATTGTCTTGGTGTGTATCAATACGTATATTACTATGTTGGTTTAAGCACCATTGTATGATTTTACTACCTACTCCCTTGGATTTTCCATTGCTAGCAATGCGATGAATTACAGCATATTCTTCCTGATTGAGCCATTTACCTTTAATTATATTGTAGGTTGGATCAACACCAATGATGAATGTAAAGGAAGCAACAATATAGCCATTCTCTTCAGCAATATAGCAATGCTCATTTTCGATATCAGAAATTAATTTGTCTTTCGGCGGATAGTTAGGGCTCCATTGGTGGATGTTGCCTGTCGCATACATAATTTCTTTTGCATGTTGAAGGTTGTTGATAACTGTATCTAAATCGGTGATTGTAGCTCGTCTAACTTCCATAATATATTATTTATCAATTCCGTTTCTAGAAAGTACACCTTGAGTATAATAGTGCTTAATTTCTTTCATTTCAGTAACTAAATTGGCTGTATCAATTAACTCTTGGGGTGCATATCTACCTGTTACAACAACCTCTACCTTGGGGTTACGTTGATTAATTGCTTCAATGACTTCTTGAGCTGCTAGAAGTTTGAAGTAAATGGCAATGGTTATTTCATCTAGTATAACAACATCGTACTCTCCAGAGTTTAAGTGTTGTTTGCATACTTTTAAGCCAGCTTTTGCATAGTCAATATCTTCTTGTTGAGGCTCGTTTGTAATAAAACATCCACGTCCTACTTGTTCAATTTTTACTTTTGGAAAGAGCTGCTCTATTTTAGTTTCGTTGTATTTCATGCTTTTCACGAACTGAGCAATGTAAACACTCTTGTTTGCACATAACGCTCTTACTGCCAATCCAAAAGCAGCGGTTGTTTTTCCTTTTCCATCACCTGTGTAAATGTGTACATATCCTTTGTTATCCATGATTTTCTAGTTCTTCTATATTTTCTAGCAATGTTAAACTTTTAGTTGTATTCTGTGCAGAAAGCATTTTTTTGATGTAATCTGTAGCCGCTATTTTTATTCCTTTGATCTCATAGCTTTGATTAATGCACTCTGATACATTTAAAATATCCGACTCGAAGGTAACATCAATTTGATAGTTGGTGTTGTTAATAACCTTCGTAGCTCTAAAATAGTATTTTCCAACTAAATTGGAGAATTGAACGGGAGTGGATAATGGTTTTTCCCATACTTTAATGTCGTATCCCTCTTTTTGTAATAGGTTAACGGTTTTGGTAATTGGTACCTCTTCAAAGGGTATGAGTATGTCGAGGTCTGCCGGAGGATTATCAAGGCTGTATCTCAGAGGTCCCATATTTACGGCAAACGTTCCAATTGTTGTGTATGAAATACGTTGGTCGCTTAGTTGGTGTAAAATGTCTAAATAAGGTTGAACCATTACTTTTTTAATCTTTTTAGTTGCAATGAATACATACTCATGCGATCTATTGGTTTTTGTTAGATTTATTGACTGTTTCTCCTCCTTTGGATATAAAACCAATCGTTCTTCTTTTAAGTTGAAGTATTTCTGGATAATTCTACAAATATCGTATGCTTGTGGAATCATGTTTCCATTGGGAGTGCGAATGTTTTCACTGAAAAGAATTAAGTATCCTTCTTTTTTGAGTGATTTTTCAGCTTTTCTTAATACTTGTTCTATTAGGTTTAAGTACGTTTCGTAATTCTCTATATTGTAGATGTTATTATCAGAATCTGTCGTTGGTTTGTTATGAAAATAGGGTGGATTAGTGATAATTGCATCCACTAGGGTAGGATAGGTATAAGTAATGGCATTAGCATTAAATGTAATGGGTTGGGTGTCAAAAAGCTTCGAAAGTCCTTTAAGACGTTTATTTAGAAGGTCAAACCGATCGGGCTCTATTTCTAGTCCAATTGAATTTACCTCATTAAGCCCTGCTGCTATTAGCGTTGTTCCTAGCCCTGCAAATGGATCTATAATTGTGTCTCCTTTTTTGCAGAAGTGCTTAATAAAGGGACGTACTTGTGCTATCCAACTTATATCACGCGCTTTCATGAAGTCCGACTGAACGATATCCGTAGGTATGGCGTATTCGGCGTGCTCTTGGTCTAATAAAAGATAACTAGAGTTGTTCATAACTATTTAAGTTTTTGAAAGGTATTCCAATCTTTACACAATGTTCCATTGGGGTATAGAATAAGCTTTTGAAGCGAGTTGCTATCGTGTTTCTGAAGCATCAAATTATAATCTGATGCTTCAAGTGTAACGGTGTAAACTCCTTTATAAATATACTGAATACTAGTGTAATAGTAGCCTTTTGTAGTCGAGTTGATTTTAAAGTTAGGGTCGTTTTCAATTTCACTGATGAAGGATTGAATAGAAATGTAATTCTTTTGAATGTATTGAGTCGTTTTATTCGTTTTATGTTGATTGGTTAGTATTGCCAGAGCTCTAAAGGTGAAGTCTTTAATATTGTTTACTATTCCCCATTCTAAGTATTTAATGATTTCAGTTAAAGAATTAATACCTGCTTTCTGGAGAACACACACTAGTTTCACGTTTGTGAAGGGCAGTATGCTTTGAAGTGATTGTTCGAAAACTGTGTTCTTTTTAATCTGTTTCTGAAGTTTAAATCGAGTAATTTGTTGATTAATTTCTTCATCATAATGATGTCTTGAAACTTCAATTTTGTTTAGACCAATTTCTTGTATGAATTGTTGTATTTCTGTTTTGTTATTAACTACTCCTGATAAATTTGTGTACATGACTATTTGGTGGATAGAATTGTAATTCTTTTTGAATTCTTGTATACTCCTAAGAATCTGTTGTAAGAAGTTTATAGACTCTGAGGGTTCCATTCCTGAAAGTGATAACGTAATGTGGTGTTCCTTGAAATCTTTTAACACATTATATAGCTGATTAGAATAGTGTGGTGATGTGGTATAAAAGTTTTTGTTAAAGGTTATTCCCATTCGTTGGGTGCGTTCGGAGCAAAATGAACATTTCGCACTACAACTATTGAAAATATAGGGTGTGATTGATAGCTCTTTTGCAAATTTAATATTGGGGTATTTGTCGTAGCTATAGAATAGTTGTTCTAGGTCTAAGGAATGTTTAATCATGTGTTACTATGAGTATAGGTGTATTGATTCTGTTTCTTTTGGAACACAAATAAGAACATAAAGCCGGCTATAGCAAGGGCTATGCCGGGTACGGTTACATATTTATGGTTGTATCCCATCTCGATTGGGATTCCTCCCAATATTGCGCCTATGGCATTCCCTAAATTGAAAGCAACTTGTGCAAGCGTAGCTCCTAACATTTCTCCTCCTTTTGAATGTGTGTTTAATAAAATTTGTTCGGGTGCAGAGAGTGCAAATAGGCACATTGTACATAGAAACATAAGAAAGAGTGAAACCCATTTAAAAGGAGAAAATATAAGGATTAGTACTAAGAGTATGGCCATAATACCTTGCGTTGTTGCTGCTATTTTGCCAGGTGCGTACTTGTATGAAAAATGTCCACTTAATACGTTACCGATAAGCATTCCTAGTCCTGCAATCATCATAATACCTGTCATAGACTGAATGGTAAACCCTGAAACTTCGGTCATCACGGGATTGATATAACTCCACCAGCAGAAAACGCCTCCGTTGCCAAGCATAATTGCCATAAATATAATCCAAGGAGCTTTATGCTTTAAAAAAGAAAATTGTCCTTTAAAGCCCGTATCGGGTAATGGATCGATGGTTGGGATCCACTTTTTTATAAAGATAAATGTGGGTATACCTATAAGGCCAACGATAGCATAGGTAATTCGCCACGAAAACTCATGACTGATGAATGTTCCAAAAGGGGAGCCAAATAAGTTGGCAACGGTCATCCCCGATACCATTGCAGCTACCGCAGCAGTTTCTTTTCCTTTTGACACAAGCTTTGTTGCAACAATTGACCCAACTCCAAAATAGGCACCATGTGGTAGTCCAGCAATGAATCTCGCCACTGCTAGTAAACTATAGTTTGGAGCTAATGCAGTAAGTAAATTCCCTATCATAAAAATAATAGCCAGTGCAAGCAGAATAATTTTTAGTGGTTGTTTCCTTGCTAATATAACCATGCTAGGTGCTCCTACCACTACGCCTATTGCATAGGCTGAAATTAGATAGCCTGCTTTAGGAATAGACACTCCAACTCCTTGTGCAATGTCGGGTAGAATACCCATCATTACATACTCCGAAATACCTAACCCTAATGTACCAAGAGCTAGTGCAATAATACTTTTTCTCACCTTCATGTTTAAAGGGATGAATTTGAATAATAGTTTAAAATGAGCTGATTTGATTGAGTAATCTTAGTTCAGTTTCTGACAATTTTAAATTAATAGCTAGGGCTATAGCATCTAGTTGCTTTAAACTTGTAGCACTTACAATTGGACCTGCAACATAGGGTTGCGACATTAACCATGCTAAAGCAATAGTAGCAGGAGTACTGTGGTGTTGATTCGCAATTTCCTCAACTTCTTGAATAATGTGAAAATTCTTCTCGGTGAAGTATTTCTCTACAAATTTACTTCTTTTACTAGATTCTAAGTCGGTTTTTCTTTTGTATTTTCCGGTTAAGAAGCCCGAAGCAAGAGAAAAATAAGGAAGTACTGCAAGATTATATTTTTTTACTAATGGAAAATAGTCAACTTCGTAAAGTCTGCGTTCAATTAGGTTATATAGGGGTTGGAGAACTTGATAATGTGGTAGTCCCTCTCTTTTTGCAGTCTCCATTGAGTTCATTAATCGGGTAGGACTGATGTTTGAGGCTCCGATATATCTTACTTTACCCGCCTCAATTAATTTTTGGTAGGCATACAAAGTTTCTTCAACGGGAGTTGATTCATTGTCGTAATGGGTGTAGTAAAGATCTATGTAGTCTGTCTTAAGCCTTTTGAGTGACGCATCGCATGATGCAATGATGTGTTTTTGAGTAACGTTAATAGCTCTTGAAGCTGTTCGCCCACCACATTTGGTTGCAAGTACGATATCGTGCCTGTTTTTTCGTTGTGTATGCCAATTTCCGATAATAGATTCAGATTCTCCTCCTACGTTGCCTTCAACCCAATGAGAATAGTTGTCTGAGGTATCAATGAAGTTGAAGCCTTTTTCACAGAATGCATCTAGGATTCTATGTGATTCTTGTTCATTAAGTGTCCAGCCAAATACATTTCCGCCAAAGTTGATAGGTGATACCATTAAGTCTGTTGTCCCTAGTTTAATTTTCTGCATAGCTATAAGTTTTAGTTATACTAATCTAAACAAACAGAATTCAGTGAATGTTTCGGGTGTAGAAAGCATTCTAAATAAAAAAAGCTCCATACTTGAAGTATGAAGCTTTACTGTAGCGGGACCGAGAATTGAACTCGGGACCTCATGATTATGAATCATGCGCTCTAACCAACTGAGCTATCCCGCCGTATTCATTTCCTGAATGCGAGTGCAAATATATAGGGAAAGTTTAATACTGCAAAATAAAATATGTACTTTTTTTAGAATATTTTTAATTGGTATTGATTATCTGATGTATAGCTGTGCGTTTTTATATTACTTAAATATAAGTTTTTTAGAGTTAGGTTAATTCCTTAAAAAGTGCTTATATTGGTATCGAAATCACAAACTAATACTATGGCAAGAATAAAACTACACTTAGA
>JASLDF010000024.1 GCA_030151635.1 Bacteroides sp. | reverse complement strand
TGCATAGCCATTACATCTTTGTCGCCTAACTTACCAAAAATTAGTTTGCCACTATGTCCTTCTACAGTTGATACTGGGAAATTTGGGATTTCAGTGTAACTAACTTCATATTTATCCTTAATTTCATTAACTAAACTACCTAATCCTGTACCTAAAATAATTGCTGTTTCAGGATGAGTTGTCATTTTCGATTTAAGAAATTCAGCTGTCTCTTTTATTTTCTCTAACATAGTCTAATATATTTTTAGTGAATGCATCCACATTATCCTGAAGTATTCCTACATTAATAGGCAAACAATATAAATGTGATTTTATATTGTCGCTTAAAAAGGAGTTATTCAAAAGACGGGTTGCATCTTTTTCAGTTGTTATAATTATTTTTTTATCGCCATTAAGCGTATTAAATTTATCTTCAATATGTTTAATGTCTTCTTTATCAAAATGATGATGGTCTTTATAATGAAGAGTTTCTATCGAGTTGTTAAATTCTTGCAATTTATCTACTAAAGGGGTAGGGTTAGCTATTCCCGATAGCAATAAAACACCCTCATAACTGCTTAGCGAAGGTAAAGATATTTTTTGCTCTTTCCGCTCTTCTTCGTTGCCAAAAACTGGATAAATGTCCTTATAGTTGAAATTTGAGAAAAACAACTTCTGGTAAGGGTACAAATCAAGCTTTTTCGTTGCTATATTAAAATCAATCGGTTTTATAGTCTCGGGACATTTCGTAATGATAACCATATGCGCTCGATATTTTCCCGATATAGGTTCCCGCAATAATCCTGCAGGTAATAATTTATCATCACAAATTGGGCGATTACTGTCGACCAATAGAATGTTCAGACCAGCTTTCACGTATCTGTGCTGATAGGCGTCATCCAATATAATGACATCTATTTGAGGCTCATTTAAAGCCATTAATTGTTTTATTCCCCTTCTACGGTTGGCATCCACAGCTACTGTTATATTGGGAAACTTACTTTTAATTTGGAAAGGTTCGTCTCCAATTGTATCAGCGTTGCTATTCTCGTCCGCTAGGACAAATCCTTTAGTTTTACGTTTATAGCCTCTACTAAGAACAGCTACATTATATTTTTCTTTTAATAGTGAAACTAAAAGTTCTGTGTGGGGAGTTTTCCCTGTTCCGCCCACGGTTAAGTTACCAACACAAATAATAGGTATTGGAAATTCTTGTTGTCTCAAAATGCCCCAGTCAAAACATTTATTTCTTACTCGTACTCCCACTCCATAGAGGAAGGATACGGGATATAACCATTTCTTTATTTTAAGATGATGTTGTATCGTATGCATTTAAAGTTCAACTTTATTAATGTTATTGGATATTTACTGTATATGGGATTCTTGCTTGAAGAATTGATTCTTTTGATAATAACTTTATGTTCTTTGTTTCGTTAACGATTTGTAGAACGTCATTACCTAGTACTGCACTTTGTACAGCATCTTTGATACTAAGATTTAGTAACTCAGTGAGTAGATCACTAGGAGCAGGATATTTTTTAACTCTCATAATCTCCAATCCTGCTTTTTCTTTTAGTTTGTTTAATGCGACTTCTAGTCCACCAAGTTCATCAACCAACCCAAGTTCTAGTGCTCTTTTTCCAGTCCATACTCTTCCTTCAGCAATTTTTTTAATCTCTTCCGATGTCATTTGACGTCCATCGGCACATCTCTTAATAAATAACTCGTAACCAGAGTTTATATAATTTTGTAATAATGCTTGTTCTTTTTCGTTTAAAGCTCTTCCTAGAGCACCGAAATCGGCATGTTCATTTGTTTTTACGACATCAAAAGATAAGCCAACCTTTTCAGTCAATTTCTCGAAATTTGGAATCATTGCGAAGATGCCAATTGAACCTGTTAAAGTAGTTGGTTCGGCTACGATATAATCGGCAGCACTAGAGATGTAATATCCTCCAGAAGCAGCATAGTCACCCATAGAAATAACTACTGGTTTGACAGCTTTTAAATCAATTATAGATTTCCAAATTTGTTCGGATGCAAAAGCACTACCTCCAGGGGAATTGACACGAATTACAACCCCTTTAATTTTATCATCTTTTTCAAGTTTCTTTAAATCTTTAATGACCTTATTTGCACTGATGACCTCATCATTGATGTTTCCTCCTCCATCAATAATGGCACCACTTGCATAGTACACAGCAAGAGTTTGTGCTTCTTTGTGCGCTTTCATATGAAGATTGGTCATATTTTTAAGTGATAATAATGTTGCTTTCTTATCATTTTTATCTTTAACTCTAATTAAATCGTCTAAATCGTTTTTATAGATAATAGAGTCAACAAGTCCTTGTTCTAGGTAATATGTGCCATTTTTAAATGCAATCATTTGATCAGCCAATTGATTCAGACGGTCTACAGAGATGTTTCTATCGATAGAAACGTTGTCGACGATATGATCCCATATATCTGTTAAGAAAACAGAAACTTGTTCTTTGCTGGCTTCACTCATTTTCTCTTGAGTATAAGGCTCAACAGCCGATTTATAAGTTCCAACTTTGAAGATTTGCATATCTACACCTACTTTTTTCATTAAGTTGGTATAAAACATGGGTTGTGCTGCTAATCCTGTCCAAAATATATTACCCTGAGGATTAATATATATTTGGTCGGCAACAGAAGCTAGATAGTATGCTCCTTGGCTATATTGATCGCCATAAGTTGTTATTTTTTTACCACTAGACTTAAAGTCAAGTAGTGCATCTCTAATTTCTTCAACAGCCCCCATTCCGGCACCAAAACTTCCCATATTAATGTGTATCGCATTGATTTTATCGTGGAATTTTGCTTTTTTGATTGAAGTAACAATATCATCTAAAGATAATGTGGCACCATCTTCGTTGAAAATCTCTAATAACGTAGAGGATTTAGCTCGTTCTTTAATTTGTCCTTTTAAGTTTAGTACAAAAACGCTTTCTTTGGTCACAATTGTTTCGGGCTCACTAGATGTTGCAGCTATTGCACCAATAACAATAAAAAGAAGAAATATACCAATGATATTAACTATAATAAATCCGGTAATAGTAGCTAATGTGTATTTGAAAAAGTCTTTCATACGATTCAATTTTGAATGGGTTTTAACAAAGATAAAAAAAGACATCGAATATTATTTGTTAATAGGCTTTTATTTATACTATAGAATTAGAACTTAATGAGTTGTTATAGTAGTTATTAGCAGCTAATTCGTGGTTATATTAGTGTGTCTTAATTAATACACTTTAACCACTAGTCTATCCTCGTTGTTATTATTGAACAACTCTTAACTAGACTGAATCTAAAAAAGTGAAGTAACGCATAGGAACAACAAAGCCTAGTAATACTAAATTACTAGGCTTTGTGTTGTATTGATTGGGCGTAATTACCAAAGAAAAAAATCAGTAGGGTAACTTGTAACAAGCTCTTGTACCATTTCATAGTCTTCAGAATTAGTCTGTAGATTTGTACTGATTTCAATTGAATCATTAAATAAACAAACGATATCTTCACAATTTACTAATTGCGGATAATGTTTTTTATATATGGAATATATGGTTGGACTTAATACATTTGTTTTATTGCTAATTATAAAGTCCTTTATGAGTTGTTGATGTTCATCGAGTATTAGGCGATTTTGTTTGGCATTACTAGACAAGGTTAGGGATGATTTCGCTCTTTGTTCTAAAGATTGATTTTGCTCATAAAATGAATATAGTTTGTCATTAAGCGGAGTCCCGTGTATAGCTAGAGTACTTGAGTTTAAATCAATTTTTATGTTTCCACTCTCTAGTACCATTGGAGTTAAGGGAATGTTATCTACAAAAAGTGTAACTAGTTTAGGTGTATGCTTTGTGATTTTCCCTTTCATAACAAATGCACCATGAATAATTTGTGCAGAATCAACGGTGCACCATCTGTTCTTTTCGAATGATTTGAGGTACATTTGGTTACCACCAAGCGCACCTAGAGTAGCCACACCATCTACTTTATAGTTAGATGAGCATGAAGCTAAAATGACAGTCAAACACGATATCGAAAAAATATAGAATCTATTCATATAGGTAATCTTATATTTGTTAGCAAAATGATTTCAAAAATACGTCGTATCGTATAAAAATGAAACTTTTTTATCGTTATTTATATATTCTAGTTCTCTTTTATTTAATATTCCTTATAAAGGAACTTGTAAAATGCATAGATTTGTTAAGTTTCGCTATTTTTGTATAGTTCAACCAAATCTTCAGTTTTCAAGATATGCAATTTTTTGATTGGTTGTATCTGTAAATTGCAACATTTAACTATAATACGATTTAAAAAGATATGGCTTTAACATATGCTCCTTTTGCTAAACCCTTGTATGTGATGGTGAAATCTGTTGGCTCTGTGTGTAATTTAGCTTGCGATTATTGCTACTACTTGGAGAAAGCAAATTTATATAAAGAAAATCCTAAACATGTGATGAGTGATGAACTGTTAGAAAAGTTCATTAAAGAATATATTGAATCGCAGACAATGCCTCAAGTTTTATTTACTTGGCATGGTGGCGAAACGTTGATGCGTCCGATTTCTTTCTATAAAAAAGCAATGGCTTTACAAGAAAAATATGCGCGTGGAAGGCAAATAGATAATTGTATTCAAACCAATGGGACGCTATTAACAGACGAGTGGTGTGTGTTCTTTAAAGAGAATAATTGGTTAGTAGGTGTCTCTATTGATGGACCACAGGAATTTCACGATGAGTATAGAAAGAATAAACAAGGTCGTCCATCCTTTCATAAGGTAATGCAGGGTGTGTCTTTATTGAAAAAACATGGAGTAGAGTGGAATGCACTTGCCGTTGTTAATGACTTTAATGCAGATTACCCTTTGGATTTTTATCACTTCTTTAAAGAAATAGGTTGTCAGTATATTCAATTTACCCCAATTGTTGAGCGTATCGTTAAACACGCTGATGGGCGACACTTAGCTTCATTAAAAGATGACAATACTTATGCACTTGCAGATTTTTCTGTAACACCAGAGCAATGGGGAAACTTTCTTTGCACTATTTTTGACGAATGGGTAAAAGAAGATGTCGGACAATTTTATATTCAAATTTTTGATGCCACATTAGCGAATTGGGTGGGGCAACAACCTGGTATTTGCACGATGGCTAAAACATGTGGTCATGCAGGTGTAATGGAGTTTAATGGAGATGTGTATTCTTGTGACCACTTTGTGTTTCCAGAATATAAATTGGGTAATATCTACTCTAAGTCATTGGTTGAAATGATGTATAGCCCAGAGCAAAATAAATTTGGACAAGATAAATTTAATTCGTTACCCCAGCAATGTCGATCTTGTGACTATCTCTTTGCTTGCAACGGAGAATGCCCCAAAAATAGATTTGCGCAAACAATTGATGGAGAAATGGGTTTAAACTACTTGTGTAAAGGCTACTATAAGTTCTTTTCTCACGTAACTCCTTATATGAATTATATGAAGAAGGAATTGGATGAAAAACGCCCGCCTGCTAATATTATGAAGGCAATAAAAAATAACGAACTCTAAGAATAAATATAAATTTAATTAAACAAAATGACTAAATTAAGACTGTGTCTTGTAGCCGTTCTTTTCCTATTTGTAGGTGGAGCCAAGGCAGACGAAGGAATGTGGTTGTTGCAAATGATGAAAGAGCAACACCTAATGGATATGATGAAAGCCAGAGGTTTAAACCTAGAGGCGTCTGATATCTATCAAACAAATGCTGTATCGCTAAAAGATGCTGTAGGTATCTTCGGTGGTGGTTGTACAGGTGAAATTATTTCAAAGAATGGTTTGATTTTGACTAACCATCACTGTGGTTATGGATCAATTCAAAAATTAAGCAGTGTTGAGCACGACTATCTAACTGATGGATTTTGGGCTAAAAACAACAAAGAAGAACTACCAGCTCCAGGATTGAAATTTGTATTCATTGATCGTATTGTTGATGTTACAGATGTAGTTAATCAAAAAGTAGAATCAAAAGAGATTACTTTGAATCAATCTTTCACAGCAAAAGCATTAGCAACTATTGCTGAAGAATTATTCAAAGAAAGTGATCTTTATGGTAAGCAAGGTATTTCTGTGCAATTATTGCCATTTTTTGCGGGTAATAAATATTATATGTTCTTCAAAAAGACATATTCAGACGTTCGTATGGTTGCCGCACCACCTTCATCAGTAGGGAAATTTGGTGGAGAGACAGACAACTGGACTTGGCCAAGACATACAGGGGACTTCTCAATGTTTAGAATATATGCAGATGAGAATGGTCAACCAAAAGATTACTCAGCGTCTAATACTCCGCTTAAAACAGACAAGCACCTTAAGATTTCTGTTAAAGGTCTAGAAGAAGGCGACTATGCTATGATCATGGGATTCCCTGGTAGCACAAGCCGTTATTTAACAGTATCGGAAGTGAAAGAACGTATGACAGCGACAAATGAACCTCGTATTGCGGTGAGAAGTGTGCGTTTAAATGTTCTCAAAGAAGTGATGAATAATAGCGACAAAATTCGTATTCAATATGCTAATAAATACGCAGGTTCTTCAAACTATTGGAAGAACTCTATTGGTATGAATAAAGCGATTATTGATAACGATGTTCTAGGTGATAAGAAAAAACAAGAAGCTCAATTTGAATCATTCTCTAGAAAAGAAGGTAATGAAGAGTATTTAGGAACTGTTCAAAAAATCAATGATATAGTAGCAGCTCAGGCTCCATACAAATATCAAATGACTGTTTTGACTGAAACATTCTTTAGTGCTATCGAATTTAAGAGTCCTTATTATATGTTCAAAGATTTGTCTACTGCCCTTATTGAAAAAGATAATGAGAAAGTAGCTAAAATAACAGAACAACTGAAAGAGGTATTTGAGGATATCCACAATAAAGATTATGATCACGAAGTGGATCGCAAAGTAGCTAAAGCACTTCTTCCTTTATATGCAGATTTAGTGTCTACTAAAGATCGTCCAGCATTTTATAATTTAATTGAGACTAAATTCAAAGGTGATTATAATAAGTTTGTAGATCAAATGTATGATCACTCTATTCTTGCTTCAGAAAGTAACTTCAATAAGTTTATAGCTAAACCAACGGTTAAAGCAATTGAAAAAGATTTGTCTATTCAATATTCAGTAGCTTTCATTGAAAGATATCAAGAATTGGCAGCGGAATTGTTTACATATAATGATGATTTGAATAAGTTGCACAAAACATACGTAAGAGGTCTTGGTGCTATGAATTCTCCAAAACCATCTTATCCAGACGCAAACTTTACAATGCGTTTAACTTACGGAAATGTGAAGTCGTATAGTCCTCGTGATGGTGTTAATTATCAGTATTATACAACAACAGATGGAATCTTAGAAAAAGAAGATCCAACAAATCGTGAGTTTAATGTTCCTGCTAAATTGAAGCAATTAATTTTGAACAAAGACTTTGGTCGTTATACATTACCAAATGGTGAAATGCCTGTTTGTTTCTTAACTACAAATGATATTACTGGTGGTAACTCAGGTAGCCCGGTAATGAACAGCAATGGCGAACTTATAGGTTGTGCTTTTGATGGTAACTGGGAGTCATTAAGTGGTGATATTAACTTTGATGATGATTTACAACGTTGTATCAACTTAGATATTCGTTATGTTCTATTTATCATTGATAAATTAGGTGATTGTGGTTATCTAATGGATGAAATGACTATTGTAGAGTAAATAAACTATATAAAAGGGTTAAGGATGTTTTGCATGCTTAACCCTTTTTTATCTTAAATACACTATTATGAAGAAGAAATTAATATTAGGTTTGTTTGTGTTGAGCTCGCTTGTGGCAAAGGCAGACGAAGGTATGTGGTTACTTCCTGATTTAAAGACTCAGAATGCAGCCACAATGTTAGAGTTGGGATTGGAAATTCCAGTTGATGATGTTTATAGTGAGACAACTGCTTCATTGAAAGATGCTGTGGTTCATTTTGGACGTGGTTGTACTGGCGAAGTTGTATCGTCAAAAGGTTTAGTGTTCACTAATCACCATTGCGGTTATGGTGCTATTCAAAAGCTAAGTAGTGTTAAGCACGATTATTTAACTGATGGTTATTGGGCTAAGAGCTTTGATGAGGAATTAGCATGTGAAGGTTTAACAATCACATACATTGATAAAATATTAGATGTAACAAAATTTGTAGAGGCTGAGTTAAATAAGGATAAGAAAGAAGCCAATCAGAATTTCTTATCTACAAAGTTCTTAAATACGGTTGCAGACCGCTTCGTTGCTGAAAATAAAATTGAGGTAACCCCTTTTACAGAGATTGAACTACGTCCTTTTTATGGTGGTAATCGCTATATGTTATTTATAAAGACAGTTTATAAAGATATTCGTCTTGTTGGTACTCCTCCGTCTTCAATTGGTAAGTTTGGAGCTGATTCTGATAACTGGATGTGGCCGAGACAAACAGGAGATTTTTCGATCTTCCGTATTTATGCAAAAACTGATGGATCTCCAGCAGAGTATTCAAAGAATAATGTGCCATTGTTACCTAAGAAACATTTACCGATTAATTTAAGTGGTGTAGAAGAGGGCAAGTTTACTTTTTTGATGGGATTCCCTGGACGAAATTGGAGATACATGATTGCTGATGAGGTGAAAGAGCGTATGGAAACTACGAACTTCTTACGTAAAAATGTACGAGATAGACGTCTTGCAGCTTTAATGAGTGAAATGCAAAAAGATGCAGCTGTACGTATTCACTATGCTAGTAAATATGCTGGTTCTGCAAACTATTGGAAGAATGCGATTGGTATGAATGAAGGATTAGTTAGATTAAAAGTAATTGATACAAAAGTTGAACAGCAAAATCAGCTTTTAGATTACGGTAAGAAAATTGGAGATAATTCATATCAAGAAGCATTTAGTAGTATTCAGAATATTGTAGCGAATCGTCGTATGGCGAAATTGCATCGTGAAGCTCTTGCAGAATGTTTCTTAACAGGTTTAGATTACACAGCTATACCTAGTACAAAAGCATTGTTAAAAGCTCTGGAGTCTAAGGATAAGAAAAAGGTAGCTGCTAGTATTGAGAATTTAAATGATCAAGCTTCAAAATATTTTAAGAGTGTTCCTTATGCATTTGTAGAGCGTCATGTGGCAAATGACCTAATTGCTGTTTACAAGGAAATTATTCCTGAAACAGAGCAAATTGAAATGTTAGCAAGTAGCAATAAAAAATACAAAGGAAATATTGAAAAGGTGTTAATTGACTTGTTTGAAAACTCAATTTTTGCTTCAGAAGCAAACTATTCAGCCTTTGCAAAGAATCCTTCTGCCAAAAAAATTGAGAAAGATCCTTTAATTCTTTTCACTAAAGAAATCAGTAAGAAAATGGCTCAAACTCGTGATGAAATGGCTGATATGGACCTTGCTTATAGTTTAGCTCATAAAACATGGGTAGGTGGTATGATGAAGTTGCGTCAAGAGAATAAAACACCTATTTATCCTGATGCAAACTCTACACTGCGTTTAACTTATGGTAAAGTTAGAGGATATGCGCCTAAAGATGGTGAATGGTACTCTCATTATACTACATTAAAAGGTGTAATGCAGAAAAAAGACAATTCGAACTGGGAGTTTGTAGTACCAGATAAACTTGAACAATTGTATAATACCCGTGATTATGGTCGTTATGCAAATGAAAAAGGTGAAATGCCTGTTTGTTTTATTATTGATACAGATAACACGGGAGGTAACTCTGGAAGCCCTGTAATGAATAGTAAAGGTGAACTTATTGGTATAGGATTTGATCGTAACTACGAAGGATTAACAGGAGATATTGCTTTTAGACCAGCATCACAACGTGCTGCTTGTGTAGATATACGCTATGTTTTATTCATTATTGATAAATTTGCAGGTGCTACACGAATCATTGACGAATTAACAATTCTTGATTAG
>JASLDF010000227.1 GCA_030151635.1 Bacteroides sp. | reverse complement strand
TGGTAGCGAGGGTATGGATGAATTTATCCGTGTGTTTACCAATGAGTATGAAAAAGTAATGGCAGATTCTTTTGCTATGGAAGGGCTTAATGCCAGTCAACATACCTTATTGGCTTATCACTACTTTCTTGCACAAATTGTTGAAGGTGGTTTCTGCCAACTGATTCAGAATGGTTATGGTCCATATATCTTCGACAATCCTTTTGCTAAAGTAATGCGCCTTTGGGGATTGAAAGATTTTTCTAAGATGATTTATAAAGCAAAAACAATTTATGATGAACATAAAGTTGATTTGATGAAAGATCGTACTGAAGAGGAGTTTATGGCGATGTACGAAGAATATGAAGCTTTCGATGAAATTGAAGAAGAGTTTTCAGAATCAGAAGAGATGATTACTATGTTAATAGCTACCTATGTGGAAGAACATATGGATGAGTTTGCTGAAGTTATTAAAGAATAATTTGGCGTGTCATTGTAATTGTATTATTAATACTTCCGATATTAAAGACGTTTAAATTGTGAGTTATAAGAGTTTAATTAAACAAATTATAGCCTTATTGGTCAATCCTGCTGAGGCTTGGCAAGAGGTGGCTAAAGAAAAAGGTACACAAAATATGTTTGCAAATTTTGTGTATCCTTTAATGGCTTTAACTGCTTTTGTTGCATTCGTTTGCAAATTGATTTATTCAAAGGGGGGGGTGGCATTCCCAATATTTCAGAGTGCTTTGACTTTTAGTTGTGCTACGGCTGTCGCTATATTAGCAGGTGTATATGTGGCTCCTGCAGTTTTAGATGCACTTTTTAAGACTAAATGGTTCAAAGGAGTATCTTATGAGAGAGATGAATTAACAAAGTTAGTGGGATATGGTTTTGTTGTTGTATTCCTCTATTTCATGTTGACAAGCCTTGTACCCCAACTATGGGTGATATTGTATATGGTTCAATTTTATGTTATATACATAATATGGCATGCCATGGACGTGCTTGTTTTCCCATCAGAAGATAATAAAATGAAGTCTACGTGGTTGATTGGATGCACTATCCTAGGAATCCCATCGGCTTTGTATCTAGTTTTTATTTTCGCCGTAAACCTAATTAACTGATTGAATTATGCATAAAAATAATAATGTTAATATAAAGAATAAGAGAGCAACATTTGACTATGAGGTGATTGAAAGCTTCACTGCAGGGATTGTTCTTACAGGAACAGAAATCAAATCTGTTCGTCTAAATAAAGCGAGCCTAGTTGATACATTCTGTTACTTTGCGAAAGGTGAACTGTGGGTAAGAAATATGCATATTTCTGAGTATTTCTATGGTTCTTACAATAACCATACAGCTCGTAGAGAACGTAAGTTACTTTTAAATAAAAAAGAGTTGGCTAGACTAGAACGTGGTACCAAAGAAACTGGTAATACGATTGTTCCACTTCGTTTGTTTATTAACGAAAGAGGGTTAGCTAAGATTGTTATTGCTCTAGCTCGTGGTAAAAAGGAATATGATAAACGTGAATCTTTGAAAGAAAAAGATGCAAAACGCGAAATGAGTAGAATGTTTAAGCAATAATTCATAGTATAAGTTGCTATGTTAGAAAATACCTTTCAAAAACTTTACATATCTGTCAAGGAATCATTACCAAAGTCATTTAGAACATGCCTTTGGTTGTTGAAGATTATGCTACCTGTAGGTTTGGCTGTGCGATTCTTAGATTACTTTGGCTTTATAGCAGAAATGTCTGTTTATCTACAGCCTGTTTTTGAGTTTATAGGTTTGCGGGGGAATCTGGCGATTGTGTTTGTGACGAGTGTTTTTGTTCCACTATATGCTTCTATGGCTGTAATGGCTTCATTGACGATGACATTGCGTGAGGCTACAATCTTAACTTTAATGTGTCTAATAGCTCATAGTTTACCAGTAGAGTGCGCTGTGACAAAACGCACAGGATCACCTCTGTTAAGAATGATTTCACTGCGGGTAGGTATGGCTTTTGTTGCGGCTTTTGTTTTAAATGTGGTCTTACCTTTGAGCGATAAGCCTTTTGAGTTTGCCGGAGAAATTGACATTTACAACTCTGTAGGTGATGTATTTATGGCGTGGATTTACTCTTCTGTAGACCTGACCCTCATCGTTGTTCTAATTGTGACTTCCTTAATGATTCTGCAACGCATTCTAATTGAATTTAATCTTATTGATAAATTATCTCGTCCTTTAAAACCATTGATGAAGGTTTTTGGGTTACCAGAAAACTCATCTTTTTTGTGGATTGTAGGAAATGTTGTAGGCTTAGCCTATGGGGGAGCCATAATGATAGATATGGTGAAGGAGGGTAAGATTTCTTACGGACAAGCAAATACAGTAAATTGGCATTTAGCTATTTCTCATTCATTGCTTGAGGATACAATTTTATTTGCCTTGATAGGAATTAATGTGTGGGTGATACTTATCACTCGCGTTGGTTTGGCCATTGTTGTATTGTGGACACGTAGATTCTTTTACTTTATCCGTAAGAAAGAAATTCCTGCTTAAAAACTACAAAGGAATTTTGCTTTTGTATACTTCATACCTAGTCATAATATCCCTCACGAAATTGTAGGTTTCTATTCCACGAAGGTATCCATATTTGCATACAGGATCTGAGAAGTACTCTGGATTACTTTTTAGTAATAAGAAGTTTTCTACATTGTCATACCATACATATTGGTTTTTATTGTATTTCTCAGCAAGTGCCATTGCATCTTGAACATGTCCGAGTCCTGCATTATATGCTGCTAGGATAAATTTAAGGCGTTCATTCATGTTTTCTATATGCATTAATGAGCGCTGCGTAACACCTATGTATTTAATGGCTGCTTTCACATTCTCATCAATATCCATGATTTGCCCTGGGGGTACACCCATTGCACGTGCAGTTCTTGGCATGAGTTGCATTAAGCCTCTAGCACCTGCCCATGAAACAACATTTGGATTAAAATTCGATTCATTGTAGGCCAGTGATGCTACTAATCTCCAATCCCAGTTTATCGTAGGTGCATATTTTTTAAAATAACTATCGTATTTAGAAATAACTCCGTTTTCTTCAGATAGAATAGGGGAGTGTACGTAATTACTTTTACTAATTTCAAAGTAACGTTTCATACTCGCTTTGTATTCTGGAGATTTATAATTCTCTTTACTCCATTCTTCAATTGCTTGTGCTAGAAGTGGGCTATCTTTACGAACTGCCCATGAGGATCGTTGATCAAAACTTATAGGCACTGTTATGTCCAAGTTTGGATAATAAGTTTTATTAACTTGAGCCAAGTTGCTATCTGCAATCGTTATGTCTATTTCACCCAGTGAAACTTGTGTTATAAGGTCTTCTAAAGTAGTTGTATCATTCTGTACTAATTGGATTTGGATACCACTGCCTAATTCTTCATTTAAACTTTTGATGCGTTCGTAATATTTACCAGGTTGCACATAAATTTTTTTACCAATTAATTTAGTTACATCTTCTGCGTAATTAATATTGTTATTTTTATTTCTTTGGATTAGGACTTGGTGGGTTCTAGTTTCATTACCGCAATAATGAACAACCTCCTTTAAGGATTTGGTGATTGGTAAATTAAAGGCTATTAAATCAGCTTCTTGCTTATTCAGCTTACTGACTAAATCTTCTACGTTTTTCGCTAAAACAACTTTTAATCTCAGCCCTAAATAACCAGCAAACTGTTTGCTTAGTTCGTATTGGATACCCATTTCTTGACCTCTATATTTGAAATAGTCAATAGAACTATTGAGCGTGACAATAATTAATTCTCCACGCTCTTTAATTTCATTTAAGTCGAGCATAGGGAGTTCTTGACTAGTGTTTTTTTGTTCCTGTTGCTTTTGTTTAACTTTTGAGTAGCAAGAAGTAACAATGATTATAATAAAAACAAGAACTGTATAGGCTGTTTTTTTGTTTTTCATGGTATTAGGTGTTGAGAAAGTCTTCAAGGATTATTCCTTCGGCCAAGTTAAGTGTTTGGTAATGTACATAGAAAGAATATCAATAGCAATATTATTGCTACCTCCTTCTGGTACAATAAGATCAGCGTAACGTTTGCATGGCTCGATGAATTGTAGGTGCATTGGTTTCAATACTCGAGTATATCTATCCATTACAGCTTCGGCTGTTCGACCACGTTCAACAACATCGCGTTGAATAACACGAATTAATCGTTCATCAGGATCAGCATCAACAAAAATCTTCAAGTCCATCATATCACGAAGTTTCTTGTTGCATAAAGCTAAAATACCTTCGATGATAATAACATTGCGAGGTTCAATGTGAATTGTTTCTGGTTGACGGGTGCATGTCAAATACGAATAGGTAGGTTGCTCAATGGCTTGGTTTTCCTTAAGTGTGGCAACATGCTTTGATAACAATGACCATTCGAATGCATCGGGGTGGTCAAAGTTGATATTCTGCCTTTCTTCTACGGGAATATGGCTACTATCTTTATAATACGAATCCTGAGGAAGTAATACAACTTCTCCTGCTGGTAGTCTTTCAATTATTTTTCGTACGACGGTAGTTTTTCCTGAACCTGTGCCGCCTGCTATTCCGATTATTAACATTTGATAATTGTTGAAGTTAGAACAAATAAAAGTACATTTGTGTTATTAAGAGCGATTTCAGTTAACAAAGATAACTACA
>JASLDF010000207.1 GCA_030151635.1 Bacteroides sp. | reverse complement strand
TCTGCCAATTTCCATGCTTGAACATGCTTAATACCTTCATTGGATGGCAAAGCAATATCATCTAATGATACGACAATCTTCTCATAATTGTCTTGTATAGCTTCAAGTGGTGCGTATTCACGTTTGGCTGTTTGCTCATCTACCATAAGATAGGTGCTTTGGATGTAAATTACTCTATCCGCCTTCTTGGCTACAAAGTCCACTACTTTATCTCGCATAGCTCCTACATACACCTCATAGCCAGCACAACGTAGTTCCAAGTAAACTAAGTTTTCTAGTTTATAGCCAACTCCACAGCCAAAGCCTGTGTATAGATAGTTCTTAAAAGCCAAGTCATTGATATAGTACTTGCTATTACCCGAAATGGTATCTTTACCACGAATGTCGTAACGTTCAACCTTATGTATGAGGAAAGTGTCCTCGATATAGCCAATATAGTTAGCAACAGTGTCGTAAGTCGTTTTACGTTTATTGCTCTTGAAATAATTCACGATATTGGTAATTGAAATCAAGTTGGAGGCATTATTGACTAAATAAACAAAAATATCCTCCAACAGTTTTGTATCCTTGATGTTGTATCGTTGTATTATATCTCTCAGTAAAACAGTGTCCTTGATAGCCGAGATATAATTTCGTTTAGTTTCATCATTGGGTAATACAAATAGCTCAGGCAAAGCTCCACTTTCCATATAGTCGATATAACTTTGCTTTATATTCTCCTTATTTGTAATGCCTAAATATTCATTGTAGCTGAAAGGCAAAATCTCAAAATTAACATATCGACCTGACAACAATGTTGCCAATTCTCCAGACAACATCTTGGAGTTAGAGCCACTAATAAATATTTCGCATACATCTACAAAGTCTTGTGAGTGTGAGTTCGCAAAATGCTCCCAGCCTTCAACATTTTGTATTTCATCCACAAAAAGATAGATTTTGCCAAAAGGTTTTAGGGTTTCTTTATAATATTTCAAGAGTTCGTCTAAATCCTTATAGTCTTCTATAAAGTCAAAATCAGTAAACTCTTTGTTGATATAGAATATATTTTGGGGATTGACTCCCTCGTTTATCAATCGTTGTGCTATTTGGCGTAGAATATAGCTTTTGCCTGCACGACGCTGACCAACCAATACTTTGATTAGTTTATTGCCAACATAGTCAAATATTTTATTGGTGTAGTCCAAACGTTTAAAACCTAACTCAGGAACGTTTCCTTTCCAAAAGTTATATTTTCCCAATGCTGAGAATTTATCTTTCATAGATGTGATGTTTTAATCAAATGTAAGAATATTCTTTCATACTCGAAAATATTGCGAGACGTATATTCACTTTATTCTCAATTTAAGTGCAAGGTGCAAGTATCTATATATAGATAGACTTGCACCTTGCACTAAGTCTAAATGATTAACTATCAATAGATATTGTAATTCAAATAAATTTAGTACATTTGAACCCGAGATTATGCAGGACAGTAGGGAGACAACGACAGCCAGGAGTGGCTAGAATAAACATTTCCTAATTCGTACCCCCTAACTATACGCTGACTGCCAACTGGGTGATATATAGACATATATAATGATATTTTACGGAGCCGTCCATACCGCAAAAGCTTCGGAGTTTATTCTTCGGAGCTTTTTTGTTTTTACACTGATCCATCCATACACTATACTTAGTCACATAGCACATCATCTAATCATTAAAACAGACCTTTTCAATATCCATTGTTCACTCACCATTTACGAGTAAAAATACACCACCCAGTAATTAAGAGGTAATTTCAGAAAGCGTTAATTCACCACCTTTACCATTCCCTCAAAATAACCACTAAAACATAGACCAAACTAGACCTTCAAAAAGATAGATTTATTATAACACCATCTAAGAATAATAAAGACGATTCCCACCTCTATACAAGTAAATAACACTGAATATATAGGTTTACCTAAATATTGCTCTAAACCATGCGTCCAATAAAACACCAACGACTTTAAATTTAAAGTACTAAATAGCATATAAGCTAGAATAGAATTCATGCCATATATTTTCAACCATTTTAACCAACTCCCCTTTCCCTTAATATCGATTAAATAATAGAACAATGCCAATAATAAAATAGAAATTCCACTAGATAACAAAGTCATCGAAGAAGTCCATAACTTTTTAATAATAGGTTCAATAGGACTCAACAAGATTGCTGCGACAATACATCCTACCCCCGCTAGTACCAAAAAAACAAGCTTCTTTTTATCTTCCAATCGACTTTTCAATAAAGATGTAGCAAGAAGACCAGACAGGACAGTTGCTGTAAAATTTATAGACGGATAAATCCATGCATAGTTATACCATTCCGAGAAAATAACATTTCCAAGTCCATCAACACTAGCACCATCAACAAAACGCCCTAAAAGCATTCTATCTATTACTTCAGCTAAATTTTCTACTGGTAAATAATTACCATTAAGTTGCATACCTACCGTATAACCTACTAATAAAAGGAGCGTAATGGCAACAACTTCTTTTACCGAGAAGAACATATAAATAAGAGCTGCAAAAAGATAACCTACAGCAATGGCTTGTAAAGTATTTGTATAAAGTTTTATGGAGTCAAAACTCAAGTCCAACAAGTTACCTTGAACAATCATACCGAAGAGAAACAACAACAACACACGCTTTATCATTCTTCGAAACATGGACGATGCCGACACCTTTCCTTGTTTGTATGCAGAGAAAGCAAATGGAATGGATGCACCCGCCATAAATAAGAATAAAGGCATTACCAGATCCCATGCATGAAAACCTTCCCAGTCAACATGTGTAAAGGCTATTTGGGTAAAGTTCCTTATGGGGTTGTTAGGAGCAAGGGTTGAGGCAAACATGATAAAAACTGGTTGAAAGAAAACCAGCATGAACAAATCGAATCCTCTTAATATATCAAGAGATTCTAGTCGTGTTTTGGAAGAAGTCATAGTAGAAATTAGTATCAATAATTTTATTGTAAGATTAACTTAATCAAGGCTTAATATCAGTAGTAGGAATCCATTCATCCCCATTCCGTCATAATCAAAGATAGAAACTATACCCAAGCTAAACTAATATGTCAACCTTTAAGTCCAGGTTATATTATCCTATTTAATTAGACCAAAACAAATTATTTCAAAACACTCCCCTTTCAAATCCCCAATTAGGTATCTTAATAAACAACAAAAAAAAAGAGATTAATAATAATTTATAATAAAGACAGTATGAGAATTGTTACGTGGAATTGCAATATGAGATTTCGCCATAAAATTGGTAAAATTATAGACTTATCGGCACAGTTAGCAATTATACCAGAATGTGAGAATATTGAGAAATTGAAAGTGTCTGAATATTTTTCAAAAATATGCGACTCCATTTGGATTGGTGACAATCCGAATAAAGGCATAGGTATCTTTTCATTCTCGGATATAAAGTTAGAACTTGCCTCTTGGTATAACTCCAACTATAAATACGTAATTCCTGTTCATATAAAGTTTAAGAGTAATTCTTACTTATTATTTGCAATATGGGCATGCAACAATCCAAAAGGCACATTTAGGTATATAGAACAAGTCTATCAAGCAATGAATCATTATTCAAAGTATATAAACCTAAAAGATACCCTAGTCATTGGAGACTTTAACAGCAATAGCATATGGGATAACAAACATCTTAAGTATGGTTCCCATTCAATGGTAGTTAACTTCTTAAAAGAAAAGGACATAGTCAGCTGCTATCATACCTACTACAATGAAAAGCATGGAGAAGAAACAGCTCCAACGTTATATATGTATAGACACGAAGATAAACCCTATCATGTAGATTACGCTTTTGTATCTCAAAATCTATATACTAAAATAGTAAACATTCAAGTGGGAAGTGCTTGTAAATACTTAGAATATAGCGACCACATGCCAATTCTAATTGAGTTCTAATAAATATTTGGTACTGCCAAATACTATTTTAGTACGTATTTCTTCAAATTATTTAACGCCCCCTACATCATCCCATAAATAAACCCAGAGAACGTAGCCATTACCACAACCAACAGAACAAAGACCATTGTTTTCTTAAAACCAAGAACACCACGAATCACAAGCATATTGGGTAATGATAAAGAAGGTCCAGCTAATAGTAAAGCTAGGGCTGGACCCTTCCCCATTCCCGAAGCCAATAATCCCTGGATAATGGGAACTTCCGTAAGCGTTGCAAAATACATAAAAGCACCTGTAAAGCTTGCAAAGAAATTTGACAGAAGAGAGTTTCCACCAACCGCCCACGAAATCCACTCACTAGGTATGATGCCAGCAATAGATGTCTCTTCGTGCGTTGAGCCCAACAAGAACCCAGCAGTCACTACTCCGACAGCCAGCAGAGGTAAGATTTGTTTGGCAAATGCCCATGCAGATAGCGTCCAATCTCTATTGTCTGTATCCGTTTTATCAAGTAAAGTAATGACACTCAACGAAGCAATCCCTACAACTAAAGGTAAAATCGGTTGATAGAGTGGTGTTTCAATCCAGAGATTGGCAACAACTACAGATGCCACAGTTAATCCAGCAGCCACAAATACCCAATTCTTCTTAATTTTTAAAATTGCAATTAAAGAATAGCAAAATAGAATGGAGAAGAAACCCGTGATCAACCATTTGTAGGTAAAAATAGAATACCAAATACTTGTCGTATCATCGGCATTAGGTTTCCCCCAGTTCACAAAAACTAGAATCGCTACCAACGTAAAAAAGTGAAATGCCGTTTGTGACATCGGACGTTTTTCTACATCTTCAAAGAAATTAAGTTGCTCTTTTTGCTTTTCTTTTTCCTCTTTTCGATAGATGAACGACATAATCAACCCGATGATTACAGAAAAGCCAACAGCTCCAATGGTACGAGCAATTCCCATTTCTGTGCCTAGAATACGTGTTGTTAAAATGATGGATAAAATACTGATAGCAGGACCCGAATATAAAAATGCAACTGCAGGACCTAAACCTGCTCCACGCTTGTATATACTCGAGAATAGAGGTAAAATTGTGCATGAGCACACCGCCAATATAGCTCCTGATATCGATGCCACCGAGTACGACACCCATTTTTTAGCATTAGCTCCAAAATACTTTACAACAGCCCCTTTACTCACAAAGACCGAGATTACTCCAGCTATAAAGAAAGCTGGTAGGAGACATAGAATTACATGCTCTTGTGCATACCACTTCGATAAATCTAACGCTGCAGTAATGGCAGTTTGGAATGCTTCACTCTCTATTGGCATAAAAAAAACCAATAAGAATAAAGCGATAACCCAAAATAATATTTTAAATTCTTGTTTCTTTTCCATCGTATTTTTCTAATCGTTACTCTATCACTTTGCGAAGATTGATTCTCCCTTTTGTACACTCGTATAGAAGCTATAAAATGCCTCCTTTATTTCATCTCTTACCCTTATAAAGTCATTGTAAACAACTTTAGGTGTTCCTATCGTTTCAGAGGGGTCATCAAAACCGATATGCAAATGCTGCTTCACATTACCTCTAAAGACTGGACAATTCTCTTTCGCACCTCCGCAAACCGTGATAACATAGTCCCACGGTTCATTCAAATAGTCGGATATGGAATTTGAAGTGTGGCAAGAAATATCAATCCCCGCTTCCTTCATCACTTCTACAGCTTTGGTGTTAATTTTACCACTTGCCTCTGTACCTGCAGATTTCACAGACCATTCTGGTGCAAAATGTTGCAAAAAGCCGTGTGCCATTTGGCTACGACAACTGTTACCCGTACAAATAATTAAAACTTTCATATTACCTATATATTCGTTGATGTTACACTTATTGTTCGTAAAACAACGAACAATAAGTGCAAATTTTTTTATTAACAATCCGACTGATTCTTTATTTCCATAAAAAAATCTGAAAAGAGCGATTTTGCAATCTTCCAGTTCTCCCTATTGATGCAATACTTTACTGTAGGCAAGGTAATTGTACCTTGAATTAACCCCGCTTCTCTTAATTCTTTCAAATGTTGAGACAATGTGCTTTTAGCAACAGGAATTACCTCGGACATATCGCCATGATAGCAACATTTTTCTTTCGCCAACATCTGCAAAATTGCAACACGTACAGGGTGCGATAAAGCCTTTGCTATTCTTGCCAGTTTTTCTTGTTCGGGTGTAAAATCTTTCTTCAACATTATCTCCTCCATTAATATGTTCGTAAAACTACGAACTAGTTCCGATATACTAAAACTTTCTTCTCCTTATCTTTTGAACTTAGATAAAATCTCACTCAAGTAATTAAATAATCAGTAGGATAACATAGGATAAATTACACCTATTTCACGTCTTATTCTCCAATCCATTTTCCCCACCCATTTAATTAGCATTATCTATCTCCCTGAGAAGACAGCGTTCTCTTACTAAGAAGACAGACGTTTCTCCCTGAGAAGACACGCCTTTCATAGGGTGATAAAAAACAGCGCCTACACGCCCTTTAAACAAGGGGGTGAAAAACAACAAAAAAGGGTAGGATTTAGCCTTCTAAATCCTACCCTCACCTATTGA
>JASLDF010000196.1 GCA_030151635.1 Bacteroides sp. | reverse complement strand
ATGCCCGTGGTTAAAACTGTTCCCTAGGTTGAACATGTAATTGCCCACGGACTTCTTTATTAATAATAATTGATAAGATTGTGCATTAATTCCCGATTGAATGACTCGGTTGTCGGCTTGATATTCGTGTACCAGCTGTAGCTCTCGTTTTAAAAGCCATGCTGCAGGGTTAAACCATTGCAAGACGATTATGAGGTTGATGTATTCTAAATCCCATGTGTGTTTTAGGTGGATGTGTGCCATTTCGTGTGCCAATATTTGTGCACCATTTTGTTTGTAATCTTCTTTAGATAGAACAATATACTGCTGCCAACTAAAGGGTACTACGTTTATATCGTCTACTATAATGAGTTTTATATTGGGTTCAATATGGGTGGTGGTTGCTTTGTGCTTTTTAATGTATTGGAAGATTCTCACCTTTTCCCAATTCTGCATTACAAACACAACAAGCATTCCTACCAGTGGTATTATCAGTAGAAAGCTCCATATTGAATAGTTCTGAGCCACAGGTTCAATCTCAACAAGGAAACCATTTAAGTTAGCAGTCAATAGTGCTTCATAGATCGGTGCCTCTATATCTGTCGCCCCCATGCTCAATAAGGTTTGCCATGGGATAATAGGGATGATAAATGAAGTAAAAGGAATCAGCAATAGTACTGTTCTACTGATTGAAAATCGTTTTTCACTGCTCCACACCCATTTGTAAAATAGATAGAGTACCGCCAAACAAGCACTTGATGAAAGTAGGTAGATATAAAAGTTGTTCATAGTGTGTTTTTATTTGTGGGTTATTGTTGTTTTTCCACCTGTCGAATTAATTCTTTCAAGTCCTCTAAGCTGATTTTCTCTTCCTTTACTAGGGCCGATACAGCGGTAAGCGGTGAATTGTTGAAGTATTTTGAAACGACACCATCAAGACAACCTTTAGAATATTCCTCTTTCGTTACAATGGGGTAGTATTGGTAAGTGTTGCCATACGTGTTATGTGCTAAAAGTTTCTTTTCTTCTAGCGTACGAACAATAGTCGATAATGTATTGATGTGTGGTTTTGGATCGGGATGCTTATCTTGTAGTTCTTTTACAAATAAGGCTCCGTTTACCCAAAAGCTATTCATAACATCTTCTTCACGTGGTGTTAGTTTTTCAAATTGTATTGCGTTCATTGGAGGGATATTTAAATCTATTTATAATTGTAACTATAATGTTTAGTTACAAAACTATACAACTTAGTTGAATAAACTATGTTTTATAGTTAAATAAATGTAAACAGTTAGATTATAATGATATAAACTGTTTTAAAGCAGGTTTGTAGAAGTGTTAGATATTAAATATGAGGAATGTAACTTAATTATATCAGGTGGTGTAATCAAGTAGATAATTGAGGTTTTAAATTCTTTTATGATCGGTGTTGGATAGTGCTGTCGCATCGTCAGCAGATGAAATTAAATATAATGAAGTAAGGTTTTAGTGCGACAGGTGTCTAGAGCTAAAAAATCCCCGAACTTGTATCGAGAAGTTCGAGGATTACTATATTAAGATATGCTTCAGTGTTAAATCATTCCTTTTTGGCGAAGTGCGAAGAAGCATTTTACCATGGCATTTACATCTACAAAAGCATCGTGTGCATCTTCAAATCCACAACCAAAGAGTTTGCGATGTAACTCTTGCATGCTTGGATATTTCAATCCGTAGTTGCCTGGGATAGCACAAAAATGGATGGTAGATTCCATGGTGCAGATCTTTGGTCGGCCCACCATTGGGTTGTTTTTGGTTGCACGTAAAAACTCAGCACCCATTATTTTCTCATCGAATGCAATGTTATGCGCCACCAATACATTGCTCTCTTTCATCTTCTGATGGAAAGCCTTCAACACATCAGCTAATGGTTCGCCTTGGGTTAAAGCCTGTTCCTGACTAATTCCGTGCACTCGAGTTGATTCCTCGGGGATGACATAGCCTTCAGGTTTGATTATGTGGTTTCCTGAGTCTAATTTAACTCCTTTGTCGTCATAAATGGCATAAGCCAATTGTACTAATCGTGGCCAATTATTTAGGTCGGAAACAGGTGCCTTCCAATTCTTGGGAAGACCCGTAGTCTCCGTGTCGAAAAATAAATATTTCATAGGATTCGTGTTTTAAAATGAATGTGCAATGAGTCTCAATCTCCTTGCGAAATGGGTATTATAACAACCTAAAAGTAGAAATGGTTTAACTGATGTAGAAAATCTTGTTTTATTCAACTGTTTTAATTGGTAATAAATAGTCAACTTCTTTTTTATCTAATTGAGAGATGGTTTAGACTTCTATTAGCCTGATATTTAGCAAATAAAGACAATTATAGTCGCTAATTAATAATATTTAAATAAATTATATTTAAAATTTGTTTAAATCAATAATAATGTTTAAAATAGTAAAATTGACAAAATGTTTGATGAATTGGTTTATAAATTTCAAATAGATATTTAAAATTTATATTAACTACCAATTTATTATTAATTAATTATACGATTATCAATAAGTGTGTTCTTTTTAGAAAATGGCTAACTGGATACATTTTAAAGATATAATAAATAGCCCCTTTTTACATAGTATATATGTATTTGATTATAAGGTAGTCGTGGTCGTCTTATAGTGAGGGTGATTAAATTGGATAACTTTTTATTAATGTAGTTACTATGAGTAAAATTATTAAAAACCTCTTTACAAGCTTTCTTATGCTGTTTGTCTTTATGGCTTGTACGGACGAAGGAAAATTGAGTGAAGCTTACGTAAAAGTAGCAGAAGACAAATTGGAATTTGATAGTGATGCCTCGACACAGATTGTTGATGTTGATGCTTATTATGCACTATGGAAAGCTGATACAGACCAAAACTGGATTCAGGTTGATGAAAACAAAGATGGTATGTTAGAAGTTAGTGTGAAACCTAATTTTGTGAAAGAACCTAGAGAAGGAAAAGTAACGATTTCTTCTAGAGTAACAGCAGATGTTGTTATAACTGTTGTTCAAAATGCTTTTGGTTCAAAACCAATATTAGAAGTTGATACAGAAGAACTATCATTCTTGTTGGATGGTGGAAGTGAAACTATTAATGTGATGAGTCAATTAGTAGAGTGGGAGGCTGTTGTTGAGGTTGATTGGGTGAAATTAACGATTGATTCTGAAAATCCAAATCAAATAACAGTAGATGTTGATGCTTTGGCAAATGACGATTACCGAGAAGCTTCTATTTGGATTGTTCCAAAAAATGAGATCAAAGGTATTTCTAAACGAGAGGTGAAAGTTACTCAAATGAGTAATCCTAATATAATTTGGGATAGGAACTCTTTATTCTTTGCTAAACTTAAAGGACGAGTAAAATCTATTGACATGTCTGATGTTCAGGGTGTCAAAGATGTAGTATTTAATTCAAAAGGTTATGTCGCAAGTTATGTGCTTGAATTAGGTGCTAATGAACTATCATTTGTTAATAGTTATGATGAAAATAATAGATTGTTAACAACAAAATCGGGAGTCCTAGATGTTGAATTTTCGTATGGAAATCATGGTAAATATGTAGAAGTAGCACACGATGTAATTAAACAAGTTGGTTATTCTTTCTTAAGTGTATATCAATCTAAGTATTTGAAAGATATCGTTAAAATTAAGTTTACATTAGGTGCTGATGTTATTACTTATGCTTTTGAACTTAAAGATGGTAAGATCTATGGTACTATGAACGGTTCAAAATCTCCTCATATGTTGAGTTTGTATAATTCAAGTCCATACCCTAGCCAACGTCTGGTACTAGTTGCGGATGAAGAAGAAACGGATGAAGGGGTTATTCCTATCAGTAACCAATTCTACTTTACCTCAGAAATTAATCAAGAAAATGGGTTCTTAGAATCTGTATCTTTAGAAAAAACAACCAAATATCCTAAAGGGATGGAGAAGGATGATGTAGTTGTGGTTACAAATTACAAATACAATAATGATTTCTATAATAATATGGCTAGCGATGGTACGGTAAATTACGTATACGATGAGTTTGGAGATTTGTCATTTATGTCAGTTGGGGCAAACTCTATAAAAGCAACATATTTACGTGATACCTTTAAGAACTGGATTGAACAGAATGCAGAAGTGACTATTGCTGGTGAAGTAAATGAAAATATTGCTAAACGCCAAATTGAATATTACCAATAATTAGTTTTACAACATTAGTTTAAAAAGTCCTGGCTCATAAAAAGAGTCAGGACTTTTTATGAATGTATAATCACCTCTATTTATTGTTACATATTGAATTCCGAAAATAGAAGTTTAGATTCAGAGTTATATGATCATAGGATTATAAAAACAGCATCACCAAAGTCAAGGTTTCTTGCCTTGGTGATGCTGCCCCATTATTTTGAACCTATCTATCTGACTAGAAGGATTTACATGGGCTTATTTTAAAACAGTCCAGGTGGCACTGTTCAATACTCCACCATCAAGAGCTACTTTGTTGAGGTTAACACCTTCAATAGCTCGATTAGGATATCTAAATTGAAGTTCTTCAATAACACTTTGGTCTTGATTGTTTTTAGTTTCGAATTGTGGCACAACAATTAAATTATCGACCTCTAGAAAATTGATGTAGCTACCAATATCGTTATACCAATAGTTCTCATCTTTCCAATGAAAGCTAGGGATATCAATGTAATTGAATTGATAGTCTTGAAGTACATTACTAATATCTCTACTCCAGTAAGTGTATTCTTCGTCACGATCATTGCCAATAAGGGTTGATTCATCGTAAAAGCGAAGTAAAGAGTCTACATGCCCACGTTGTGATGATTTAATTTGAGGTATGATAATAATCTCTGAATTTAGGTCTTTTTCAAGCTGATTGATAAGTTTAATGCGAGAGGAAAAATGAGGATTCTCATCGAAGATGCGGTCTGTTAGAATTGACTTATCCTTCCAAGACGTAATGTTGCCCCCATCAAGTATAATATCTGACACTCTAGGTGTAATTCCAATATCCTCACAAATTTTAAGGGCTTTAGTCAGTAGTCTTTTGCCATCTAGGTATGAAGGTTGGTATTGAAAAAGAACAAAACGATTTCTTTCAAGTTGAACAGGCATATAGTCACGGCACCAAATACTCTTGGTGTTTTTGAGAAAGCCGTAATCAATATTTTGCCTTTCCAGTACTTCTGTAAGTTGACTACACTCTTTAGGGTAATCCATCCAAAGTGCCTCGGATAGATATACAAAATTGGTCTCTTGTGCTAAAACCATATACTACTATTAATCTGACTTTTGTAAAAAAAATAAAACACTTACTGTATTTTATTTTTACAATATAAGCTTATTTAGCATAAATAAAATGAATTGACTTGAATTGTTGTTTTTAAAATATATTATAAATAGAACTTTATTAACCCCTTTAAACCTATTTATAGCTTTAAAACACACTTAAAGTGTTAAAGTTTGTCTTTGTCCAATTTTTTTGTAAATTATTGCGAACTAAACATATTATAAGATGTTAATTATCATATTATTAAGTAAGTAATAATAAAAACCTATGCCTATGTTATTCCAAGATTTTTTAATTAGAAGAGCTAAAGCTGTTGAATTTGATAAAATTCACAATTTTATAGCACAAAACCCAGAAGAGATGAAATACCGTGAAGGTGATGATGTTGATTTCGCAATTGAACTGCGTAAAAAAACTAACTTTATACCAGAATTAGAATTAGTAGCAGAAAAGGGCGATCATTTAGTTGGACATGTGATGTTTTCACATGCTGAAGTATTAGCTGATAATGGTAATAGTTACAAAGCATTGTTTCTAGATCCTCTATCAATATCCAGAAGTAAAATGGATGCAGGTGTCTGTAAAGCGTTGATGAATAGCTGTTCTGAGGCAGCTACCCGAATGGGATACACTGCAATATTTTTATGTGGAAACCACAACCTATTCCACTCGTTAGGTTTCCAATTAGCTAAGAAGTGGAATATTTATCACGAAAAATTAGCATCTAATTTAATGTTGGCAAAAGAGTTAAAATCAAACTCTTTATCCCAAATATCAGGAAGCCTTAATTTGTAGGGCTACGACTTTTCAAATGTGAGAGAATGAATAAGCCTAGGAATATAAGATGAATATTCCTAGGCTTATTTTATTTTTGGAACAGCTTTCAGATCTAGCTAGTTAAACTTTAACTGTCTATTAATAATAGAACATAATACTTCATATTCAAGCCAGTCTAAACCTATTCATGATTTACGCATATTATGTGTAATAATAAAAGAATGCTTTAAAGATATATTTACTTGCTATAAGTAATATTTATTCTATTATTGAATTAATAACCGTTTGTTTACATTGATTCTACCTCAAAATAGAGGTGATGCGTATAATGATTACTGTACTGATTTATCATCTTTTAAAAACAAATAGGCGTAGCACATACCTACCAAACCTGCTCCTCCTACAAAATTACCTAACGTAGCGGGTAATAAATTGCTTTGTATGAAGGTTGTCCAACTAATGTCTGCACCTGTATAAATTGCTGTAGGAATAAAGAACATATTTGCTATTGAGTGTTCAAACCCTAATGCTACAAATAGCATTACTGGTATCCAAATGCCTATGCATCTTCCCATTATATCCTTTCCTGCTATACCCATAAACATGCCCAAGCATACTAGCCAATTAGCGCCAACACCTTTTATAAAGACGGTCCAAAAATCAGAAGAGGTTTTGTGATTAGCCAAATCATGTAGATATCCTATCCAAGGCTCAGATTGAATAATACCCGTTTGATGTGCAAATAGATAAGATACAAGCTGTGCACCAATAAAGTTGAATACATAAGATAGCAATAGATACTTAATGATTGTTGCTAAGCGTAATTCTCGCTTGTAGCCCGATAGTGTGAAAGCTGCACAATCGCTAGTAAATAAATCGGCACCTGTCATTGATACCATAATTAGCCCGATTGGGAATAAAGCACCTGCCATAAATTTGACCAAGCCCGGATTTTCAATAGCAACGTTTGGCATTCCTCCTGCAACAATAATTGTAAGTAGTCCTCCGAATGCTATAAATGCTCCACCTAATATGGCTAAAATACAGAATTTAGCCAGAGGGTAATTTGATTTTGCTTGGGCTGATGCCGCAAATTTGAGTGTAATCTCTTTTGGATTGAAGTAATAAACCATTTCAATTGATGTAAATATGCTTCAAAGATAGCCAATCCTTATAATATGCTTCTTAGATTAGCATCAAAACTTACTTTGTATTTGGTCTTTCTAACTTTCAATGTTGCTTATAAGCCTTTTGCAGGGGGCTTAATGATTCCCAATTGTTTTAGTTTCCAAAAACAATTAGCTGTTGCTTGTACATCTTCGTATGCATCGTGACTATTGTTAAACCCTTTACCAAATAGTTTGCAGTGTAGCTCGGTTAGAGTAGGCCACTTATAACCTTCTCCTTTGGGTAGCTGGCAATAGTTGGTTGAAGATACCATTGTGCAGATTCTAAGCTTGCGGATGAGGCTATTTTCTGTGCGTTTACAACGAATCAGTTCAGCACCAATAATGTTGATATCAAAGGGGATGTTATGACCTACAATACAGTCGGCTTTGTCTAGGATTTGTTCAAATTGCTTTAGAACCCATTGTAGGTCCTTACCATTCTTTAATGCTTTTTCAGTAGATATTCGATGAATATTGGAGGCTGATTGTGGTATTTCAAACCCAATTGGTTTTACAATAAAGTTTTGTTGGTGAATCAGGTGTTCTTTATTGTCATAAAGCAGATAGGCCAATTGGACTAGACGTGGCCAGTTTTCGCCATCGGTTAGTGGTGCATCCCAATTTTGGGGCAACCCTGTAGTTTCCGTATCAAAGAAGAGATAGTATTGGGGTTCTTGTTGCTTTAATTTTAGATTTTCCATTAAATTACTTTTCGTTCTTAGCCCTAAAAATAGAAGATTATCATGTTCCTTGCAACGAGATGTAATAGTTTCGTTTGCATAAAAAAAGAGATGTGCTAAATAAATGCACATCTCTGTATATTAGTAGATTAAACCTGTTGTTGGTTTTGATATATGGCAGATGTTTCTTCTAAAGTAAGATACTGTGAATTAATTGATAATTCGAATTGAGCCCATAACGCAGTTGCAATTCAGTCTTAAAGTTGGGAGGTTTGCTCCGCTTAATTTAGATATGCGTTCATCATTAATGTTTCCAAGAGTATTGTTTTGCATAATTTCTACCATCCATATTTCGGGTACTATAATAGTTAAGCTTGCTAAATTAGATTCCACAGGAAGAGTAATAGAGCTTCCTTGAATAGAAGCATCTTTTAGATTTAAAACTAAATCACCCAAAGTGACCCGTATTGCACCTCCTAAAATAGGATGTTTTGGTGCTAATATTTCAGAACTCAAGAATGTGCTTTTATAGATGTATTCCGCTTGAGAGGAGGCATCAGAAGGAGAACCACCATTGTCCATCTCATAGCTAAAAACAGCTTTCTTGCGACTGTTATAATATAAGTATAAACCAAATGCTATTAACGCAACAGGCCACATGATTCTTCGGTTAAATGGAAATCTCCAGTTTGCAGGCAATAAATTAATGACATTTGGAAACATAAAGAATAAGCCCACTACAATAAGCACAATGCCTGCTGTCGGTTGTCTGCGATATAACATCCAGCCTCCAATTGCTACAATCATTGTTTTCCAAGAGAGTAAAAGTGTTGTTATGCCATAAGGTAGAATACCCAAATTCTTTAGCAAGAAAATGGCTCCCATCAATATAAAAAGAAATGCAATGAAAGGAGTGTTGCTTTGGTTGTTCTTTGGCTGATTGGAATTATTCATATGCTATTTTATTTAAGAAGATAATTGACTCAGTTCGATGATTTTTCTTTCACTCGAACTCGTTTATAACAAAGATATTAGATTGTGGTGATATTTTCTTATTTACCAGATAAATAATTCGAAACGGGCATAAAACAACAAAGGCAACGTATAATCTATACATTGCCTTTGCATTATCTCTTAGTTGATGGGTTATTCAATAAACTTATGATTAAATAATAGCCATCCAATTGAAAGTCCAACATTCCATTCTGCTTTCGGTGAACTATAATAGTTAAAGAATCCCGAAACTGCACCAAAGGGCAATTGAAAAACTACAGACGTTTCAGCTAAAATCTCCACATTATTAAAGGCCTTTCCGTAGTAAGGCTTTCTGAATTTATCTTGTTTAATTTCAAAAATAGGAGCAAAAGCATATAATTCAGTTCTCCATTGCAGCATTTTCGTCAACTTGAAAATAGGTTTAATTCCCCCAGCCATAAATTGATTAGCACGGAATGCTTCATTATAGGCAAGCATACTGTGTGGTGTAGGCGAGAAAACACCCGCTTGCATCATCGTTGCTTGGTAATTGTCCGAGAAGTTTCTCGATGAGTACAATGCATCAACCTGCCAGCCTAATACAAAGCGTTTACTTAAGTTGTAATATTGCTCACGATTGTAGGCAAATTGGATCCATGAATGGCGTTTGTCCGAAGGCAAGTCTTTACTTGTTCTACCCGGTTTATAGGTTTCTTTACCCCAATATAAATGTGCACTTAATTTTTCTGCATATCCATCAGTAGCAAATTGTTTGGTGTTCAGTGTGTTACTTTCAATCCCCATACTACCTCCATAAAGTCTATAGTCAGTTTTGTCAGGGCGGTCGTTGTCAAAGTCAATTACATTTGTTTGATAATATTTATCACGCTGTTTAGCCACACCAAATGAGAAGTCAACACGCTTTGTGGTTAAGAAAGGAAGAGAGGTAACCACTTTGGCAAACATTTCTTCATTACTATTAAAAATAGGATTCACCTTCTTACTAAATATTTTGTCGTTCTTGAAGTAATCGAAAGTGCTCATTGACAAAATAACTCGATAGGATGATGGTATTTTGGTTGGTAAATCGAAACGCCCCATAAACTGGGCATTGTTATAAACCTTACCAATTTGAGTGTCAAAACTAATTTCCTTAGCAATGTTATTAACGTTCTGATACGTTGCCCCTAAGTAAATTTCATTGGCATTGGCGGTCGATATATTCCCTCCAATTCGTAGTGCCAAGTTATCCTGAAACTCTACATTTAAATCCAGATCATACGAATCGTCTAGTTTGTCATAAACTGCATGAGGAATGATTTCCGAAATCATATTACCCGATAGCAATTTAAAATAGGTGCGTTTGAAGTTTTCGTACGAGATATATCCATCCGGTAAATCGGGAATAAATTCGCGGTGAATGTAGGTTTGTTGTTGTGCCGTAGCTCCTTTAATTTGAATATTTCTAAATCGGAAGTCGGGCAAATTACTTTTAAAAATCTTACGACGTAACATCACATTGTCTTCAGACATTCGTCTAGAAATGCGTGTTTTAATGGTTTCCATCTGTTCCATCGTTCCGTCATAACCAATTTTATCTAACTCTTCAACCATATCAAAATCCATTAGGCTGATATCTGTAAATCTGAAGTTTAGCAGCACACCTAATGAATCGGGGAGCGTGTAATCAGACTTTTGCATCACCATGTTGTCAATCTGGCTCATGAAGTTTCCTAGCTGTGGGGCATCTGGATTACGAGCCACCACACTACCAATAATAATGTCGGGTTCAAAATCACGTCGCATTACATCAACAGGGAAGTTGTTATACATACCACCATCGTATGCAAGCACCCCATCAATCTCAATAGGTTTAAAAACAAATGGGAAACTCATCGATGCACGAACAGCATCACCCAAGTCACCTTTCTCGAAAATCATCTGCTTCTTGTTATAGATGTCCGACGCAACACTTCGGAAGGGTACAAATAATTTATTGAAGTTACCACCCGAATGGGCAGTACCACGTGCATAAATATCTATAAAAGCGATGTTCATTTGGATTGGATCTACCACACTACTGGGTAGGAACTGCGTTTTTACACGCATAGAATCCTTCTTTAATCGCATTCGAATGTTTAAAAATTCAGGAGATGGTTTGTTCTTTTTAAAATAATAAACATATTGAGGCTCTACTTGCGCAGAATACCAACGTTTAAAATCCTCAGAACCTATAATTTCTGCCATATCATCGGGCGAGTATCCAATGGCGTATAATGAACCTATTACTGCCCCCATTGAAGTCCCTGTAATATAGTCGATGGGAATTCCATTCTCTTCCAATGCACGAATAACCCCAATGTGAGTCATTCCTTTTGCACCACCACCACTAAGAACAAGGCCAACACGTTGTGCAGTTGCCGGAATTAAAGCTAAAAGACAGCTAAATGTAAATAAGATAAACTTCTTCATCAATTGAATATGATTTGGATGTGTAACTAGCTAAATATCGATAAATCAAAGATAAGGATAAAAAACGGAAAGGAACGGTTGTCATGTCACATAAAACGAGAAGAATCGTTGAATATGAGGAGCGGAACTCTTGGTTCGTACAACTTTAGGAATCTAATAGCGGTAGATTGCAACTGTACCATAATCTTAAAAATATGGAGTTTAATGTTCAATATTACATTTTTAGAACCAATAGAAGGAATTATAGTTGAATGAAAGCGAGTAGTAGTTTGTTGTAAAAACAATTAATGATTAAATCTGGCTGTAAAATATCATTAAAGTAGTATCTTCGCTAGTATGTTGAAAAAGGATGAAAACAGTGCAATTCAAGGGCAAAAAGTCTTGGAGGTAGATTTCAAAACTAGCAATATTCACTATTTAAGAATGTGGAAAATGCAACTAGGAATGCTTCAAAAGTTCGATCTTAGAAAGCCTTGGTCCATGATAATTACGGCCCTTGTTTTTTTAATTTTCTCCGGTCTAGCACTTACTTTTGTAGAGTTTAGTGATCAAAGTAGCTTGCAACGACTTTTTGTTTTATTAATGGTGCTAGGCATTCTCACCATGTTCTATAATTTTTATTTGTTGATTCTGTTGCTAATAAGAAAGAATAGACTTCGGAGAGATATTGCAAATCTTTGTATTCACCTTGAAGGGGAATTAAAATTTAATTATACCTTTAATATTGGTGGCATTGAAGAGAAATCGAGTTTGAGAAACGACTCTTTTCGCTGGACCGACTTTAAGATGATTCGTATCAATAAGCATTATCTGTATCTTAAGTTTAGAAAAACGCATGTAAAGACGCTTGATTTAACCGATAAAAATATAGATATGTTGGTGCCTATTCGTTACATAAAAGCAAAAGATTTACTCTATGAGTTGTTGTACAAGGAGGCCATGAGCAAAGGCGTGAAAGTTCATTTTGACTACTACTGATGCCCTGTTTTATTAAGATAAATATGTTATTAACTAAATACTAAAAAGAAATGAAGAAACTAGTTTACTTGATGTTTGTTTTGCCACTAATAATGTTGGCATCTTGTACATCGGACGAAGATGGTAAAGAAATTCGAGGTACATGGAGAGCTGCTCCAGGACTTCAAATAGAGCTCTTGCCAGTTAATCATCCTAAAAAGACAGAAATAGAACGTGCTTTAAAAGAAGAGTACGATTATAAATCGATTAGCTTTAATAACGACGGCACTGTGGGGATTGCTGTGAAAGACAATTTTGATACACGTGCAATAGGTAAAAAAGACGATGGAGACTATGATGTTAAGGGCGACCATATATATGTTAAATTAACAGATAGCTCTATTTTCTTCACCTACTACATTTTAGATAATACGATAACACTCAATATCCCAGATGCTGGAGATGATTTTAGAAAAGAATATAAAGACATTACCAGTATTAAAGTTAAATGGATTGGTAAGAAATAAGATTAATCAAAATACATGTATACAAAAAAGAGTTCTAATTTTTAGAACTCTTTTTTGTATACAATAGAACGAACGGATGTACTAATTAAATTTAAGTAAGCCCTTTTCTTGGTCTATCACTAAATTGTTTAATCGAGCAAATGCCGATTGTCCTAAAATAATATTTACATCCTGATCGGGGATAACTACAGCATCTACATTTCGTAGAACCTTTTCACCCAGTTTTATGACTTCGAGTTTAATGACCTCGACCTTTAAGTTAGTTCCATCGGGCAGTTGGTACTGCATTGCACCATTTAAATGTAAAGTAGCACTGTTTGTTTCTCGAATTTGATTTCTTTCAGATTCGGATATTTGAACCATTGGTGCACTAAAATTAAGTGTAGCAACATAAGCCAACCCATTGATTTGGATATTTACAGTGGCATTGTTTCCTTTACCCAATAAATCGACTTCGAATTGGTGGCTTTTTGGGGAAACAATTTCCTCTTGTTTAGCTGCCAATTGCTTCTCTTTTACATTCGCAATCAATTGTTTTTTTAAATCAGTTAAAATCGATTTGTCAAACTTTGTAACTCGTTTCGTAAGGACGATTGAATGGTCTTTTAATTCATCTTTGCTCAATTGATAAACGGGTAAATCTGTTTCTAAAGTATCTAGAGGTGGTTCTTTCATCACATCATCGCATTGAACTCTAGGCTCTTCAACTTCGTTAAGTTGGTAATGAGTAGTCGGGTGGTTATTTTTAGTAATCTCCTTCGGTTGTTTAATCTCATTTTTTACTGCTGATGATGCGACTGTAGCAATATCTACAGATTCTGCGTTGGGAGTAACAATGACAGCGTTCATTACGGTATCTGTTGGCACATTGCCCTGCAAAACAGAAGTTGGCAAATCTGTTTCGATTGAGTCTGGTGTCGAAAGTAAAATCGAATCAATCTGGAATTCTGAAGTTTCGGCAGTTATAGCTGTATCTCCCAAGTTAAGGGGCATTGCGAAACGCATTTCTTCCTCTTTCGCCAATCTATCTCTTTCAACTTCTATACGTGCCACATCTTTGGTTGTTTTTACTACCGTATGTTTGTTCTTATAAGAGTTATCTATTACTTTCTCTATGTACTTTCCGGCTCCAATGGCAATTAGAATAAAGAGTAATACATTTGATATTTTTTTCATTCAAGTATGTTAATCATGCAACAGCTATTGTCTTTTGTAGATTACTTCCGATTAAGGCCTTCGGGTCTTTCGTTGGCTGTTTGCTTTTGTCTAGTTTTATTTATCTGATTCTCGCTTTAAATCATTCTTCAAAATTGGTCAAAATCAGTAGCTTTTACAAACATATCAGATAAAAAAAGTATAGATAGTCTTATTACTATCTTGGATTATTATGAATTATACTTCATGAAAAGTTTATTTAATAATGCTTTCACACTTTATTTATAATAGGATGTTATCCATTAGCAGATTAGCTTAATATGCAACATAAGGAGAGTTGTAAAGAGTAATTGGGGATTATTCTGGAATCCAAGACTCTTCAGTGATTCCCCGAGATTCACACTTGCAGAAGAATTTACTTCCATCAAATAAAATTTGAGTGACGGTATCAGTACCTCTACTCAAAAGTTTAATAGTTGTGAGATTATTTTTTAAAGGACTAAATACTTCTGCTTGTCTCTCACCACTATTTGTAAGAGCTTTAGTAAGTGTATTGTTATATTTAGCTAGAACTGCAGGTATTGTAAATAAATTAGCGTACGCAAGGTTGCCATCAGCCAAAGTAACTCTGCGAGTCAAGCGACTGATAAAGTACGTAATTCCTTCTTAAGTATTCTAAAATCTAGTGATAATATCACTAGTTACCAGATAGCTATCGCCAAAGTTACAGGGTGTTCCTATATAGTGATTAACATTATCAATTTCTTTTCTGTCTTTAAATCGACAAGGTTATTAACGTTGCTTGATACGATACTAGTACGCATTTTGTTTAAATTTAAACAAAATGGAGTATACACGAAGTGTATGATAAATACATCAAACTAAATACTGGCTGGCTTTAGGATGATGTATCTTTTCTGGTACGGCATTTTGGATGGCTTCTTTTAATACTTCAAGCAACTTGTGGCGTATAAAGTCTTTCTTAAAGATTATGGAAACAAGTCGAGTAGGGGTTGGTATGGCAAATGGACGCACTAATTCTTGCTGACAAGTATTGAGCTGGTCTAGTGCCAATTGAGGAATAAAAGTGATGCCTTGACCGCTCTCTACCATGCGCATAAAGGTCTCCATGCTTCCCAAACGATAGGCCATACGGCTGTTTTGAGCTGGTAAAAGATTACAAAACTTCACCAATTGATCTCGAAAACAATGCCCTTCGTCCAAAAGCCAAAGGTGACGCCCAGAGATGTCCGAGGTGCGTATAACGTTTTGTTGAAACAAAGGCTCTTTGGTTGACACGTATCCATAGAATTCCTCATAAAAAAGCGGTTCGTGAAGAAATTCATCATTTACCTTTGAAGCTATTATTGCAGCATCAAGTTCGCCTTCATTTAAAGCGATTTCAATTTCTTTGGTTTTCATCTCGCTCATTCGAATATCCAATTGAGGGAATCTATCCAAAAATTGCGGATAAAAGCGAGGCAGCAGGTAGGGAGCAATTGTGGGTAATATGCCCAAACGTAACGTACCCGACATGGAGTCTTGCTCTTCCGATACAATTTCTTTGACTTGCTGAGTTTGGGCAATGATGCTTCTGGCTTGTTTAACAATCTTCTCGCCAACTTGTGTTGTAGCAATGGGTTGTATTCCTCTGTCAAATAGTTTAACGCCCAATTCATCTTCTAGTTTTTGTATCATTGCACTCAAAGTTGGCTGTGTAACGCCACATTTCTCGGCTGCACGACCAAAATGGCGGAGTTCATCTACCGCCAAAATATATTCTAATTGTTGTAGTGTCATCTATACTCTTTTAATACGTGATAGGTTTTATCTATGCTAAGATAGAAATTATCTGTTGGCAAGCCTATAATCATCCCGTATATTTGCATCAGTCATAACAGAAAAACGAATTAATAACACATTTAAAATTACAAATATGAAAACGCTAGAATATATCAAATTGAACGAAAACGGTGCTAACGAAGTGATTAAATCATTGCAACTACTGTTAGCAGATTTTCAAGTCTATTATACAAACGTACGTAACTTTCATTGGAACATTAAGGGACGTGGTTTCTTCCAACTTCACGAGCATTTCGAAAAGCATTACGATGATGTTGCTGCAAAAGTGGACGAGGTTGCAGAACGTATTTTGATGTTGGGGGGCGTACCCGAAAATAAATTTAGCAATTACCTTAAGGTAGCTCGCATTGCCGAGATGGATGTAGTGTCCGACGGAGATGAAGCAATTCATCACCTTTTGAATGGCATGAGTCATTTCATGGCTGAAGAGCGTAAAATCTTAGCTTTGGCTTCAGGTAACGATGACGAAGTAACGGTTTCTTTGATGACCGACTATTTAACAGAACAAGAAAAGCTTGTATGGATGCTAACTGCATTCATGACTAAATAACAAAAATACAATTTCATTTAGTTGAGTATTCCCTATAAAACAGGCTTATTTTGAAGATTCAGGTGGTTCTTTTCGGAGGATCACCTGTTTTTTTTGTAGATAATTAATCCTGCCCACAAGCTTCCAATCGCAGGTGTTTCTTTCTCCCTATGAAGCTTGTGTCTTCTTTGAAAGAAGAGTGAGTTCTCTTTGAAAGAAGATTCACTCTTCATTGGGTGTTATAAATAGCTATGTGATTAGTGCGGTGGGAGTTGAAACATTTTGGCGTAGTTGATTGTTGTAGTTTTATTACAGATTTGGCGTGAAATGGATCCACGAGGTTTCGAGTCGGATAATTTTTGGCTTTCCACTGGATAGACCATTATAGATTAAATTGCAGGTGTTTTAAAACCTAATAGAAAAAATCTATTAAGGCATTGAATTTATCTGTTGGTCAGTTTTTAGTATTCCCGTATATTTGTAATGTTATCAAGAAAGAAAAGATATTAATACCCAATTTAAATAAAAACAGTTATGAAAGCATTAGATTATATCAAGTTAAGTGAAAGTGGTGGTCAACAAGTTGTAAAATCTCTTCAAATACTTTTGGCAGATTTACAAGTTTATTACACAAACGTACGTAGCTTCCACTGGAACATTAAAGGTCGTGGATTTTTCCAACTTCACGAACATTTCGAAAAACATTACGACGATATCGCAGCTAAGGTTGACGAAGTTGCAGAGCGTATCTTAATGTTGGGTGGTGTACCTGAAAATAAATTTAGTAAGTACCTAAAGATTGCACAAATTAGCGAAGTAGGAGCTGTATCAAATGGCGACGAAGCGATTATGATTACACTTGACACCTTGAGCCACCTAATTGGTGAAGAACGTAAGATTCTTGCATTGGCATCGGGTAACAACGACGAAGTAACCGTTTCAATGATGAGCGATTACCTTGCAGAACAAGAAAAATTAGTATGGATGCTAACCGCATACATGAGCAAATAATAAAAAATATTTATTGTTTTACAAATTACATAATTACGGATTTTAAAACAGGGGAAACTTCAAAGCGAAGTTTCCCCTGTTTTTTGTGGGTATAATTTCAAGTTTATTTATATCGATCAAACCTGAATGTGTGCCATACCTCAGTAACCTCCAAATTATCTAAGTTCTTTAGGTTCGGAAGATCTTTATTAATGGTCTTAATTTGATTGACTAAAGATTTGATTTTTGTAACAATGTCGATTTCATGTTCTACCTTAACTTATTGTCTACTGTTGTGGAAATAAAAAAGGGTAGACCGAACAAACGATCTACCCTTCAATATGAAATTTAAAGTTGTTTATTTTCTGTTTTTGAAAATTGATACAATCAATCCAATTGCAACAACCACATCAATAATATTCCATAAGTCCCTGCCTAAGGCAATTTTGAAAAATGGCTGGAATAGAATAGCTAAACCAATGTAAATGTACATGGATGTTTCCTCTTTGTCTTGGTGTGCTTGCATAGCTAGAATGCCAAAGACAATTAGGGCTACGATGCGTACCAACATGAAGAACCCATAGGGTAAACCAAGTAGGCACATCAGTAGTAACACTGCAAGTCCCCCTTTAATGAGGGTTTGTTTTTCTCTCATAATATTTTAAATTCTCTTAGTTAACACATCTATTGGCTAAAATGTAGTGGCTAATTATATTGATAGTATTTAAAAAACATAACCCACTGAAACCATTAAATTACGGTGTTTAAAATCTTTGTTGTATTTATTTAATTTTGTCAGTCCAAAATGATAGGATAGGGAAATCTGAATGTAATCGACCAGTTCAATCCCTACTTTTGCACCTAAACCCATTTCGAAGCGATTGTCGCCCGATTTTCTTACATAGAGATCCGATTTTTCAGTGTGTGTTTTTGTCGAACCATCTTCATTTGTTACCGTTATGGGTTGTTTTAAAGTTCCATATAACCCCATACCTATATATGGACCACCACTCATAAAGAGTGAAAATTCGTCTGTTCCAAAGACTTTGGTAGCCAGATGTAACGGTATTTCAAGACTATAGCTTTCACGTTCCACTTCTGTTTCTTTAATTTTGATTGGCTTAGAAGTGAACAATAAGCTGGTATCAAAATAAAGTGTCGGACTAAGATAGGCTTCCATTTTGGCTCCTAGATGATAGCCATACATAGCTTGGCGCACGTTTCCACCAGCTTTGGTTGAATTGTTGATGTTCACCCCAGCCAAAGCCCCCCACTTAATGGGCATTCCAGCCCACGATGTTGCTACGCAACAAAAACAGCAAACGGCGAATATAAATAACTTTTTCATTTTTTCTCTTTTCATTAGTTGTGTGCGCAAAGTTAGTACATTCTATAAATTTTCAGGCTCCTTAGGTGTACAACGTAGTGAATTTTCTATGGCTTCCTTCTGTTTAATGTAGCTACCAATCTTTTTAGCATGATGAATATCTTCCAATAAACTTTTAAGCTTCAGGCTAGGATTATTCCACCACTCAATGCTCCAGATGCGGATAAATACATAGTTGAAATTCTTTAAAATGGACTCTCGGTGTTTGTCGTGTAGCCACACCTCGGGCGACAAATGTTCGTTTGCACCATCGCATTCTATAACGATAACTGGATAATCGGGGTTGGCAGGCGTATAGAGAATGTCGATGTCAAAACCAGCAAGCTTTGCATCTTTTTCAACTTTGTCGTCTCCACAATTCTTTTGTAATTGTTCGTGAACATATTTCACAAAGGCACAATTAGAATCACGATATTTTTGTAACTCCTTCTTGTTTGTATCATCGCCATTTTTCGATAAAATAGACAAAATGCGCAAACGTTCTTCTTCGTTCTCTTGGCTCACAGCTCGTGCATAGGCCAAATAGGCGTAGAGTACTGCTTTACGATTATTTTCTCCCTTTAAAGCCAATTCTTCCTCAAATTGATTGTAGTAGGTAGAAGGAATAGAAGTGCAAACATACACCCGATACTTAGCACGAGTAATAATAACATTCAAAAGTTTGTAGCCCTTGTCACGGTTCAGTTGCGCAAAATTCTGAATGAAGCGACCGTCTTTTTTCGGACCATACGTTGTGGAAATAATAATGATATCACGTTCATCTCCTTGAATGTTTTCTAGGTTTTTTACAAAGAAACCATTCTCGTTCATCTCGTCAATACGCTCTTTTAGTTTTATGTGTCCGGGTTCGTAACATCGTTTGTAAATGGTGTTTTTAATGTACTCAGCTTGTTTTAAGTTGAAAGTAGCAACCCCAACACTTGGTAACTTACCATTTGGCATGCGGTGAATCTCTTCTTCAATAATTTGAATGACACGATCGGCCTCTTCTATATTGATGTTCGCTTCGTTCGTACCTTTTACTTCATCAAAAAGTATAGGCACGTAGTTGTAGATATTGGGCATAGGGCGAATGCGACTGTTGTAAAACGCATGGTTTGAAAAGTCGATGAGGAAGGGGTGTTTCGATCTATAATGGAAATCCAAATGTTCTAAACTAAAGTTCATTTCTGTTCCAAACTCCAATAACGATTCGCAATCCAATATGTCTTTTGCCTTATCGAACGCCAATTGTTTATCTTCATCTTCATAATCCTCTTCGGCACTCTCTTCGACATTTAGCATTTTGGCAAAATAGTCGGAAGGGGGCATCTGGTGTTCATCGCCTGCAATAACTACTTGTTTGGCTTTTAGTAGAGCAGGTAGATTATCTTCAATGCGTAACTGACTGGCTTCATCGAACATAACGATGTCAAAACTCTTCCCTTTTTCTTGCAAAAATCCAGCACTGAATAGGCTTGAGCAAACTTCGGGAGTGGTGAAGACAACAGGGAAATAGGTGGTGAATAGATCAAAGTCGTACTCAATGATTTTGCGTAACGGACGACGCTCGTTCTTGGCACTTTTTCGTTTGTTGTATATGTTTTTCACTTTAACGAAACTGTGTGTAGCATTGAAATGGCTTGTTGCTTGTTGTTGTTTAATTTTCCACGTGTATTTTATAAATTCCTTCTGATATTTTTCAATGGCAATGTATAGGTTTTTAATTTCATTGAGTTGCGTGCCAAAGTTAAAATGGGCTTTACTACTTTGTTTTGTAATGAGTTTATGAAGATACTCACGCAAGAAAAGAGTAGACCATTTGCTGTCTTGTTTAAGTGTGTCGATGAGCTTTTTCTCGTCGTCGGTCAATGAAAGATAGAATCGATGCCATTTCATTTCACGTTGCAGGTGGTCGGTGGTTCTGTTTTTATCAAACTGATCTACGACTTCAGCTACCTCTAGCGTGAATTGTTTAAACTGACAACTGTCACTTTGAAGGCATATAATATCTTCGGCTTTAATTTGAGCTGCCAGTTTAAGGGCAATATCTCGGGCTTTTGTCAGGTGGTCGTTGCTAAATTCTCGTTCGGTAGTGAGGTTGAAGTTAGCATATCGCTTTGTGATGATTTCTGTAAATTCATCTTGCGTTTTTTTGAAGCTACTCTCCATCCTTTCCATGTATCGCTTATATTGTGATACATCGGTCTGGATAAGAAACGGAAGGGCTGTTAAGGAGTCCGACTCGTCAAACTCTTTTCTAGCTTCGGCAAACAGCTCTACAATATGTCGGTGAGCCTTGATTAACTCTTTCTTCGATTTCGAAAAGAGTGCTTGGAATTTAAATGCCAATGAATTGACATACTCATAATCGCGGAAGATGGATGTTCCTTCATATTGTTTTAAATAGTTGCGAATTTGTTCAAGTAGGTTTTCAATGTGCTCAATGCGTGTGTCAAATTTTTCTTGGTGAAAACTGAAATAATCAGTTTTTATGGTTTCTTCTAGTTCTTTTAGTTGGTGAACCTGTTCATTGTATTCGCTAAACTTTTCGTCCAACTCGGCTTGCAATTGATAAATTTCTTCATCTTTTTTATCTCTAAAAATAGCAGGGTTCAAGAAGCTATCCGATTCAATTTCTTGGAACTTTACATACGCTTGTTCTGCATCATCTAGTTTTTCAGCGAACGATTTTATTTCTTCTTGAGGGCGTTCAAGTGCCTCTTTAGACAACATTCTCGTATTGGCTTTGTCGGTCAGCTGTTGGTTAATATATAGAAGCCTCCCCACAAGTTCGGGCCAGCTTTTTTGGTCGTATAACTCTGTTTGAAGTTGGTCGTGAGCACAATTAATATCATCTATTAATTTTTGCAATGTTCGTTCTTGATCCAACAATTGGTTGCTGTTGAAAGTCGGGTTTACTTCGTCATATTCCTCGTTTACTCGTTTCTGAACCGAATCGACAACCATTCGTCTGTCTTTGGTAATATCTTTGAGTAGAATACAGTGTTCGCCTACACCTTCTCGGTGCAAGGCATTGTATAGAACTTCTAGAGCAGTACGTTTTTCACATACAACAATGCTCTTTTTATGCGAGGCCATGGAGTTGAAAAGGATGGCAGTTAACGCCTGGCTTTTACCCGTTCCCGGTGGACCTTGGATTTGGACGTTTTTAGTCGATTGCAATGCTCGTAATAACCCTTGTTGCGAAGGATCTGTTTGGATGGCAGAATATTGGTTTAAGCTAAAGCTACGGTTGTCTTCAGTAACGAAACTGGCTCCTTGAGCTTTTAAGGCTTTATAATCTTGAATGATACTTTCTTTAGGCATTTCGAAGATCGAGAATAGTCCGGCATACAGAACGAATGGGCGATTCTTATTGAGAAGAATCTCTTTACAAGCCTCGCTCGTTGGTATGGTGGTTATTGAATTCGCCTTGGGTGAAACATCTGCCTCTATAACCATTGCATTTACATCGGATTCTTCAATTCCAATTTGAGTAAATATTTGCTTAACCGTGCTCTCAATATAGTCGACCATGCTTTCATCTAAGGCAGGGGCTTCAATATCAAGTGGGCAATTCACATCGGCACGAAGCGAATTTAAGAGTACTTCGTTCAAGTAGAAGGCATCATCTTCTTCTCTATAAATTGTCCATGTATTGTGTTTGCTACCTCGCTTGATGTGTAAATTCCATACGAAAAGTGGGGCAATGGTTGGTTTGTTATCTTTATTCTCTTTCCGTACAAAAAGTGGAAAGCCAAAGGCAAACGTATTTACCCCTTTCTCGGACTCTATAGTCTCTACCTGATTTATTAAACCCTCCAAGATGACGATGCTTCTCTGCATTCGCTCCTCTTGAACCCGAATCCTCTTCTCCTCTAATCGCTCTATCTCAATTTGTTCTAGTCTAGGTTTAGCCTCGTTGAGGCTGGTTGAATCGAACCCTTCTAGCGTAAGGTATGCTGAATTTTCTGAGGCTTGAATATTCTCTATATTGGCGTTATTATTAGAGATCGAGTTGCTTCTATTTGTCGAATTAGTCGATTTCTTCTTGGGATTAAAATCGAGTGTTATATTTAATTTAGATTCATGCACCAGTAGTTGAATAAACTCATTGGCAAAAGAGTCTTTTATGTCGTCTAATCTGCTGATATCAAATTTGTAACGTGATGCACCAGGTACGGCGTTGAGATGTACTCCACGTCTGTTCCCAATTTTTAATCTATTCTCTAATTCCGTTAGAAACTCTGTAGTAAGTGGTAGGCTTGACATTATGTAGGTTAAGTGTAAAATTGCTAATTAATGGCTTAAAGTTACTATTTATATCTGTTTATGAGGTATTAGTCCCGTTAAAAGTGCCCTGTTGCGTGTCATTTGCTTTAAAATGAAGAACCCGATGAGGCTGATATTTA
>JASLDF010000182.1 GCA_030151635.1 Bacteroides sp. | reverse complement strand
ATTATTATGGGTATGTTACCTGGTGAAACCGCTATGGAACTTGGATCTTCGATTGCTGGTGGTCTTATAATGAGTGTTTTAGAAGAAATTAACTTTAAAGATAATTTGAATATTGTAGCAAAATATAAAGAGTTAAAAGATAATAAGCCAACTGGTGAATGGTTGACTTCTCCTGATGGTTTAGCTACTTATAAATGCCTATCAGGTGATAGATTACTTCTATCTTTAGATTCAAAGGCGATTATTAAAGAAGCTAATTTGGATAATGAAATTATAGAAGAGCTAATTAGAAAGTTTTTAGGTCAAAGCCTTAAACTTCAATGTGTTTTCAATGAGGATTTAACAACTATGACTATAAGTGTAGACTTATTGTCTCTAACACAGAAAAATATAAGACCAGTTTTTGACTCATTACTACAATTGCCAGATGATGTACTTGAAGCGATTGGAGGAAAAGATTTCCTTGAAGGTTTATCGAAAGAATTGCCAGTTATGTTTGATAATGCGTCAAAATTTGAAGCTTCAATCTTGCTGAAACGATAATAGCAACCAGCAAATAATAGAAAATATTTAAATGAAAGGCTTGGGTAATAAAAAATTACTCAAGCCTTTTATTATATTATAGATACTTGTTTTTTTGAGGCTTGTGTAATGATCTGCGTATGCACTTATAATGTAACTAATCTTGAGATGGATTTATTTAATCTAATTCCTTCAAAAATTAATTATTCTTATAATCTGGATATTGACATTTTTGAGGGGGAGTTCTATATTCATGTTACAAGTTTATTGGATAATATGTTAATAATTTATGAGATACTGGCTAGGTCACGTTGGAAGCTACCATTGCTTATATATGTTCTTACTTTTCTTTTAGATATGCATATTCCTTTATTACTACGAGTTTAGAGGATGTACTTTTCCTGGTTACATTTTAAATTTTTAGTGAATGTTTACTATTTAAGTGTAACGCTATTCCAGGACGAGACACATATATAAAAAGGGGAGAATAGACTAGTCTATTCTCCCCTTTTTTATATGTCATTGCATTCAATTAAACCATAAGTAGAATTAAAAGTTATATGCAAATCCTGTATTTAAATAGATGGGATACATATTAAAAGTAATTGTATCAAAATCTTTTTTGAAGATATTATTCAGCCCCCAATTTAAGTCAGCATATACACTTAAGTGTTTAAATGCTCTCCATTCTCCTCCAAAAGTAAGCCCCCATTGAAATCTTCTAAGATCGTGTGAGAAATCATAGGTAGCAATATTTCCACCTGTAAATTCCACTTTTGTACCAGTAGGATCACCTTCTCGTAAATACCCTTCATATACATGTCCTGAAAAATCTCTTTCAAATGCAAAAGCTACGTAAGGACCTCCTTTAATTTTCCATCTATTGCTAACCTTGTAGGCTACCATTATAGGCATTGTAAGGTATGAGGTACGAAATTTAGTCTTAACATTACCAGTCCATCGGCCACTCATCTCTTCACCATCTTGAATAATAGCCATCCCGTAATTCTTAACTGTTGCATCAGTCTTCATAGCTTTGGTTTCAAGAATTAGTCCCCAGACTACACCAATAGTATGTTGGCTGTTGACCCACTTAGTAATATTAGTACCTAATGATAGTGCTAAGTCTGGTCTATAACTATTTACTTCTCTTATTTCTGCAGGTAGTGGAAGTGGAGATGCTCCACCAATGTTTAATCCCGCTTTTACTTCATATTCTAGTCCACGAAGAGCAGAACTAATAATACCCCAATTTCTATCATTTTGTGCAAAAGAAGAAACTGTGATTGTAATAAATGCAACCATGATGATTGCTCTTAAGTTGTATTTCATATTTAGTCTTTTACAATAATGTTAACTTCGTCAATAAACAATGTACTGCCAACGGCTCCATGGAATTTATCCCCATCTATACTAGAACTAAAAACTATAGCTAACTTATAATAGCCTTCTTCTAGTTTTTTCAAATCTACATATTTACCTTCTTTTTGTATAAATGGCAAGTTAAATTCTATCCATTCTTCAGTTTCTTTCATAGCTTCAGATTGTTGCCCAATTCTAGCTATTGAAACGATATGCTCATCTGTAAATTGATTGTTTCCGGTAAGTGTATTAAAGTCCTTATCTGTTTCATAAAATACTGCATAGATATCTCCCATATCTTGTCGATTCGGGTTCTTATCATGAACTTCAGTAAAAATTAAACCTTTCTTGTATTTATAATATCCATTAATATGTGTTGGAATTTGAGAGAAAGGAGAACCAAACTTAGTTGCATTAAGAGGATTACTTAATGATTCGGATGTTTCAAATTGTCCTGTAAATAGGTTTCCTGCAGCAATTGGTTTATCTGCTAATTTTCCAAAAGTCCCTGTACTTTGCGTAACCATTTTTAGACAGTTTCCTTTGTACCCATTGGGATCTTGGCTAGTAGGAAAGTGTTCAGGATTTTTCTTACTTCCTGTTAAGGAGAAACCAGGATTACCGCTTGCCCATGTCATTGTAATCTGTTGTTTGTCGTTAACTTCAACAAAATCATAATAGGAGTTTGTCTTGCTAGGATGTTGAATTTCTACGTTTTCAAAAGGTAGGTAGAGTGGAATTTCACTTTTAATGACCGAAATCGTATAAATTTTGCTCCATTTTTTATCTTCAGATACAACTTTAACTCTTTTAGAACTTGAAAAGTCTAAAGCTATTCCCTCACTAGGATATGGATTGTAATTACCCATAAAGCTTTCTAAGAACACGGTGGCACCTTCAGTTACATCAAATATTGGTGTCATACTTCCAACATCTTTACCATCTTTTACAAGTAATCTAATTGTAAAGTTACCTTTAGCGTTATTATTGACAATAGGAGCAGTTTTAAGAATGAGGTTTTCATTGTTAACTCCGTTCTCTACAATTTCGCATGAGATAATATCTGCTTCCGAATTAGGCTCTTCATTTTTGATGCAAGCACTTAAAAACAGAACAGATAAAATGGATAAAACCGTAAGTTTAAACTTCTTCATCTATAATTTATTTAATTATGAATTATTTTCTAATGTGCAAAGTTAGTTTTAGTTTTCTATAATTCCTTACGTGTTTCTATAAAACTGACACATCCTTCCTAATTCCTATATAATAGGACATTATGTGTCCTAAATTAAAATGTAATTTGTGTTGTAATGTATTGCTGTTCTAATTTATTTGCTATTTTTGTTTAATCTCATCAAAGTAAAAGATGTACAATGGAAAGTGATTGTAGAAAGCGAATAATTGAGTTAATAAAGCGTGAAGTTATTCCTGCAATAGGGTGTACGGAACCCATAGCAGTTGCTTTATGTGTGGCAAAAGCGAAAGAAGTATTGGGTGAAATGCCCGATCGAATAGAAGTGTACCTTAGCCCGAATATGCTGAAAAATGCGATGGGTGTGGGTATTCCAAGTACCGATAAAACAGGATTACCTATTGCTATTGCTTTGGGGGCTATTGTAGGTAATTCATCTTATGAGTTAGAGGTCTTAAAAGATAGCACAGCTATTAAGGTCAAAGAGGCACTTGACTATATGGAGCGTTGTCCTATTCATGTATCCATTAAAAAAGGAAATGTAAATAAACTGTATATTGAAGTGTTGGTTCATAGTAAACAACATTCTGCTTTAGCTATTATTGAAGAGAGCCACACTCATTTTACTCGTTTGGAAAAAAATGGACAATGTATTCCTATCGAATCAATAACATCAAGGATGGGGGCTGAATCAAGCTCTTCTTCTGATCTTTTGGATTTAAATATGCGATTGGTTTATGACTTTGCTACTACTGCACCTATTGAAGATATAGAGTTTATACTTGAAGCTGGAAGACTAAATAAAGCTGCGGCAGAACTATCTTTGAATCAAGATTACGGACATGCATTAGGAAGATTGCTAACTTCTCATAAAGAGGTGATAGGAGATAATATACTCTCCAAAACGCTTTCTTATACCTCTGCAGCTTGCGATGCTCGTATGGCTGGTGCTATGGTTCCTGTTATGAGTAATTCTGGAAGTGGTAATCAGGGTATTTCGGCAACATTACCCGTTGTTGTTTTTGCTGAAGAACGCCATTCAAGCCAGGAAGAGTTAATCCGTGCCTTAACTTTAAGTCATCTTACTGTTATTTATATTAAACAAAGCTTAGGTCGCTTATCGGCTTTATGTGGGTGTGTTGTTGCTGCTACGGGTTCAAGTTGTGGTATAACCTATCTTATGGGTGGAAGTTATGAACAGGTAACCTATGCAGTACAAAATATGATTGCGAACATTACTGGAATGATTTGCGATGGTGCGAAACCATCATGCTCATTAAAGGTGACTACCGGTGTTTCTACTGCTTTGTTATCTGCAATGATGGCGATTGAAAACAAATGTGTAACCTCGACAGAGGGTATAATTGATAGAGATGTAGATAAAACCATTCAGAATTTAACCAAAATTGGAAGTGAAGGAATGGCTAAAACGGATGAGATTGTTTTGGATATTATGACTAGTAAATGTTAATATTAATAATATTACATATAATTTAGAAAAATAGCTTTTTGGGTGTATATTTGCTTATGTAAAATTAACACTTAAAAACTAAATCATGAAAACACGCACGAAAGGGCTGTTTTTGGCATGCATATGTTTGAACTGTTTTGCGATTTCGCCTTCAAGTTCACTTTTTGCAGCTGAGAACATCTCGGTTGATTCCGTTGAATCTATTCAACAAAATAACACTGTAATAGGAATGGTCGTTGATGAGTCGGGCTATCCTCTTATTGGAGTTACAATTAAAATTAAAGGTCAAGATCGTGGTACAGTTACCGATTTTGAAGGGCAATTCTCATTAAAAGTTAATAATGGCGAAACTCTTGAAGTTTCTTATATTGGCTTTATTCCTCAAACTATAAAATATAACAATCAAACTTCACTTCAGATTAAGTTGAAAGAAGATTCTAAAACACTTGATGAAGTGGTTGTAGTTGGATTTGGTACACAGAAAAAGGTAAACCTAACAGGATCTGTAGCCAATGTTGATAATAAGTTAATTGAGAGCCGTCCTATGACTTCAGTCTCTGCAGGTTTGCAAGGACTTCTTCCAGGTGTTGCTATATCTCAAAGAAGTGGACAGCCAGGTGCCGATGGTGGTACGATTCGAGTTCGTGGTACGGGTACGTTTAACAATGCAAATCCTATGGTTATTGTTGATGGTGTAGAAGGATCGATGAGTGATATTGACCCTAATGACATTAAAAGTATATCTGTTCTTAAAGATGCCGCATCTTCTGCTATTTATGGTTCTAAGGCTGCAAATGGTGTAATCTTAATCACAACTAAAAGAGGAGAGTCTGGAAAAACAACCATTAACTATTCAAACAACTTTGGTTGGCAAACCGCTACGGAACTACCTAAATATTGTAGTTCTGCAGACTATGCTATGCTTACTAACGAAGCTTATGCTCACGAAGGTTTGAAACCCTTATATAGTGCCGAAGATATTCAAAAGTATAGAGATGGTTCAAGTCCTTATACACATCCAAATACAAACTGGCAAGATCTTCTGTTTACAGAATCTGGTTTCCAACAGCAACATAATGCAAATATTTCTGGGGGTAGTGAAGCAGTCCGTTATATGGCGTCTTTAGGCTATCAATACCAAGGGGGTATTATTAAACACGCAGATAAAAATCAGTATAATATGCGTGTAAATGTTGATGCGAATCCAATGGAAAAACTTGAAACTAGTTTTTCTATGTCTTATAATAATCGCGATACAAAATTCCCAATTAGTACATACGCACCAAGCTTGTCGCAAATCTTTAGACAAGTTGCTATGATTTCTCCAATGATTCCGTATAAAAATGAAGATGGAACTTATGGAACAATTGGCGATGGTAATCCAATTGCATGGATTGACATGAATCAAACAGAAAGAGCTAAGCGAAATAATTTTACAGGTCTAGCTTCTGCAAAATATTATATTTTACCTGAATTATCAATCAAAGAAATGTTGTCTTATCAATCTACAACTACTGATAAAAATACATTTAAGAAAGATATTCAATATAATCCAAATAAATACCACGGACCAAATGAAATGTGGCAACGAGATTACTTCGAGGAGCAACTTATGAATGATCTTATTCTTGAGTATACTAAATCTTTTGGTGGGCATAACCTAAATGCATTAGCTGGATTTCATAGCGAACAGTGGAGCTATAAATATACGGAGGCATATCGTAGTAATTTTCCTAATAATGATATTAAGGACCTGGATGCAGGAGCAGAAGATACGGCAAAAAACAGAAGCTTCACTAGAAAATTAAATATGTTATCTTGGTTAGGCAGAGTAAACTATGACTTTAAAGGTAAGTACCTTTTTGAAGCAAATATACGTTACGATGGATCTTCACGCTTTGCTAGTGGAAATCGTTGGGGAGCTTTCCCTTCCTTTTCTGCAGGTTGGAGAGTTTCTGAAGAGTCTTTCTTTGAACCAATAAAACACATTGTTGATAATTTGAAGATCAGAGGTTCTTGGGGACAATTAGGAAATCAAAATATTGTTTTTAATGGCTCTCAGCAATATTACCCTACTGTACCTACTATTGATTTGGGTAAGGACTATCCTATGGGAGGGGAAGTTGCTTCGGGTGCTTATGCTATTCAAGCTAACAATAAAAATCTGAAATGGGAAACAACTACTACTTGGGGATTTGGTGTTGATTTTTCATTGATAAGTAAGATTAATATGACGATTGACTATTATAAGAAATCGACTTCAGATATTCTAATGGAAGTTCCCACTCCTGCGACCTATTATTTGCAGAAATATTTTGACAACATTGGCCAAGTAACGAATAGTGGTGTTGAATTGAGCCTTTCTTACAATGATTCTTTTGGAGATGTAAATGTTTCTTTTGGAGGTAATTTTGCATACAACAAGAACAAAATTAAAGATTTGGGAGGTGTCAATGAAATAATCTCTGGAGAGAAAATTATGCGAGTAGGACAGTCTTTAGATAGTTTCTATGGTTATAAAACTGCAGGAATTTATCAATCGCAAGAAGAAATAGACTCTTGGGCTACTTATAAAATTACTGGAGATAAACCAAAGCCTGGTGATTTGAAATATGTGAATGTTAATAATGATAAGAATGAAAATGTTATTGATGCAAATGATAGGGTCGTTCTAGGATCAACCAATCCAAAATATACTTTTGGATTTAATCTAGGTGCTGAATATAAAGGCGTAGATTTTATGGCATTCTTCCAAGGTGCAGCAGGCGTTAATGGTTACATGAGCCGCGAAGCTGTTGGTTCAATCAATGGAGATGATGGAAAACCTTCATCAATTTGGTTAGATAGATGGACTCCAGAAAATCCAAATGCAAAAATGCCTCGAGTGACTAAAGGTGTGAATGGGGTAAGTATGCCTAACGTAGTTTCTGATTTCTGGCAACAAGACGCTAAATATCTTCGATTGAAAAATGTTCAAGTAGGTTACTCTTTCCCTAAAAAATGGCTAGAGAAAGTACATATTTCAAAATTAAGAATCTATTATAGTGGACAAAACTTGTTGACCTTTACAAATTTCTTGAAAGGTTGGGATCCAGAGGCTCCATCGGGAAGAGGGGATTTCTACCCTCAGACTAAAACTCATTCATTTGGTTTAAATCTTACGTTCTAATACATTATAATCATGAAAAAAAAAATATATATCCTAACAGTTTTGTTTGTTTTGTCGGGTTGTTCAGGTTTTTTAGACACAATCCCTGGTGACTCCGCAAATGATGGAAACTTTTGGAAAACCGAAAAGGATGCTAAAATGGCTTTGGTAGGTTGTTATTCAAATTTTAATAGTGGCAATTCCATAGTATATTGGGATAGTGCATCTGATAATGCATACAACTACCACCGACACGAAGGGTATCAAGTGTTAGGTAATAGCTCTATGTCAGCAGCAGAGTCTGGTGCTGGTATGTTTAGTTTTACTGGAATAGGGGTTTGTAATGACTACATTAAAAATGAAAGTCGTATAAACTTTAAATCAGAAACATTACGCAATGAATATCTGTCTGAGGTTCGTACTATAAGAGCGTATCATTATTTTGTGAAAGCTTTTAATTATGGTGATTTTCCGTTCTTTACTTCTAATTTTGAAGACTATATAAGTGCTAAAGTGGCTAAAACCCCTCAAGCTGAAATTTATAAATTTGTAGAGACAGAGCTTTTAGAATGTATTACTTCTTTACCAAAGGAGAATGTATCAGGTAGATTTAATCAAGCTGCAGGGCAAGCTCTTTTAATGAGATTTTATCTTTATACAGGTAAATTTTCAGAGGCTTTGAAAGTTGCTGAGTCAATTAAAGGATACGAAATGCCTAGTTTAACGTTTGAGGAGTCATTTTTATTGGCAAATCAAAAAAATAGTGAAATTATACTCTCTGTTGATTACGTCACGAATACGTATGAGTTTGATTTTACGCCATTTATGCCTAATAGTTTAGGTGGTTGGTCATCAGTTGTTCCTACTCAATCTTTAGTTGAATCGTTCGAAATGGCAAATGGTCAAACGATTGAAGAAGCCAAACTTACAGGCAATTACGATGCTAAGAACCCTTATGTTAATCGTGATCCACGCTTACGAGCTTCTATCATTTATCCTGGTCAAGTTTATGAAGGTAATATTTACAACTCATTGGATAAAAAATCTAGTGATTATTATGCTAATGCTAATAATGCTTCTAAAACAGGATATAACTTTAAAAAGTTTAATTCAAACTTAGATCAATTTAAAGGTGCATTCTGGAATACGAATAAGAACTTTCCTGTTTTCCGTTTTGCTGAAGTGTTGTTGACAATTGCTGAGTGTAAAGTAGAATTAAATCAGATTGATAGTGATTTATATGCTGCTATCAATAAAGTTAGAGTTAGAGCAGGTATGCCCGTTGTAGATGAGTCAAAGTATTCAAGCCAAGAAGCGTTGAGAAAATTGGTTAGAAATGAAAGACGTGTTGAATTTGCAATGGAAGGTCAACGACGATATGATGTGATTCGTTGGGGGATTGGAGAGGAAGTAATGAAAGGTGACTTGTTCTCTTGTCCTATGGGAGTTGTTAACATTTCTGATACGGTTGACCCTGTGACAGGTGATGTATCTGTAACTCTAGACTTGCCAGCTGTTTTAATTGAAAAAAGAGATTTCGTGAAAGGTAAGAGTGAATTGTTACCTATTTCGCAGAAACAATTGGATAACAATCCAAATTTAGTGCAAAATAAAGGGTACTAAACATATCATAATAATATTAAAAAGAAAGAGCGAGTTGAATAATCAACTCGCTCTTTCTTTTTAATATTATCTAAGTATATGAATTAGCATCCACAACCACAACCGCCGCTTCCGCAACCGCCACCTTCGTTAGAACCGCATCCACAACCACTGCCACAGCCTTCGTCATCAGAAGAACCACATCCGCAGCCACTTCCACAACCACAGCCATCTCCTTCACCAGTAATCATGTTAACCATGCCTTGAATTTCTTCGTTTGTAGCAGGTCTGCTTTCTAGGACAACACCATCAAAAATGATCGCATTACCAGCTAGAGGGTGGTTCATATCCATTACAACAACATCTTCTTTCACTTCAACAACAACACCGTTAAGTGTATGTCCTTCTGCGTCCATTAATGGAACGATATTGCCTTGGAAAATATGTGTGCTATCAAAATGACCATCTACTTGGAAGATTTCCTTAGGAAGATCTAGTACATGTTCTTCATCATAGTCACCGTATGCTTCGTCTTTAGTTAATTCAATTTTGAATGTATCGCCTTCAGCTAAATCTCTAACAGCACTTTCAAAACCTGGAAGTGTAGTACCCATTTCAGAAATAAATTGGAATGGTCTTTCAGCTGTAGCTTCTTCGATTAATTCTTGTTCGCCATCTTCAATAGCGTATAGCTTATAAGCTACCTTTATATACTTGTTATCAGCAACACTCATGGATATTTATTTTTTAATTAAATATTTGTACATTATAGTTTCTCACGGACAAAGATATAAATAAAATAAAATAGATATCTCTTTCGTCCTTATATTTAGCTATAATGTTTAACTATTAGACTTTAGAAATATATAAAAACAAAATTTTAGCCTAAATATCACGTGCTAACCCTTGATTTGGTGTATCTTCGAAGTTCGAAGAGAGATTACAAAATCGTGAATAGATATGGAAATAGATAAAAAAGGAAAATACAATTATGTAGTAGAACCTTTCCACGTAGACTATACCGGAAAATTGACTTGGGGTGTTTTGGGTAACCAATTATTGAACTGTGCAGGTTTTCATTCCACCGATAGAGGGTTTGGAATTGGAAGTTTAAATGAAGAAGATTACACATGGGTGCTGTCTCGTTTGGCGGTAGAAATGAAGCAAATGCCTCATCAGTATGATAAATATAGCATTGAAACTTGGATGGAAAATGTGTATCGTCTGTTTACGGATCGTAACTTTGTGATTCGCAATGAAAATGGCGATGAAATTGGCTATGCCTCTTCCGTTTGGGCAATGATAAGTTTACAAACTCGTAAACCTGCTAATTTATTGACTCTCCATGATGGGGGAATTGCCAACTTTGCACTCGAAGAGACTTGCCCTATAGCTAAACCATCTCGTATAAAGGTGGTTGCTACTGAAGCTACGGCTACTTATCAAGTTAAATATTCAGATATTGATATTAATGGACATACAAATAGTGTGAAAACAATAGAGCATATTTTAGATCTTTTCCCTTATGATAATTATAAGAAAGGGATTGAACGTTTTGAGATTGCTTACGTTGCAGAAAGCTACTTTGGTGATGTTCTTCATTTTTATGTGGACAACTTGGATGAAAAAGATTATGCAATCGAAATTAGACGTAATAATGATAATGTGGTTTGTAGATCTAAAGTGAAGTTCTATTAAAGAAATATATTCTTTAAGAGTTAAAAAAGGATGCTATTTGTAAGAATGGCATCCTTTTTTTGATATAAAATGTTCAGAATGTGTTATATAACTTATATTTTGTCAAAACAATCGAAATGATTATGCGTTGATATAGAGGTATTAACAACTATAAATATTGATATTATGATTTATGACTTCAACATGCTAAAAGAGTTCTATAGCTCTTTTCAAACACGCATAAATGAGGTTAAAAACGCTCTTAAGCGTCCATTAACCTTAACTGAGAAAATTTTGTATGCTCACTTATATGACTCGAAGCATTTAAAAGATTACCGTAGGGGGGATGATTATGTTAATTTTCATCCGGACCGAGTAGCTATGCAAGATGCAACCGCACAAATGGCATTGTTGCAATTCATGAATGCGGGTAAGAAGAAAGTCTCTGTTCCTTCTACAGTGCATTGTGATCACTTAATTCAAGCAGATCAAGGTGCTAAATCCGACTTATCAACTGCTATGAATACCAATAGAGAAGTTTATGATTTCCTAAAGGAGGTATCTTCTAAATTTGGTATTGGTTTTTGGAAACCTGGTGCGGGTATTATTCATCAAATTGTATTAGAAAACTATGCTTTTCCTGGAGGAATGATGATTGGTACCGATTCACATACTCCAAATGCTGGAGGTCTAGGGATGATTGCTATTGGTGTTGGTGGTGCTGATGCTGTTGATGTTATGACTGGCATGGAATGGGAGTTAAAGATGCCTAAGATTATTGGTGTGAAATTGACTGGTAAATTAAATGGCTGGACTGCTCCTAAAGATGTTATTCTAAAATTGGCTGGAATCTTGACCGTCAAAGGGGGGACAAATGCGATTATTGAATACTTCGGTGAAGGAACAACTTCATTGTCGGCTACTGGTAAGGGGACTATTTGCAATATGGGGGCTGAGGTTGGTGCTACAACTTCAATCTTCCCTTATGATGATGGCATGGCTAGATATTTAAAAGCTACAGCACGTGAAGAATTATTACCTCATATTGAAAAAGTAGCAAATGATCTTAAAGCTGATGCTGCTGTATTAGAAAACCCTGAAAAATATTACGATAGAGTAATTGAAATCGATTTAACTCGTTTGGAGCCTTATGTAAATGGACCTTTTACACCAGATGCCGCAACTCCAATTTCAGAATTTGCTGCTAAGGTGAAGAAAGAAAAATATCCTCAGAAGATGGAAGTGGGCTTAATAGGTTCTTGTACGAACTCGTCTTATGAAGACATATCGCGTGCCGCATCTGTGGCAAAGCAAGCTGTTGATAACCGCATTAAAGTGGCTTCAGAATTTATCGTTAATCCAGGTTCTGAGCAAATTAGAGCAACCATAGAACGTGATGGTTTACTAGATATTTTCAACAAGGTTGGTGCTGTGGTTATGGCGAATGCCTGTGGTCCTTGTATTGGACAATGGAAGAGGCATACCAATGATCCTACTGCTAAAAATTCTATTGTAACTTCATTTAATAGGAACTTTGCGAAGCGTGCAGATGGAAACCCAAACACTTATGCTTTCGTAGCATCACCAGAGATTGTAACTGCTTTAACGATTGCAGGAGATTTATGTTTCAATCCATTAGTGGATACGCTACAAGACAATAAGGGAAATCAGATTCTCCTAAAAGAACCTGTGGGTGATGAATTGCCAAAATCTGGTTTCTTACGTGATACTGAAGGATATATTGCTCCAACCATGCAAAAAGATGCTATTCTAGTGGATACTAAATCGGATAGATTACAACTATTGGCTCCGTTCGACCGATGGAATGGTGGTGATTATGTTGATATGCCATTGTTAGTAAAGGCTGTAGGAAAATGTACAACTGACCATATCTCAATGGCTGGACCATGGTTGCGTTTTAGGGGGCATTTAGATAATATTTCGGATAATTTATTGATGGGTGCAATTAATAAGTTTAATGATAAAGCCAATGAGGTTTGGAATCAGCTAACTAATGAATATGAAACAGTGTCTGGCACTGCTCGTAAGTACAAAGCGAAAGGAATTTCTTCAATTGTAGTGGCTGAAGATAACTATGGTGAAGGTTCTAGTCGTGAGCATGCTGCAATGGAACCTCGTTTCTTAAATGTAAAGGTGATATTAGTCAAGAGT
>JASLDF010000216.1 GCA_030151635.1 Bacteroides sp. | reverse complement strand
CAGATGTCACTTCCTAGATTTACCATTCTATGAAACTGGTAAAATCCAGAAAAACCCTCTAGGTGAAGCTGATGTTAGAATCATTCAAAACCTTCTTCAAGAAGTTCAACCACACCAAATCTTTGTTGCTGGTGACTTAGCAGACCCACATGGTACTCACCAAGTTTGTACAGATGGTGTATTTGCTGCAATTGACGAAGAAAAGAATGCTAAAGCTAAATGGCTTGACGATTGCCGTATCTGGATGTACCGCGGTGCATGGGCAGAATGGGAAATCGAAAACGTAGAAATGGTTGTTCCAATTAGCCCTGAAGAATTAAGAGCTAAACGTAACTCTATTTTGAAACACCAATCTCAAATGGAAAGTGCTCCATTCTTAGGTAACGACGAACGTCTATTCTGGCAACGTAGTGAAGAAAGAAATAGAAGCACAGCTATTCTTTACGATAAACTTGGTTTAGCTTCATACGAAGCTATGGAAGCATTCGTAGAGTATGTACCTCTATAAATAGCTATTAAATTATAGTAAATATATTAAAGAGGGCTTAGTGATTTTTACTAAGCCCTCTTTTCAATTATAATCAAATGGAAGTATCAGTTGTTAAAAAAGTGGATCTAGAGATTCTGAATGGTATTAAAGCGATTATAGGATTCTTGACCGAACCTAAAATGGAAATTACAATCGAATCGTTAAATACAATTGTTGAAGATAAAGAGTCGGAGTTAATTATTGCACGTGATGATAACAATAACATTGTAGGCTCCCTGTGCCTTATTGTTTATACCATTCCGTCAACAAAGAAAGCTTTCATAGAAGACGTTGTTGTTTCAGAACAAGCTCGTGGATTGGGTTTAGGGAAAGCTTTAGTTTTAAAAGCCATTGAAGTAGCTAAAGATTGCGAAGTACAATACATTGATTTATCATCAAATGCCAAACGAGTTGCTGCAAATTCTTTATACAGAAAAATAGGTTTCCAAATTAGAGATACCAATTATTACAGGCTAGGATTGACAGACTAAGGTTTAAAATCTAGCCTAAGTTGGATGTAGCGAGGAGTTTCATGGTAATCCTCGTCCAGTGGGTTAGAAATGGAAACCCCAATTAAACGAATGGGGTTTCGTTCAAAATCAACATCGGTCATTAACTCTTTAGCTTTGGGCAATATTTCTTCTAAGGTTTCAAAAGGTGTATTTTGTGTATAACTCCTAGTAATCTGATTGAAGTCATGGAATTTTACTTTTAATGTAAGAGTTAAACCTTTAAATTCACTAGTACAAATTCGATTTACCAATTCTACACAAACATGATAAAGCTCTATGATTACTGCTGATTTTACAGAAATATCTTTATCTAAAGTGGTTTCACAACCAATGGATTTGCGAATGCGGATGGCTTCTACAGGGCGATTATCAATGCCTCGTGCAAAACAATAATATAGGTGTCCGGCCTTGCCAAAATGTTGCACCAATCCAGATTTAGACCACTCCAATAAATCTTTTCCATTATGAATGCCAATACCATGCATTTTCTTAGCGGTTACAGGCCCCACACCCCAGAATGATTCAATTCTAAGCCGCTCTATAAATTCTGAGGCTTGAGAAGGATGAATTGTACATAAACCATTTGGCTTACGATAATCTGAAGCAATCTTTGCTAAAAATTTATTGTAAGAAACTCCTGCTGATGCTACTAAATTGAGTTCTTCAAAAATTTCCTTCTTGATGGATTTAGCAATATCAACGGCTAAGTCTATGCCTTTCTTATTTTCAGTAACATCCAAAAAAGCCTCATCCAAAGACAAAGGTTCAATTATATCTGTATATCGACTAAAAATCTCGTGAATGTGATTAGATACACTTTCGTATGCATCCATCCTTCCATCAACAAAAATTAAATTAGGACATAGTTTCTTTGCCTTCAAAGAAGACATGGCAGACCTCACTCCAAATTTACGGGCCTCATAACTAGCAGCTGCCACCACTCCACGACGGTGTGGCGAGCCAACTACAATGGGTTTACCTCGTAACTCTGGATTATCACGTTGCTCTACAGATGCAAAAAAAGCATCCATATCTACATGAATAATCTTACGCAATTGATTGAATTCCGACATTCTAACTTACAATGATCTCCAGAATTTTCTAAAGTCTTTATACTGCCCCATGCAAACCAATATATCTTTTTCTTCTATCTTAACTTCATCGGTTATATCATCAATCATATGATAGTCGGTAACCGTGATTCCTAATAAGTTTTTAGTTTGACAAAGACGTTTAATTGCCAAGATGCGAAGATTGAACTCTTTTTGCATATTCAGTTCATTTACAAAAAATCCCACAAACTTATCGGGTATTTGAAACATCATGATGTAGTTGTCATCATCTATTTTAAACGCTTCTGTTTGTGTGTTAAACTCCCATAACTCAACCAATCGTCGAGCCGCATCTTCTTCAGGAGTTAAAATCTTTTCTAGTTGAAAGGCTTCTAAAATTGACTTATGTACATCATCAATTGAACGAGCATAGATATGTTTTACTTTCAACTGTTTCAACAAAGCAACAACACGAATTGACGCACCAAAATTTTCACCAATTGTAACCACAACCGCATCAGCAGAATCTAAGGGTAATGCTGATAAAGAGTTCATATCAGTAGCATCAATACACATTGCTGTGGCAATTTTATCTTTGATACTATCCACTCGAGTTTCTTCACTATCGGCACCAATTACCTCGTTACCCATAGCTGCCAATTCCTCGGCCAGTACATATCCATAATTCCCTAAACCAATAATAATGTATTTCATATATGATCCTTTTGTTCTAGTTAATAAGAATTTCGCCACTAGGCAGACTGTATTTCTTTGTTGGTTTATTTTTAATAAAACCCAACATTATCGTTAAGATCCCCACTCTACCCAACAACATAGCTATAATTAAGACTAATTTGGAAGGCGTACCCACTATAGGCGTTACACCAAGACCAGCGCCACAAGTACTCAAAGCTGCAATACTTTCCAAAGCTAACTCTTTGGGCGACACTTCGGGCTCAAGTATAGTAAGCAAAAAGAAGATTAGCCCCAAAGCTGTTATAGAGATAAACACTGTGGCATGGGCACGCTGAACAGAATCTGTAGAGATTTCTCTCCCATACACCTCTATTCGATCTGTACGTTTTAACATTGCTAAAATATTTAAATAGACAATAGCAATTGAGTTGACTTTTACCCCACCTGCTGTAGATAAAGACGCACCACCAATCCACATCAGGAAAATGTATAATAGTAGAGTTTGGAAACGGAATAAATTCAAGTCATAGAAACCGAAACCTGCAGAACGAGGGCAAGTTGCCAAGAAAAATGCCTTCACAGCTTTATCACCCAAAGTAAGTCCTGCCAACACTCCATTCCACTCTATAACGGCAATAAAAAGGGTGGCTCCAAGCAATAACACCGCCGTAGTTGTCAAAACAATTCTTGTATTCAAATCGTATAAGCGATAGATATACGGAGGCTTTTTATGCTTTAGCTCGGCTATAAATCGTTTTATCTTTGTCTTTATAATATCTTTTAAATTTACTAAAATTGGGAAACCAATACCTCCTAAAATAATAAGGATAGAAAGGTAGATGAATATCTCTTTCTGGTTAATTATCGCAGGATTTGCCAGTCCATCTGGTAATGTAGAGAAGCCAGCATTACAGAAAGCTGAAATGGAATGAAATAAAGAAAAAGCGATTTCATCGTTTATACTTTTATCAAGGGTACCATGAATACTATGCCAAATGGCTAATGCTCCAGCTCCTTCAATTACAATTGTAAACAGAAAGATATACCCCAAAGTAGAAAGAAGATTATTTAAAGATTCAGAGCTCACCACATCTTTCAAAATAACTCGATTTGAATAACTTGTGTTACCCATAAAGAACATTGCGAAAAAGCTGGTAAATGTCATCACCCCAAGTCCACCAATTTGAATGAGAACAATTATAATCGTTAATCCTGAAGTCGTAAAGGTTGAAGCAATGTCTATCGGAGATAAACCTGTAACACAAACAGCACTCGTTGATACAAATAATGCATCAATAAAACTAATGCCTTCAACCGTCGAGTTGGGTAACAAAAGCAGTCCTCCACCAATAAAAATAATAATAATAAAACTGATGGCTAAAATAAAACCTGGGTTCGTTTTTTTGCCTAACAGACGCATAATACCACTTGAAACGTTAAAGAACGAAATGATAAACAACAACACAATTTTATACGTCTTGCTGTTCATTAATTCCCAAAACATAAGTACTCCACCCTTCTCTGGAGGTTTATGGAAGACTATAGGAATTAACGTCATTAAAAACAACGTAGATAGAACCCACGTGACTTTCTTATACTCTCGCTTGGTATCGTTATAATTGAGTAAGAGATGAGCAAGAATATCAATTAAAAAAATCCACCAAACTGTACGGTAAATTTTACTGATTAAAACTTCTTGCACAGTTGTAATATCATAGCCAAAAGAAATGACAACGCTAATGACAAATAATAATGAGGCCAAATAGGCAACACCATCAAGTATATTCAACGCCAAGTCAATGTAGGGCTGAATAAATTTATTTTGATATAAAAAGAATTTCTGGTAGGACTTCATTCGTTAACGCTCGTGTATTTACAATTGCAAACTTAACGAAAATAGCAAATTACTTACAGCTTTCAGCACCTTTTAACGTCAAAACGTAATTATTTTGAACTGAAAGCCCTTATTTATGTTTAATATATCAGTGCGAGGTGAATTGAGATTTCAAGAAGTAATCCATATCTTTGACTTAGCACTTTAGAGTAAGTAAACAATATAAAATTTAAAATAAAATATTCTTATGAAATATATCGGAGCACACGTAAGCGCATCTGGAGGAGTTGAAAATGCACCTATTAACGCACATCAAATTGGTGCAAAAGCTTTTGCATTATTTACAAAGAATCAAAGACAATGGGTAAGCAAACCTTTGACAGAAGAAAGCATCGCTGAATTCAAAGAAAATTGTAAAAAGTACGATTTATCACCTAAATATATTCTTCCTCATGATAGTTACCTTATCAATTTGGGACATCCGGAAGAAGAAGCATTATTAAAAAGTAGAACAGCTTTTTTAGACGAGATGCAACGTTGCGAGCAATTGGGCTTGGAACTTTTAAATTTCCATCCTGGTAGCCACTTAAAAAAAGTAGATACTGAAACTTGTCTTAATACCATTGCAGAGAGTATTAATATTGTGCTTTCTAAAACTAAAGGAGTTACAGCTGTTATTGAAAACACGGCTGGACAAGGAAGTAATTTAGGTTTTGAGTTTTGGCAATTAAAGCACATTATTGATCGTGTTGAAGATAAAACTCGTGTGGGGGTTTGTATTGATACTTGCCATACGTTCACGTCTGGCTATGATTTGGTTAATAAATATGATGAAGTTTTCGACGAGTTTGAAAAAGTAGTTGGTTTTGAATACCTACGTGGCATTCACTTAAACGATTCTAAAAAAGAAGTAGGTACAAGAGTGGATAGACACGATAGTATTGGAGTTGGTTTTATTGGAAAACCTTTCTTTGAAAGAATGATGAACGATCCTCGTTTTGATAATATGCCGATTATCCTTGAAACTCCAGACGAATCTATCTGGGCTGACGAAATTAAATGGCTTTACGACATTCAAAAATAAAGAATATGGCAACAACAAAACAAATTGTTTTGGCAAGTTACCCTATTGGTATGCCAAAAGTATCCGACTTTAGATTTGAGGAAATAACTTGTCCTACTCTAAAAGAGGGACAAGTTTTACTTAAACCTACTTATATTTCGGTAGACCCTTATATGAGAGGAAGAATGATTCTTTCTAAATCGTATATAGAACCTTTTAAACTGAACGAGCCTCTTGTAGGTGGAGTCGTTGCCGAGGTGATTGAGAGTAAATCGGATGTGTTAAAAGTGGGAGATTCTGTACAAGGAATGTTACCATGGGCTACGGAGATTGTTGCAGATGCGACAACTCTACGCCAAATACCAAAGAATATTCCAGCTAGTTATTTCATAGGTATTCTTGGAATGCCTGGACTAACAGCATACTTCGGACTTATGGACATCTGCAAACCTAAAAAAGGGGAAACGGTAGTTATTTCGGGGGCAGCTGGTGCAGTAGGAACAGTAGTTGGTCAAATTGCGAAGATACAAGGTTGCCATGTGGTGGGATTAGCTGGAACAGATGAAAAAGTGGAACTACTTAAATCTGAATTTGGCTTTGATCATGCCATTAACTACAAGACCGAAGATATTAAAGCGAAACTAGAGGAATATTGTCCAAATGGTATTGACTGTTACTATGACAATGTGGGTGGAGAAATTAGCGACATAATAATTGCTCAATTTAATCGTTTTGCAAGAATGGCACTATGTGGACAAATTGCACTTTACAATGCTACTGAAATAGCTATAGGACCTAGAATATTACCAGCTCTATTGAAAACTAGTTCATTGGTAAAAGGATTTATCGTTAGCGATTATGCAGAACGATTCCCCGAGGCTTTTGAACAGCTAGGCAAATGGGTTCAAGCAGGACAATTAAAGTACACAGAGACGATTGTCAATGGTTTTGATAACATTCCATCAGCATTTATCGGTTTGTTCTCGGGTGAAAACAAAGGGAAAATGATTGTGAAAATATAACCTACTTCTTTTAAAGTAGATGTTTCAAAAGTGTCTTATAGGTCTAAACTATAAGACACTTTTTTTTGAATCGAGTAGTTATTTAAATAATTTAATTAGATATAGCTATTGGAGGGTAAAAAAGATATTGTATTTTAGAGAAAACCTATTTAATCAAACCTATGACAGAGATAAAACTTAAAAGAGCATGCGATTCTTGCAATGAGAGCGATGGACTACGAGTTTTAGTTGATCGTTTACACCCGCTAGGGGCAGAAAAGGACAACTTACACTACGATGTGTGGGAAAAAGAATTAGCACCTTCTAACGAGCTTAGACTATGGCTTCACGAAGATCCCATAAGTAGATGGGAAGAGTTTATTAATTCTTATGAGCAGGAACTTATTGCATCAAATAAAATAAATCATTTTATCAATAAGATAAAACACTATAACACCATTACACTTATATTCGCATCGGAAGATGTGGATAAGAATAATGCATTGGTACTTAAAGATGTGCTTATGGAGAAGCTAAAAGAAAAGATTAAGTCTTACGCTCAATAAATTTGTTTTTCATTAGAGAGAATCACCCCTATCTTGAGTTCCTAATTTATTTAGAACAAGGTTCAGGGACTCCAAGGACATTAAAAAAACACATATTACCATACATCAATAAGTTAACAACAGCACCATCAACTTTTACAAGTGCATTCATCACTAATAAGATTAGTGATTATAAGGAAGTGGTGTAAATTACTTCCAGTAGAGAATTTTATTAATAACTGTATTCTGCATAGCAGTAAGTCTTTGCTCTGCCCCAATAATTATTACAAAATATTTTAAATAAATATCCTATAACTTTTTTCTACCACAGAGCTGGATAAGGTGCCATTGTTAACATTTTATATAGTTACAGTCATCCTAAAGCGATGGCTGTTCTCCAAAAGATTAGATGAAAATATAAGAATATACAAATTAAAATAACAATACAAAATCACCTAATAATCAAAAATGGAAATAATAGAAAACAAATGGTTATACACTTCTGAGTATGAAGGAATGCAAGGTATAATATTATCATCAAGAGGTGGAGCTAAAAACTCAACAAACAATCGTAATCCTGATTACATGTTGCTTTTACAGTACATTCTAGAGTTACTTAAAGAAGAAAAGCAAAAAAATGTTCAGATATATGTGGCATCTAATGTTAAAGATACGTATCCTAATGTCGAAGATAGATTATTATCTATAGATGGAAGTAAAAAATTCAACTTTGAACACATCATTCTTGAGGAATTTACAACTTCTTTGTGTAACCAAATAAGATTATCAGGTCAAACTAAAGGTAGTAAAGGTGGAAATAGTACTAAACGTCTATTTTTCCATTTACAGACAAATTTACAGGCTCTATCATCAGAATGCAATACCAAAAGTTCAATGGATTCAAAGCATTTCATAACGAAAGATCAAATAACAAGTGTATTAGAATCCTTTAAAGGTAACAATACAGATAACCCATGCAAAATACAAAAATCACTCCTAAAGCATTTAGAACTAGAACTCAAAGGTTTTACATGGTCTATTGAATTCAAAGCAAATGAAGAAAGAAAGGATAGATTCGACATTCATGGGGTTAATAAATCAACAGGTCAGGTAATTGTTGTAGAACTAGATCCACATCGAGCAGACAGTATTGCTAAAAAATTTGTATCTAGACTCGCAATAATGATAAATGCACCACTTTTGTACATTGCTTTTTTATATCCTGGAACAAAAAACATGAATAAAAAGGAAGCTGATAAATATCTAAATGACTGTAATGTTATTTGCAATGCGTTAAGCTCTCTAAATAATAACCCAAAAGAATTTATAGGATATTATATGCCATAAGATTATACGATAACACTTTTCCTTAAACTACATAAGTCAGTGATCAGAGTCGTTTGGAAATAGGAATGGAAATTTTAGTATTATATTTATATTCCAACTGTCACAAATTTTAGTGGGTTGGAATATCTCGTATAAATTCCCCACTCTAATACGTTAAGCCAATCTGACATAATGAGACCACATTCAAGAGACCTTTCCCAATATCATCCTGGACAACGAATCCATGTTCTGGAGTTTATTTTTTACTCCTATCTCGAATTCTTCATCAATCCCTGAACACACTACATTATCAATTAACTCAACACATTCTTTAATTAAAATCAGCAATATACAGACAAAAAAAGTCCCTGTAAGTAGTACACTTACAGGGACTTTTCAATATTTAATAACCGGTATTAACCGACTCTTATTTTACTTCTTCGAAGTCAGCATCTTGGATATCTTCAGCACCACCTTGGTTGTTTGCTTGATCTTGTGGACCAGCTTGACCAGCATCAGCACCTTGAGCGCCTTGTGCAGCATACATTTCAGCACTTGCAGCTTGGAACTTAGTATTTAACTCTTCCATAGCAGCATCAATAGCAGCAATATCTTGTGCTTTATGAGCTTCTTTCAATTTAGCAAGAGCATCTTCGATAGGAGCTTTCTTATCAGTAGGAAGCTTATCGCCCAACTCTTTCAATTGAGTTTCAGTTTGGAAAATTGTGCTATCAGCTTGGTTTAGCTTGTCGATTTTCTCACGTTCTTTCTTGTCTGCATCAGCATTAGCTTCAGCTTCAGCTTTCATTCTTTCGATTTCTTCTTTGCTTAAGCCAGAAGAAGCCTCGATACGAATTGATTGCTCTTTACCTGTTGCTTTATCTTTTGCAGATACACTCAAGATACCGTTAGCATCAATATCAAAGCTAACTTCAATTTGAGGTACACCACGACGTGCAGGAGCAATACCTGTTAGGTTAAAGTTACCAATTGTCTTATTTTGGTTAGCCATTGGTCTTTCACCTTGAATTACGTGGATAGTAACTTCTGTTTGGTTATCAGCAGCAGTAGAGAACACTTCCGATTTCTTCATTGGAATAGTTGAGTTAGACTCAATTAATTTAGTCATAACACCACCCATTGTTTCAATACCTAAAGAAAGAGGAGTTACGTCCAAAAGAACCACACCTTTAATCTCGTCAGTTAACACTGCACCTTGTACCGCAGCACCAAGAGCAACAACTTCGTCTGGGTTAACACCTTTTGAAGGAGCTTTACCAAAGAAATCTTGAACAATTTGTTGAACAGCAGGAATACGAGTTGAACCACCAACTAGGATAACTTCATCGATATCAGAGTTGCTTAGACCAGCATCGCTCATTGCTTTTTTACATGGCTCAAGACAAGCTTGGATCAATCCATGAGCTAGTTGTTCAAATTTAGCTTTTGTCAGTGTTCTAACCAAGTGTTTTGGCACACCATCAACTGGCATAATGTATGGTAGGTTGATTTCTGTAGAAGAAGAAGAAGATAATTCAATCTTCGCTTTTTCTGCAGCTTCTTTAAGACGTTGTAATGCCATAGGATCTTTAGAGATATCTACACCACCTTCATCGTTCTTAAACTCTTGAACTAACCAATCAATAATAACTTGGTCAAAGTCATCACCACCAAGGTGAGTATCACCATTAGTTGAAAGTACTTCAAAAACACCATCACCAAAGTCAAGGATTGAAATATCGAATGTACCACCACCAAGGTCGAACACTGCAATCTTCATTTCTCTATCCGATTTGTCAACACCATATGCTAAAGCTGCTGCTGTTGGCTCATTCACGATACGTTTAACTTCAAGACCTGCAATTTGACCAGCTTCTTTAGTTGCTTGACGTTGTGAGTCTGAGAAATATGCTGGAACAGTAATAACTGCTTCTGTTACTTCTTGTCCTAAGTAATCCTCTGCAGTTTGTTTCATTTTTTGAAGAATCATTGCAGAAAGTTCTTGAGGAGTATATAATTGTCCATCAATGTCAACACAAGGATTTCCGTTTTCATTTTTAACAACTTTGTAAGGAACACGGTTAACCTCTTTTTGAACTTGATCCCAATTTTCACCCATAAATCTCTTGATAGATGAAATTGTTTTTTGTGGATTAGTAATAGCCTGACGTTTTGCAGGATCACCAATTTTACGTTCTCCATCTTTCAAGAAAGCAATAACAGATGGAGTTGTTCTTTTACCTTCACTATTTGAAATTACTACTGGCTCGTTACCTTCGAATACCGAAACGCAAGAGTTTGTAGTACCTAAGTCAATACCTATAATTTTTCCCAT
>JASLDF010000078.1 GCA_030151635.1 Bacteroides sp. | reverse complement strand
ATTCTCCACTTTCAATCTCTTTGACTACGCTTAACTTAAAACTGAAGCTGTAATCCTTTTGTGTACGTTTTACATGAGATACATTTAACTCTTCCATATCATTACTTTTTTTAGTGTAACGCTATGATAGGACTAGACATTCTATAGGTATATAAAATGCCCCGTATAGTTTATTCTATACGGGGCATTTTTTATTATAGCTTATTTTGATATTTAGTTTAATAATCAAGCTCAACTAAGATTGGAAAGTGATCGGATGGAAGTCTTGCTTCACTTTGTTGAAATGAAACTTCTTTAGGAAAGTCTCCTTCTCGTACCGTTTTAGTTTCAATTGATGTGCTTCTGTATGTATCTGTCAAAATACCATATTTGGTTACTTTGAATGTAGGCGATACAAAAACATGGTCAATTCTACTATTAGTTTTTAAGTTTAAGTTAAAAGCATTGAATGTTCCATTCAATGCATAGCGTATAGTCGCCTCTTCATACGAATCCTTGAAGATAGGAGAGTCATGTAGTACCTTATAACTTTGGTGAGTTTGATCAACATTAAAATCTCCAGTAAGAATTACGGGGTCTTTACCACACATCTCTTTGATTTTAGCTAAGACTAATTTAGCACTTTCTCGTCTAGCTACGACACCTACATGATCCATATGAAGATTAAAATACCAGAATTTTTTCTTTTTCTTTGTGTCTTTAAAGTAGCCCCAAGTACAAATACGGGGTAAAGCCGCATCCCAGCCTTTATTTGGGTATGTTGTATCCTCGGACATCCAGAAATATCCAGACTTTAGACACTTTATTTTGTCTTTCTTAAAGAAAATAGGGGCATATTCCCCTTCTGTTTTTCCATCATCACGACCTACACCAATGTAATCATATTGAGGTAATCCGGCTTGTAAGTCTACTAGTTGTCCATGAAGTACCTCTTGCGTACCCAATACATCAAAGTCATAAAAGTTTAGTAAATCAATTTGTACAGGACATCTATTTTTCCATCCGTTTCCTTTTGCAGCATCTCCGTCATTCTCATATCGAATGTTATAAGAGCCTACACGTAGGTCTTGAGCTGTAGCGAATATTGTACAAGTTATAATGCACAATACCATCATCGTTTTTTTCATATCTCTTGTCTAATTAGTTTCGACTTTAAATATACCAATTAAAGATGTGTTCATCAGTATCTTTACGAAGGAAGAATTGTTGTGTTAGATTTTACGATCAAATAGCTGTAGCTTTTAAAAAAAAAACAGGTTTACCCAGTATCCCTACTAAGTAAACCCTTATTGTTTAAGTTTTAAAGTTGTAATTTTATATTGTCGTATTTTCAAGTTATACTTCAAGTAGGCCAGTTATAAATACCTATTGAAGAGTTATTGTATATATAACTATATAAAGTCTTTTTTGTTCATTATTGATTAATATTTAAAAAGGTTAAGTGTTTTAGATTCCGTAGTATTCATAATATTATATTGTAATTAATTTATAATCAGATTGTAATAACTGAAATGATAGCTAGAATATTATTCGTGATAAATTATTAAAATTGACTTCTAATAACTATTTTTATTTTGCTAACTTATAAGAATATTCATTAATTATACAAACATGTGTATGTGTAATGCTGTTCTAATTATTACTAACCAGATTGATTGAAGCTTATGAAACGAGTAGTAATTGCAGGTGGTACGGGCTACATTGGTAAGGCATTGATTCCTTTACTTCAGAAAGATTACGAATTAGTTATTCTAACTCGCCATCCACAGCGTTTTAAAAATCAGAAGAAATTATCTTATAAAGCATGGGACTGCTCTTCGTTAATAACTTCGGAGGTTGATGGTGCTTATGCTATTATTAATCTAGTGGGTGAAAATATAGGAGGTAAAAGATGGACTGAAAAACAGAAGAAACTTATTCTGGAAAGTCGAATATTACCATCGGAGTATATAAGTCAAAGTATTTCTAAAGCTATTATTAAGCCTAAAGTATGGATCCAGGGTTCTGCTACAGGGTTTTATGGTCCATGGGATTTTGAAACATCATTAGATGAATATAGTCCACATGCCGATAAAAACTTCTTGGCTCAAGTGTGTGAAGAGTGGGAGAAGCCAATTCAAAATTTAAAATGCGATTCACTTCGAAAAGTGATTGTCAGAACTGGAGTGACGATTGCTAAGGATAGTCTAATGATGCTACAATTTTTGAAATCGTTTAACTTCTATGTTGGTGCCATTGTAGGAAATGGAAAAGATTATTTACCATGGGTACATACCGAAGATGAGGTCCGTGCCATAAAATATCTTTTAGAGCATAACTCCTGTGCAGGTATTTTTAATTTATCTGCTCCTAATAGTGTAAGCACTAGAGAATTAATTTATGAAATAGGCCATTATAAACGAGCATTATTTACAATTCACGTTCCTCGTTTCGCATTAAATCTACTATTTGGAAGGCAAATGACGAAGGAGCTAATTTTGAGTAATCAGAATGTTTACCCTACTCGTTTACTTGAGGCTGGATTCAAATTTAAGTACAATAATATTCAACAAGCAATGGAACAAATCCTCAAGAAGTAAACTTAATAGAGTTTACTTCTTGAGATATGTTTACTCATTCTTCGGCATAACAGTTTCCTGTTTTGTAACTTTTTAGAGTGTTCTCAAGAATTTCTACCATCTTGTCTTTAAATGATGAAGGGCTTAAAATAGCTACTTTATCTCTGTTCCATAGAAACTCTTGTGTCAAATCGTAGGTTGGACGAACATAGACTTCAAAATCAGAATAGTCTGTTGTTTCGTTTACTACTTTTTGTGAATAATGGATTGGAGTATCTTTTAAATAAGCATCTTGCGGCCAGAAGGCACGAAAAGTAATAAATATTGGCTCTTCCATGCGAATGACTCCAAAGCAATCTTCGAAATATCGTTCAGGATCGGACAGCAGTTTTGTGTTCTTTTGCGAAAATTTAAACGTGTCTGCTTTTATTAACTCCATTTGTTTAATCCTTTCGAGTGCAAGTGTCTTGGGAATCTTTTTCTCAATATACTCTCCAATTACGTACCAACGTTGACGAAATAATCGTACAAATGAAGGGTAGAATGTCATCTCGCTTGGCACATCCTTGTAATGCGATTTATAGGAAAGACGTAGAGGTATTTGTTTGTCAATGGCCTCCATAATATCTTGCAAGCGGTTAGATGCTGGTGGAGCTTCGTCTAAAAGGATACTTTTTCGCTGATTGACACGATCACTGAGTTGGGACATACGAAAGGCACTCAGCATCCATTCTTGAACGTTTTCATGTCTGTCAGTTTCTTTATTGATGTAGTATATACTTCCTTGTGATTTATCACAACAGATATCTACCTTCATCAAACTCTCAATTTCTCTCCTATACCTTGTAAATGTACGCGAGGTTAGTAGTGTACCGTCTTCATTAATTTGGGAGTCTTCCCATTTCTTTTGAATTTCTGCTAAGGTTAGTGGTCCATTACTTAAATTGTCAATGAGCCACATATAGAATTTATATTTGTATACCATTCTTCTTTGTATGAGCATTAAAAATAATAAAAAAACAATGGATAGATCTCTATTGCTTCAATAATAGCTCTCTTAATCTATTACTAAGATTTTTTTTGCAATTACTTATAGCAGCTGCCATGTTTCTTTTGTAATTGTGATAGATGGCAATGCCTAATTTTCTAGGAATAAACCAATAGCCCAATACCACTGTTGGAATGAACCACCAACCATGGTTTTCATAATTCAAATAGCCATAAAAAGCTACCATAAGAAAGATTACGGTTCGGTATATATAATAAATAATATCGGCACTTGATTGATCTTCCAGTCTTTCTAATTCGTAATAATTAGCTTGACTTTCCTTAAAGGCTTCATTTTCCTTTAAAATAGATCTTGACATTTCGCTTCCCAAAGAGATTCTCATGAATGCATATCTATCGGTATCAAGTAAAAATTTACTAGTAAGTTGTTCGTCTATCATAAAGAATAAGAAACGACCAGATATGCTTTCAGCATCATTTCTGATTAAATAGGTATACATATCTTCGTTGATAAGCTTGTTGCTTGTTTTCTCTTCACTTTTACGGAAACTGCTAATTGGTGGATATAGTACATTGTATAAAATATGTCCGTGAAGAACTCTTTCATCGGGGTATTTTGATAAACTATTTTGATTACCTGCAATCCATGCATTGTATTCTGCAAGCATAAACTGTGTTATAAGGAATAGGAACGCTGCCTTTTTGTATTGTTGCATCGCTTGCATCATGGTGTCGAAATGCTTGCGTTGAATAGTAGAATCTTTTAATTCATCGATACTATATTCTGCATTGATATATTCAAAAACAACAGTTTGAAACAACTTAATGTTGCGTTCCATTTGTTTGAACAGTTTCTCCACAGTTTGAATTTTTGCATTAGCTATTTCTTGTTTTGCAATGAGAAGCTTTTTAAGTTGTTTCCCTTTTTTATAATCACTGAATATCCCCCCTACAAAATCAATTGCTCCTCCAAGTAAATCCGAAGCTATTTCGGTTATATCCGATGCAAATTCAGCATCTTCTTTATTATTGAAAAGGGATTTTCTGTTTTTGGTAATAAAGTCGCTAACACCATAACCAAAGTTTTTAACTGTATTACCTATTTCAGAAAACTGCTCACTCACTTGTGAACTCATTTGTGATATTGATAAAACGCTTTGCTCTATCTCTTCCATCTCCATTAATGCGTTATTCAATAGTTCATCTTTGCTTTGAGGTTGAACTGCTGTAGATGGTTGTGTGTTGTTATGTTTCTTACTCATGTTGGTTGGTTTTATCGGGTCATTAGTTTGATGGACATATCACAAAATGAATCGTTTTGGTCGCTTAGAAGTTGAATGAGTTGTTGTCTCATCTCTACATCAGCTTGATCTAGTGAGCTGAAATCACTTTGCATTAATCGAGCTAGTACTAAGTCCATTCGAGAGGAAATACTTTGAAGTTGTTTTTCAACAATGGGGGCAATTTTGTTAAACTGCTCTAGGTCGTATTGTAATGTTGCAATGTAATTGTCTAGTTGATTATCCATTACTTTAATATCGTATTGTAATTTGGTAATCATTTCGCAAGCATTAACAAGGTTTCCTGAAAAAGAGGTAAGACGTTTCATTCCATCCTCTACAAGTACAATACAACTCTTAAGCTCGGTGTTTTCTATTCCTGTGTATTCTTCAGGTATTAATACTTCTTCGTTTTCGTAATTGGTATCGTTTTTCATAATAAGTAGTTTTGAATTATTAATACGACAAAAGTATGAGGAGATACAGCCAGATGTTGTCCTTTAAAAATAAAGTTCAAACAAATTAAAAGATTTTATGCATCCACCTATATTTGATGTTAAGGCATAAAAAAAGCCTATAATACAATCTTGTATTATAGGCTTTAAGTTAACTTATTGGTGTGGTGTTATTTCTTTTTATCGCAAACCCAGAACCATAATTCTCTTAATATGGCTACAGGTGATGTGCATACAATTATCCATAACCAAGTTTCTAGGTCTAGCGGATGTGTTTGGAACACTTCTCCTCCATATTGTACAATCAGGATTGTCAATAGTAGAATGGCAATAGATACTGAACTAAACTTAGCGTTTGATCCTAATCCTTTAAAGCTCGATTTGTGCTTGCCAATTACCCTTGCATTGAATAGATTCCACCAATTAATCATCATATATCCAGAGAAGAAGATGGTCAAGTCGATATCTTGAAATACAGGAAGATTGTTTTTCATACCCCAAAGACTAAAGGTACTAATGAGCCAAACGAATCCTCCAAATCCAAAGATGGCTTTCTTCAGAGTATTGGTAATGATAAATTCATTTTTATCTCTTGGGGCTTCATTTAAAACATTGTCATCTGCAGGTTCTGACGCAAGTGCAACAGCGGCTAGTGCATCCATAACTAAATTAATCCAAAGAAATTGGGTCACCGTGAAAGGCATCTCTACACCAACGATTGGTCCAGAGATAGCAATCATACAGGCGGATACATTAATTGAAAGTTGTAAGAAAAGAAAGTTCTTAATGTTTTTGTACAAAGAACGACCCCATTTAACACCTGTTACTATCGATGGGAAGGCATCGTCCAACAAAATAACATCAGCAGCTTCCTTAGCTACAGATGTTCCAGTTCCCATAGCAATACCTACATCGGCATGGTTTAGTGATGGAGAGTCATTAACTCCATCTCCAGTCATAGCACAAATATGTCCTTTGTTTTGTGTCCATTTTAATATTTCTAATTTATCAGAAGGGCTACATCTGGCAATGATATTAGGTAACTCTCGATTGTTTTTTGTGTCTTCAATAGCAGTTCTGAAGTCTTTTGCTTCAATGGCCCATATGTCCTTTAATCCTGCCTGACGACCTATTTCAGCACCTGTTTTAAGATTATCGCCAGTCATCATGATTACATCAATACCCGCCTTATAACACTTTTCAATAGCTTGAGGAACATCAGAACGTATAGGGTCTTCTATAAACCAAGTGCCTATATAATTAGCTTCTATGCTATGGTTATTCTTAAGTAATTCCTTATGTGAGTCTACTGATGAGTTCTGGGTGTGGAGTATTGCTGCTGTTATGGCTCTTCGCCCTCTGTTTTGTTGTTCGGTTACAATTTGCAGGAAATCGGAATTGCCAATGATGTTTGAAATAACTTCTGGTGCACCTTTAATAAGTGTATATCTCTTTTTAGTTTCTTTGTGCTCAACACACGTAACCATGTATTTGTTAGCACTAGAGAAGGGAATAGTAAAAACGGTATTATACGTATTACGAAGTAATTCTGTTTCGTTTTTACCAATTGATTTTAAAATAGCTCCTTCAGTAGGGTTGCCAATTACCGTATCGTTTGCTCCCCAGTTCGTAGACGAGTTTAAAGCACCCACAAGGTGTAATAGAGATGCATCATTATCATGTACATTCGTCTCTACTACAGTCATGCTATTTTGAGTTAGTGTTCCTGTTTTATCGGTAAAAATGACATCGATGGCTCCGATGGTTTCGCAGGCATTCATCTTTTTAATAAGATTGTTCTCTTTGGCCATTGTTTTCATTGAGAATGCAAGTGCCAAAGTAACAGATAGGGGAAGTCCTTCTGGTACAGCTACAATGATAATGACCACTGCACCCATTAAGAATTTAACCTCTGTAAGAAGTATTTCTTCCCAACCTAACGGTCCCGAATAGCCAATCCAATGCATAACATTGAGTATGGTAAACATTAGGAAGGATATACCAAAAGCAATATAATTAATTCGGTTTGCCAATCCTATCAGTTGTTTCTCTAATGGAGTTTTAAGATTAGTTTCTTCAGTAGCCAAACGAGTCGTTTTGCCAATTTCTGTTTGATCACCAATTTTTACAACCATTCCTTCTCCCATACCATGTTCAATGGTAGTTCCACGAAGTAATAGGTTAGGGGCAAATCCAGCTCCCAGATATTCATCATTAAGGGGGTGTTTGGAAACTGCTACAGACTCTCCGGTCATTGCCGATTCTGAAACTTTCATTTCAGTGGCGTGGAGTAATTTAATATCTGCAGGTATTTCATCGCCTGCACTTAATAGAACTCTGTCGCCAACAACCAATTTATCCTTGGTAATTTCTAACACAACGCCATTACGACGTACCTTAACAATTTCGAAATCTTTGTCAGACTTCATTTCGTCGAACTTACGTTGTGCACTAAATTCTTGCCAAAAGCCGACACCTGTAGCTAATAAAATAGCTATAATGATTCCTATTGATTCGGTGTAATTATCGTGAATAACACCAAATACAAAAGATATAGCTGTAGCTATAAGTAGAATAATGATAATGGGGTCTTTGAATTTCTCTAAATAGAGAACCCACCAAGGAGTTCTTTTTGGTGGTGTTAAAAGGTTTGTTCCGTATTTTTCTCTGCTAAGAATCACCTCTTTATCGGTTAATCCTTTCGCATATATATTTTGTTTCATTATTGTTGCCTATTGAAGTCTTGTGATTCTCCTACGAATTTAATGTTTATATCTTAAAAATAGGGCTTTTATTGTCGAAACTTCACAAAATATAAGGGCTGGATTCAACCTTATATTTATACAGATAATTGATTCAGAATTATCTAGGATTAATTGTAGCTTACAATGATATTACTGAGTTAGGCGGGATAGCAGTTGTTGAGCTTTGGTAAGATAAAATACAAAGCAAGAAGAATGATGATAAGTGCAGCAAAAAGAGCTTTGAACCTGAGATTCTTTTTCATTTTGTAAATTGATTTCTCAACCAAGTTAAAATCTACGGCAGGAATTGTTTTACCACATTCGTTGGCTCTTTTACACACTTCTTTATAGGCATATGTTACATCTGTAGTTTCGTAAATAATGAATAGAAAAGCTTCACGAGGCTCTGTTTTCGTAAACTTACCTGTGATGACTAAGTGTTTTTTATAGGACGATATTGTTAAATCATCTTGGTTGTAAATGGGTAGCTTTTGTCGCTGAACAGTAGCTAACTTGGCACAGATATTTTGAAATTCAGGAGCATCTATTTCAATGTGTCTTCCGTTGAAATAGAGTTGTTTTTCCTTCTGGTCATCTAGTTGTTCGTAAAATAATTCCGTAGGTTTCTGCATCCAATGTTAAGTAAAAAAGCCGTTGATTTAGTAGGAGCATGGCTTTTGGTTCGTTTTAGAAATTGGTAAAGATAGATAAGATTCACTTCAATATGAAAAACAGAAGGCATTATGTTTATAATAAAACACAATGCCTTCTTTATGAAGTAAAAGAATTATTTCAACAAGAAAGAGAAATCATCTCCGCTCTTTAATTCTGTAGTTTCTTGTCCAAACTTAAAGATACGAGCAGGACGTGGTCCTATCAATCTTATAGATTTGTTTTCAATATGAAGCATTGTGCCTTCTCTAAGTCCTACTACAAAGTCGCCTTGGTTTTGAGTGATGTATTCTATAATACGAACCTCACGAGTCTCTCCGCCGTGGTTTGCTGGGTTATCATCTAGATAATGTGGGTTAATTTGGAAAGGAACTAAATTCAACGTATCAAAACCTTTTGGGTCTATAATAGGCATGTCGTTAGTTGTTCGTAGGGTAGGGCAAGCAACATTAGAGCCTGCACTCCAACCCATATAAGGAGTTCCAGCAAGTACCTTTTCTCGTATTGCTTCCAAAAGGTTCTGATCTCTCATTGTACGAACAAGTTTCCAAGTGTTTCCTCCACCAACGGCAATTGCTTTGGCTTCTTTCACAGCTTTAATAGGATCTGCAAAATGATGAATGCCTTTAACTTGATGTCCGGTATCCTTTAAAGCTTTATTTACTTTTGCTTCGTATTCGTCGTACGAGAATGTAACAGCTGCATACGGAATGAATAGAATTTCTACAGGATTACTACCAAGAAAGTCTGCGATATTTTGTTTAGGGTAGCTTAAATATGCTTCACCCGGATTTGTAGAATTACTTATTAATAATAATTTCATACGAATTACATTTTTATGTTCTTACTTTACCAAAGATAATAAAGTCGGGTTGATATGAAAATAATGAATTGAAGTTTTAATGTTTAAAGGCAGCTCAATTCTAGATTGTATCCATTTATTGCGCTAATAAAACAAAATAATAATGAATCATTACGAAACTTATAAAAGCATTATAAATAGCAATTACTTCTTACTCTTAAAAGAAAAAGTTGCTCAAAAGATTAAACAGAGAAACTTACATGGTGTATTGAACGATGCAAAATGGGTGTCTCTTTTTGTAGAGTTTAGTCAATGGGAAATGCCACCTTGTTTTGATTACAAGTCTATTTTAGTGGATGAGAAACTTCTCATAGCTAAAGAACCTCCCACTTATTTATGTGATTGGGATAATTTATCGCTCGATGAGTACTTTATTCCCTACATAGAGATTGAACAGATGATTATTTACGGATGTCATGGTAAATATGTCGGAAGATTAGTTCCTTTAGAAATAACGAATCAATCGGATAAAGTGAGGGAAGTGCTTGATAGATTGAATATTCCATATAGTGAAGAATCTGATGGTGTGTTTCTGATTTTGGGTTACACGTAGTGATGTGAAAATAATTATGGCATTAGGAGAATCACGTATTAAACCTTTTACTACATTTGCGCGCTATTTAATGATTGGCAACCCGAAAAGCGCTTTACCAATGCATGAAAAGGCAATTTTTTTAAGGAATTATTTTTAATAAAAAAAACAACTACAGTAATGAAAAAACAGATTTTAGCTGCGGCTATCGTAGCACTATTCCTTATGGTGTCTTGCAAAAACGTGAAAAACACAAACAGTGAAACTCAACCAGCTACAGAGCTAAATGCAGATTCAACATCAATCGAAAACCTTTCTGATTATGATGAATGCAAAGATGTAAATGGAAAAGTGTTGAAACTTACATTTAATGATGATGCATCGCAGGTAGAATGCGATTTTGAAGGTACATCTTTCGTATTATTAAATCAAGTAACAGCATCGGGTGCTCGCTATGCAAACGAAGAGTATGAATTGACTCAATGGCATGGTATCACAGAGTTGAAAAAAGGAGAAGAAGTAATCTTTATTGAAGAACCTGTCCTTGTAAAAGGTATGTTAACTATTGGTCATGAAGTGTGTTCTTTTGTTCCTTGTGGCGAAGAAAAAGTATATTGGGTAATTGATAATACTTTGTCTATGGTTGATGAGTATACAGCTCTAACTGAAGATAAAGAAGCTTTTAGCCCTGTATATGCTGAAGTGAAAGTATTAAACAAAGGTAAAGCTGTAGAAGGCTTTTCTGAAGAGTACGATGGTGTAATCGAAGTTGTAGAGGTAGTAGCGATTCAAGCTATTTCTGATAACGATTGCAAATAATAAAACATCAGTAAACAGAAATGAAAAAGCTTCAATCTTAGGATTGAAGCTTTTTTTATTCTTTATTTTAGGGTAGTGTAGGAGCTTTGAAACTACCTTTTGTTTTATCAAACTCAAACCAATTGCCAACTTGAATGGTATCGTAGGTTTGCTTGTGTACGTAAACGGTTACCGTATCTTTCTCTATAGCGTATGTAACGGCATATCTGTTATCGTAATTCACCATTTGTTCAACTTCCTCTTCTTGAGCCTTTTTTTTCTTAAATACAGTTTTATCCTCTTGTTTTGGTCCAATACCAGCTTCAATAAATTCTTTGCTCGTGATGTATCCTGCTTGTATTGGTCTTTTCATAAAATGAAAAGCAATCAGCAGAATCGAACCGAAGCATAACACAAGTAGTGTTGCTTTAAAAAACTGCTTAATTAAAAGACGGATGTGGCTTATTATTTTAAAAATAATTTCTTGAATGGTCATTGTTTCGTTTTTAGTGAGGTGAAGATACAATATTCTTCTTAAATTGAAGGTTTAGTCTATTCTAAAGTTAATCTGTAGATTACAATTCTAATATTGAATCAATTTTAGAAGTATAGACAACAATTTTGAAATGATATTGTTAATTCTAAGAGTATAAACACAAAACTTTAATCGATTATGGAAGATAAGAAAAAATATAGCTGTGATCCTGAAACTGGATACTGTAGTGTGCCTAACTCGGGTGGAAGTGAGCAAAACCTAGCTGCATTGCCACGTGTTAAAGATAAACCATTACATATCGTGTACTTCTCGGATCCTATTTGTTCTTACTGTTGGAATATTGAAGGCTTTTTACGTAGATTGACGTTAGAGTATGGTCAATATTTTACTTTAGAAGAGCGCATGGGAGGACTTTTACGTAAGTTTGGTGAAGTAGATTACGAAGGACAAGTAACCGATCCAGAAGTTATGGCACGTGCATGGGATAAAACAAGTGAAGTATTGCAAATGCCTATTAATGGTTCTGTATGGTTAAATGATCCATTAACATCTTCATTTCCTGCATCAATAGCTTTTAAGGCTGCAGAATTACAAGGACATGATAAAGGTATGGCATTGTTAAGGCTACTTCGTGAAGACCTTTTTGTTGAGGCTAAAAATATATCAAAAGACGAAGTTATTCTTGAAGCTGCAAAATCTGTAGGGTTAGATATGCCTAAGTTTGAACGTGACTATTCCTTGGTCAAAGGAGAGAAGCTATTTAACGATGATCTTGATTTATGTAGAGAATTGAATGTAGACTTATTTCCTACGTTGTTTATTATTAATGAGAAGGAGGAGGTTGAAGAATTAGCTGCACCAACTGTTTATGCTGAGTTAAAAGAGGCTGTGAAGAAAATGGCTGGAGGTGCAATCCTTGCGAAATACGATAAAGAACCACTCTCTCTAATGAAGAAGTTTGGTACAATGACATTGAAAGAAATGTCTGTATTAACAGAGATGACTTTCCCTAAAGCTGCCGATGCCTTGGAGCAACTTGTGGTCGATGGAAAAATTATAGAAATTAAGTCTCCTAAAGGAAGCTTGTGGAAGATGAAAGCATAAAATTGATGAATTAAATCTTATTATTTAACACATTGCATAGATTAATTTCATCTAGATGTAAAGGGTATCCGAATTGGGTACCCTTTTGTTTTTCGTCCTTATAATGGGTTTATTCATCAAAATAAATTGTATTCGAATTTCAATTCTTCTGTTTGCTACTGATTATTGTTTATTTTTATTGTGTTTTATAAATTTAGGATAGAATGAATAGAATGAAACGGATTTCATTGAGTATTTTGTATATGTGTTGTATGACGCTTGTTTCTGCTTTCGAACCGATTGAGGTGTCAAGTTGGGCAGATTTACTACGACAGAAAGCGGTTGATGGCTCTGTACTAGTTTACAGTGTTAAGTACAATCAGTTTTTAGGGTGTAACTTAGACAGGTGTAATACGACTATTAGTCCTGCTTCTACATTCAAAATACCCAATACCTTAATTGGATTGGAAACCGAAGTTGTGACGCTTGATGAAATTATTCCCTGGAATGGTATTTCTTGTCCTTTAGCAGCATGGGAAACTGATATGAATATTTCACGGGCTTTTAAAGTGTCTTGCGTTCCGTTTTATCAAGAGGTAGCTAGACGTATTGGTGTGGAACGAATGAATTATTACGTTCGATTACTTCATTTTGGAAAAGCAGATATCAACGCAAATAATATAGATGTTTTCTGGTTGACCGACGATTGTCAAATCACCCAATATCAGCAGGTCTATTTCCTTAAACAAGTGATCAACCAAGAATTTCCTTTGCGTCCAGAAACATACAGTCAGCTAAAGAAGATTATGTTGCATGAGAATGGAGAACTAGGTTCACTTTATGCGAAATCGGGGATGACTAATAGTGATAGTGCTTGGTTTGTTGGCTATTTTGAGGGAGCTGAAGATACATTTATTTTTGCAACTCATATAAGTTTGGTTTCCTCTTCAGATAAAAGCCTATTGATTGAAGCACGTGAGAGCATTTCTAAATCGGTTTTACAAGATGTAGCTACACATTTAGAACATTATTTAGAGATGTAGCACCTATAATCAACTTAAAATAAAAAACTATGTATTTAAATCATTTAGCCATTTGGACAGATAATATCGAAGTGATGCGCGAGTTTTATATGAATTACTTTGGCTGTACTTGCAATGAGAAGTATGTAAACGAGAAGAAAGCCTATACTTCATACTTTCTATCGTTTGGTAATCATAAAAGTAAGATTGAGCTGATGCATCGCCTTGATATTTCAGAACCTTCGAGAAGAAATTTTATGAAGGGGATGGCACATCTAGATATTACGGTAGGTGATGAGAATAAGGTTGATGAGATGGTGGCACTATTTCGTCAAGCGGGTTATACGATAGCTAGTGAACCACGACTTACGGGTGATGGGTTTTATGAAGCTGGTATTTTAGATCCTGAAGGGAACTTAGTGGATATATCGGCAGTTCGTACAGACTTTTAATCTGATTTGATATCTTTGTTAGATTAGAAACGAATTGTATGAGAGAAATTATTATTGGAACTTTAGAAAGTGTTGCTTCTGATTTAAGAGGAATGCAGGATGAATTTTATATTATTGGTGGTTCGGCATTGTTTTTATTAGGTGTTCCCTTGGCTAGAACGCATGATATTGATTTGTGTTGTTCTATCCGAGATGCAGAGTATTTAAAGCTACAGTGGAAGTCTTTTCTTTTAGAATCTCCAGAAACAAAGGATGACGAGCTCTTTAAATCTGACTTTGCTCAATTCGATTTTCCAACCATGCCAATTGAGGTGCAAGGAGAGTTGAAAGTGAATAAGTCAGGCGGTTGGGTGCCTTTGACGATTCGTGAGTACAAAGAAATAAAACTAGATGGAATTGTGGTGAAAGTTCCTACTTTGTTAGAGATGAAGCGAATTCTTACCTTCTTCGGTCGTGAAAAAGACTTCAGGCGAATTGCTGATATTAATCAGTACTTAGCTGCAAAATAATAATCTTTAGAATATTAAATAGAAGTGGATGTTTTTGAACTACTAAAAGTAACCTACCAGCTATCTGATGAAGATATTCATTTGTTGATGCCCTCATTAGAACGATTAGTAATAAAAAAGAAAACAATAGTTTTGGATGAAGGTGCAAAAGACGGGTATTTGTATTTGGTAGAAAAAGGGTTAGTGCGTAGTTTCATTTCTCGAGATGGCAAAGAATCAACTGTCTTTTTTGCTTTTGAAAACGATATTGCACTTTCTTCCCCGATGTTAACCTTTGTACAACGGGCTAAGTTTAGCCTAGAAGCAGTAGAAGATTGTGTGCTCTGGGAGATTTCTAGAAAAGAGTTGGAACGTTTGTTTCAAGTTTCCATTGGTTTGGCAAATTGGGGTCGTGAGTTGACAGAAAAATTCTTTTCGTATTCTTGTTTCTATTTATCAGATATTTATTGGATGAGTAAAGGTGAGCAATATCGGTATATATTGGTTAATCAGCCCGAGATACTGAAACGTGTCCCTTTAAAAGATTTAGCTTCCTGGCTAGATGTAACGCCACAATCCTTGAGTAGAATACGGGCATCACTTGAAAAGTTACCCTAAGATAACTTTTATTGCTTCTACAAAGATTACCTTTGCACTCTTAAATTTGTACAACAAGATTTATTCATACAAATAAATCTGAATTAAGTCATAATAATGAAGAGTTTGAAAGGTATTAAAGGCATTCTTTTTGCGATAATTTCGTCTGGAACATTTGGGTTGATTCCTCTATTTACAATCCCCCTTGTCAATGATATGGGAATGGATGAACCTAGCATCTTGTTTTATCGTTTCTTTTTATCTGCCATTATGATGGCAGTCATTTGTATGTTTCGTAAAGACAGCATGAAGATTCCTTGGAAACATCTTCTTCCAATATTTGGATTAGGAGCTCTTTATGCTTTAACTGCTCTTTTCCTGGTTTATTCCTATAACTATATTTCGAGTGGAGTGGCCACAACCATCCATTTCTTATATCCTTTATGTGTTAGCTTTTTGATGATTGTATTCTTTAAGGAACAGAAGTCAAAAGCGTTGTTGTTTGCAGCATTACTCTCTTTAATTGGGGTGGCTTTAATGTGTTTAACAGGAAGTGCAACTGTAAGTGCTTTAGGGGTGTTATTATCCTCATTAACAATCATCACTTATGGCGTTTATATTGTAGGATTGAATCAATCGGAGGCTGGCAAGCTTCCAGCCGATGTTCTGACGTTTTATGTTATACTTGCAGGAGCAGTTATATTTTATATCTATACACTCTTTACGGTAGGCTCTGTTAGTCCAATTCCGAATATGAAAGCTGGAGTTTACCTATTTTCTTTGGCTTTTTTGGCAACGGTTATATCAGACTTCTCTCTAATTTTAGCTGTCAAATATGCTGGTTCTACAATTACTGCAATCCTTGGTTCAATGGAACCTTTAGTTGCAGTTACAGTTGGGGTGATTGTCTTTTCCGAATACTTCGGATACCAAACTTTTATAGGGCTTGCGCTTATTCTGGCATCAGTACTTTTAGTGATTTTATCTGATCAACGTAAAAAGAAATTGGCTGTGCAGAAGATAAAGGATGGGGAGTGAGAGTCTAGAATTAAAAACAACAATGGCGTGGGTTATATAACTCACGCCATTGTTGTTTCTATACGAATGTCAATTAAGCTCTGCACTCATTTTGAAGTTCAATAGCTTTAGGGAATAGAATGTTATTTTCAGTATGAATGTGGATGTGTAGATTCTGCTCAAATTGTTTCAATCGACTCAATACTAATTTGTAAGACTCACATGCATAATCTGGGGCCGTGTAATTTTCTGTAAGTGCTGAAATTAAACGGAATCGCTCTCCCTCGCCAGCATGTTCGTGCTCCATGACATGGATAGGATTCTCTAAGCTTCCACAATGAAATTCGGGCAGTGCAATGCCTGTTTGCTTTGATTTTAAGACCTCTTCAATAAATGGAAATAATACAGCTTCTTCTTTCTCTAGATGATTGAACAAATCTTCGATAGATGCTGTAAACAAAGATTTTACTTCCAGTAGTTTAGGGTTTTTGTCGGCATGTGCTGAACATACCTTTAGAAGTAACTCCAATGTCTTAGGACCTTCAGTACGGATGTAATAATGATGGAACTTAAGGATATAATCCATCAGTAAATCCAATCTCCATGCGTTGAATTGTAGCCCTGTTGCATAATCAGCTTGAGGTTCATTGGACAGTGCAGTAACTACTTCGTCCATGTTTAATCCTACTTCGTTACATGCATCAGCTAAAGTTTGAGAGCCACCGCAACAGAAATCTAAATTATATTTGTAAAATGTATTTGCATAGCTTAAGTTGGTTGCTACAATTTCTCCTAGAGTCGTATTTGTGGTAATTTTCATATCTGTAATTGTTAGTTATTAATTATTTATACCACAAATAAACGAGTTCTTTCTATGGTATAATGTCGCCTAAGCGACATTCGTCAATTTAAATTAGAAGTAATTATAAAATGTAATATTTATACCGTTAAGGTTGTATTATTATAGAATTAATGACTATTTAATCTGTTTATGCATCAATAAATGAATATTTTATTAACTTACTTATCAAAATAATTATATGCGTATGAAGAAAATTAATCTTTTAGGAACTGGGGCTTTATTACTGATGTTTGGTCTTTCTGCTTGTTCAAGTAGTAGTGATAGTGGTTCAAAATTTTATGGTGGCGAACTTGCGATTAATGGAGTTGAAGATGGTTTGTTGGAGTTACAATCTGGGTTAACTACTGAGTTGGAATACCTCATATCTCCTAATGTTGGCTCTTCAAAAAATGACTACACTAAGTTTGAGCTACGTATGGTTGATGAAGATGCAATAAATCCCAATAAAAAGTACGTCTTTAAGACAGATAACCCAAACCGAGTGATTGGAATGGTAAATGGTGAAGCTCGTCTTTATTTATTTGCAAGTTCTCATCTCACCGATCAGGATTATATTGCAGCTAGTTACAATGTTAAAGTAGTCGGACAAAAATATGTTACTTCTTTACAATTAGCTGGTAATAGCGAATCGCTTACTTTGTTTTTGAATAATGAAGCTGGTAAACCTCAAGTGAGTACAGAATATATTTTTAGTGATAGCGATTACTCAGTTCTTCCTGATGAGGCTACTGTCAAGGATGTAGAGTTAAGAGTACAAGGCGAGGGAAATGAATTTGTAGGTATTAAATCAGGAAATATATTATATGGTAAAGCTGAAGGTGCTGCGCTAGTTGAAGTTATTGCCATAGGAGCTGAACGAATTGATAATAACGTTAAAAAAACAATCAAAGTAGAAGTTAAGAATAATAACTAACTTACAGCTAGTTGTTTTAGGAAAAATGCAGGGGGAAATCTTTAGATTTCCCCCTGCAACAATTAATCAACTTTGCTACCCCTACGATAGCCAAAAAACTAAACTAAACTCTATAATAATACAATAATAGTCTCTTTATTTTTTCTGAACATTTTTGTTCTTGGTTTCTGTTAATTTCATTTTACCGAAATATTCCAATCGTTCCTCAAAGCTTAATGCACTTTTTGCTTGGCTAGCTTGGCAAACTTTAGGAGGTAAGTATGAAGGAGGTGCTTTGCGATTTCCACGACCATCGTACCATTTGTTCGATTTCATCATTTCTTTATCTTCATTTGAATTGCACGCTCTTAATTTGTCAAAGAACGCTTCAATAGCATGAAGTTTCCCTTGATTATCTGCAATAAAAGCTGTTCCTTCTTCATTCATGGACATGTTGTGTACAGTAGATGTGTCTAACATGCCAAACTTCATACGCAACCATTCGTTTGTTTTGTGATTCCAAAATTGTGCAAGATCGCTATCCGGTTCGGTATAGGTTTCATTATTAAAGAAGACGATCCAATCTGTGCCTAAGTTCTTTACTGAAGATAGAGAAGGTGAGTCTACTAAATCTAAGAATCGTATAGAACCTGTGTCCGTTTGTGTGTGAACAACAATTCTTCCTTTTCTTGTGGTTGTGATGAAATCGGCTTTACCCAACGATGCAGTTGAGAAGCGTTTACCATATAGTTTTGTAATGGTAATACCCGTATTGGTTAGTTCTCCATCTTTCCATTGCCATAATTTTTTATTTGATGGAATAAAGGTTCCACCATTGCCAGTTCTAATTACTGTTGGCGAACAATTTAAAGAACATCCACAAGAGTTAATTTCACTAACATGTGTGAATGTCCGACCACCAATAGCGGCATCTTTAACACACCATAAGTGGTTTTCGTCAAGCAATAATAAATCATTCTTTATCCATGCCAATTCCACCCATCTGAATGCGTGTGTTCCACCTATTTCCTCTTGTAAATCAATGAAATCCCAAGAACATAGGTCGCTTAGATCATGACCAATTCGGATACGTTTAATATAGAAGTGATTTTCGGTGTCCAACTCTAATGCTGCATACAATTTGTGTATAGAATTAAACGTTACATTAATAATAGGTTTGCTAAAGTATGTCTTTTTGGGAGGCCAAGAATTTAGATCGAGATAGTAGTAGCTATACTCGTAAGGGCGATTTCCAGGCGATTTAGTGAAGAGTTGTTTACCAACAAAACCAATGTAATAACTATCAGGACTCTCTAAATTATAGATTTCGCTAGGTAGTCTGTCTGCTATGGTGTCGAATCGATAGGCAGGCTCCCCAAAATGCTTGCCCTCCTGAAGACATATATTAATTATTTTTTCTTCTGACTGTGCTTTTTCTTCGAAAACAGCTCTGTGGTCACCGTTAACAGGAACGATTGAGAATTTACCATTATCTTTCTTTTTTGAATAAAGCGCCAAATTATGGCTAGACAACTCTTGACCAAAGGCAAAAATTATTTGCTTCAAGTCTAAATTTGAATAATGAGCTGCAAGATGATCCCACTTTGAGTCTTGTAAAAATGTTTTGTGGTTAGGATCCATTTCCTCTCTAAGTGCTGAAAGCAAATCATTTGCATTCGTAATGCCCTCTAGGAGTATGGTGTTGCCGATGGGCAACAAAGTACGCTTCATGCTTTGTTCCATGATAAATGTTTTTCTGGTATCGTGTGTTTTATAGATTAACTAGTTGCTTTTTCTAAGCTAGAAGCAAATATAAGTTTCGAGTTTGATATATTCAAAGAAAATCGAATCTATTTTTTCTTATTAATGTTTCGATTGAAACTAGATTCCTACTTGTTTTCTATGGTTTTAGTGGCTTTATGTGCTTTTTGTATCTTTTGGTGTAGGTGTGGAGTGTTGTTTCGAATTATTTCGAATTATTTTGAATGGGATGTTTTATTTTACAATTGTAAAATAAAATTAATTGAGAAGAGATTAGTTAATCGAAAAAAGGTAAATATCTTATTGAATTATGGTTCATTATCAGATTAAAATGATTTGATTTGTACACCTAAAATGAGTAAACTTAACTTTAAAATAATAAAAGCTAAGCGGTCTGACTTACTAGAAGAGAAGTAGCACCGATGTAGCTTACTACGATTACCCTCTATGATTAAAGAATACATTCAATATATATTTATAGTTGCTGTTTTTGTTTACGTTATCTATATGAATTCAGCTCGGTCTCGCAAGAAAAAACAGTATAGTGCAGAGGCTAGGTTTAAAAACTTAGATATTGCTAGTCAGCTCAAAATTGCGAAACAAGAAACAATCCACTTTTCGGAAAAGAATAAAGAAATTCTTGTAGAATCTGCCGATGCTTTTACATTTGCCAGAATAAAATATCAACCAATAACGACTACTTATGATGCTAAGGATGGTGTCAGCACCTATCACATTAAAGAGTGCATAGTTATAAGTGGATGCTCTTTGTCTATTTTTGATTTAGAACTAGCTAAAAATATGAGAATAGATGATATAAATATGGTTGATTATTCTTTTTCTGAAATAGATCCCTATGTTGCTTACCCCAAAAAACATTTCTTTATGCCCTTTGAATTGAAAGGTTATCAGTTGACGATTCATACTAAGGAGGAAAACATAGGCATCACCTTTTATAATACTAAAAATCCAAGTTTATATCGCATTAGAAAAAATAATGAGGTTGTTGATATTGCACAGATGAATGAACATCCGGAAGTGTTTGTACAAAACTATGTGTTGGGGAATTATTTTCTTTATCAACTCTCTAAAGTCATTACTGCTGATGTTAAAATTGATAGCGTTTTTTTGAATAAAAACAAACCGTAGTGTTGTTAATTGTAAAAAGCTGACGTTCTAGTAATTAGGCTCTATTATACAAACTACTCAACGCTTTTAAATATAATGTAGTAAGACTCTATATTGCAATTGCTTGATTATATGGAGTTAGCAAGAATACTCTATTTATGGCCTGTGATTTCTAAAACAAATCATAGGCTTTTTCTGTTTTATTTCTATCTTTGTTAAACATAGTATTGGTGATTATTTAGTCCATTCGGGCTGAATAATTGAAAAGGGAATTCGGTGTAAATCCGAAACAGACCAGCTGCTGTAATCCTCGTGTAAAACACAACTTACAACTCCAAATAGGACCACCGAAAGGGAAGGTCGAAAGATGTGTTGAGGAGAGTCAGAAGACCTGCCAAATGCAATAGATCTTTGTATCTCTTGGAATAGAACAAAGGCACATATTAAATTTTAGCTTATACGTATTTATGAACATAATTAAAAGGAATCGTCAGGTAGAGGAATTTACTTTCGATAAGATAAAGAAGGCAATTGCTGCAGCTTTTGCAGGTCTTAATGAGTTGGTTTCTAAGAATGAAATCCAAGCCATTTGCGATGTTGTCTCTCAACATATACAAGGAAAAGACTGTGTGGAGGTTGAAACTATTCAAGATTTAGTGGAAACAGCCTTGATGGAACGTGGACATTATAAAGTGGCAAAGGCTTATATCTTGTATCGTGATAAAAGAGCTGCATGTCGTGCTGTAATTAATCAATTTAAGGAGACGATTAGCGATGAAAGAGTACTTTTACTTTTAGAAGATATTCAAGAACACTTCACGTCAAAACCTTATGCACTAGACTTTTTGTATGCAAAATATCGCTCATTTTATAAGGTTGATGGAGATACGCTACAAATGCTTATTAAAGCTGCAGTTGAGTTGATAACTCCCGATGCTCCTAATTGGGAGTTTATAGCGGCTCGTTTGCAAATGATTCGTTTGGAAGAGAAAATTCAAAACTCCGAGAAAGTTCTATGTCTAAATAACTTCTACGATAAGCTTAGATACCTAACAGAGCAAAATCTGTATGGAGCCTATATGCTCGAAAATTATTCGAAAGAAGAAGTTTCGGAACTGCATAACTATATTGACGAGAAGCATAACAACTTGTTAACATATAGTAGTTTACATTTACTTATTAAGCGATATTTAATTTCAGACCACTCTTATAATATTCTAGAAAGACCCCAAGAAATGTTCTTAGGTATTGCAATGCACCTAGCAATTCCAGAAGGGAAGAATAGGGTGTTGTGGACAAAGAAAATATATGATATTCTTAGTCAACTGAAGGTGACTATGGCTACTCCAACAATGAGCAATGCACGAAAACCTTTAAGCCAACTATCTAGCTGTTTTGAAGATGTAATGCCAGATAGTCTGGTAGGTATTTACCGTACAATTACCAACTTTGCCGAAGTATCTAAATTTGGAGGAGGAATGGGTATCTATATGGGTAAAGTCAGAGCTGTAGGTTCTGATATTCGTGGCTTCAAAGGCGTTGCAGGGGGTATCTTGAAATGGATAAAATTATGTAATGATACTGCTATTGCTGTGGATCAACTGGGGGTTCGTCAAGGTTCTGTAGCTATTTATTTGGATATTTGGCATCGAGATTTACCCGAGTTCTTGCAAATTAGAACCAACAATGGTGACGACAGAATGAAGGCACACGACGTGTTCCCTGGCATTTGTGTTCCAGACTTCTTCTGGGAGCAGGTACGTGATAACTTCAATGGAAATTGGTATATGATGTGCCCACATGAAGTGAAAACAGTAATGGGGTATAGCTTAGAAGATTCGCACGGAGAAGAGTGGGCAAGACGATACCAAGCTTGTTTGGATGAACCACGCATTCCTAAGCGTTCCATTGCGATAAAGGAATTGGTTCGTATGGTCATAAAATCGGCTGTAGAAACGGGTACTCCTTTTATATTCAATCGTGATATTGTAAATAGAGCAAATCCGAATAAACACCAAGGAATTATTTACTGTTCAAACTTATGTACGGAGATTGCTCAAAATCAACGTGAAATAGAAACAATTAGTCGTACCATTAAAATGGAAGACGGTCAAGAAATCGTTGTAGAGGAATCAAAAGCTGGTGATTTTGTGGTTTGTAACCTAGCATCATTGGTTTTAGGTAATATAGATGTTTCGAATAAGGCCGAATTGCAAGGCGTTATTCAAACGGTGGTACGAGCTTTGGATAATGTAATCGATTTAAATTTCTATCCAATTCCGTATGCACGAATCACGAATCAGAAGATGCGTCCCATTGGTTTAGGTACAAGTGGATATCACCACTTGTTGGCTAAAAATCACATTAAATGGGAAAGCGACGAGCACCTTGAGTTTATGGACGCTGTCTATGAAGATATTAACTATTTCAGTATTGAAGCCTCTAATTTATTGGCTGCTGAAAAAGGAATTTATAGTCATTTTGAAGGAAGTGATTGGCAAACGGGCGAATACTTTGGCTTGCGTAACTACGACTCGGAGCGCTGGAATACTCTACAAAAATCAGTAGCAGAAAAAGGAATGCGTAATGGTTATTTATTGGCAATTGCACCAACTAGCTCTACGTCAATAATAGCAGGTACAACAGCAGGTACAGACCCTGTAATGAATCGCTATTTCTTGGAGGAAAAGAAAGGAAGTATCATCCCACGTGTTGCTCCAGAATTGACTGACAGGACATATTGGTTATATAAAACAGCCCACCAAATTGACCAAAACTGGGTGATTGATGCTGCAGGTGTGCGTCAAAGACACCTGGATCAAGCACAGTCTGTAAACCTTTACATCACACAAGAGTTTACATTCCGTAAAGTGCTAAATCTATATTTACGTGCTTGGGAAAAAGGGGTGAAGACACTTTACTATGTAAGAAGTAAATCTCTTGAAGTCGAAGAGTGTGAAACATGTTCGGCATAAAACTGAAACGAAAACTACTTTAAAAAACTATTTAAGGTTCTATATATCATGACCAAATTAAAGAAAAAAGCTTTATTCAACGAGCACGGCGATACAGACGTAGTGAATCGTAGAATGATTAATGGAAATACCACTAACTTGAACGATTTCAATAACATGAAATACCCTTGGGTGTCGCATTGGTATCGTCAAGCAATGAATAACTTCTGGATTCCCGAAGAAATCAACATGTCGCAAGATGTAAAAGATTACCGTCGCTTATCTCGACATGAAAAGAAAGCCTACGATAAAATCTTGTCGTTCTTGATTTTTCTCGATAGTATTCAGACTGCCAATCTACCATACGTTGGAGAGTATGTTACAGCCAATGAAGTAAACTTGTGTTTAACGATACAAGCTTTTCAAGAAGCAGTACACTCGCAGTCATACAGCTATATGCTCGATACTATTTGCTCTCCAGAAGAACGTGAACATATATTGTATCAGTGGAAAAACGATGAGCATTTGTTAAGCCGTAATAAGTTTATTGGCGATATTTATAACGAGTTTCAAGAGAATAAAAGTTCTAAGCAATTATTAAAGACAATGGTTGCCAACTTTATCTTAGAAGGTATCTATTTTTATTCGGGTTTCATGTTCTTCTATAACCTAGGAAGAAACGGTAAAATGCCAGGTTCTGTCCAAGAGATACGATACATTAACCGTGATGAAAATACACACTTGTGGTTATTCCAGTCAATTATTTTAGAATTGAAAAAAGAACAACCCGAGCTCTTTACTCCTGCAGATGTTGAGGAGTTTCGTGCCATGATTAAGGCAGGTGCAATGCAAGAAATGGAGTGGGGTGAATATGTGATTGGCGAAGATATAGAAGGGCTAACTTCCGAAATGGTTACTGACTATATTAAGTACCTAGCCAATTTACGTTGTGAAAACTTAGGATTTGAAATATTATACCCAGGTCATGAAGATGAGCCTGAGAGTATGAAGTGGGTTGCTCAATACAGTAATCCGAATTTAATTAAGACAGATTTCTTTGAGGCAAAGCCAAGTGCATATGCTAAATCGACATCCATTGTAGATGATTTATAACGCTTAAAATTCTTTTTAAGTATGACGAGAGGAGGTCGGCTAGATAAACTACGGTTTATTTGGTTGATCTCTTTTTTTGCTGCAGTAGTAGTCATGAAATTTAAACGATTAGAATCTTCAATTCCGGCATTATTATTCATAATATAGTTCTCGTTGCACATATTATTTTCTATTTTTGCAGTTCAATAAATTAGACATATTATGAAAAAGAGAATTTTAGTTACAGGTGGAACCGGATATATTGGTTCTCACACTGTAGTTGAGTTGCAAAATAATGGCTATGAAGTGGTCATTGTTGATAATCTATCTAACTCAAACGCAGACGTAGTAGATAATATCGAGAAAGTTTCTGGTATCCGTCCTGCATTTATCGAACTAGATTGTTTAGATTACGCTGGTCTTGATAAAGTATTCACAGAGTACAAAGGTATCGAAGCAATTATTCACTTTGCTGCAAGTAAAGCCGTTGGCGAATCGGTAGAGAAACCTCTTTTATACTACCGTAACAACTTGGTATCTCTTATTAACCTACTTGAGTTGATGCCTAAACATGGTGTTAAAGGAATTGTATTCTCATCTTCATGTACTGTTTATGGTCAACCAGATGTGTTGCCAGTAACCGAAAAAGCCCCTATTAAAACAGCCGAATCTCCTTACGGTAACACCAAACAAATTAACGAAGAAATCGTCCAAGATACTATCGCTTCAGGTTCTCCTATCCAAGCAATCTTGTTGCGTTATTTCAACCCAATTGGTGCTCATCCAACAGCTTTGCTAGGTGAATTGCCAAATGGTGTACCTCAAAACTTGGTTCCATACATAACTCAAACAGCGATTGGTATTCGTAAAGAATTAAGCGTTTTTGGTGATGATTATGACACTCCTGATGGATCTTGTATACGTGACTTTATTAACGTTGTTGACCTTGCTAAAGCTCACGTTGTGGCAATCAATCGTATCCTAGAAGACAAACAAAAAGCGAAAGTTGAAGTATTCAACATCGGTACTGGTCGTGGTCTTTCTGTTTTGGAATTGATTCAAGCTTTTGAAAAATCAACTGGCGTTAAATTGAACTACAAAATAGTGGGACGTAGAGCTGGTGATATAGAAAAAGTATGGGCTAACCCAGATTTTGCTAACAATGAATTAGGTTGGAAGGCAGAGTCTTCAATCGAGGATACCATTGCTTCTGCATGGAATTGGCAATTGAAACTTCGAGAAAGAGGTATCCAATAAAATATTAAATGTTAAAAACACAATTTTTTAAACATTGAGTGAACCTTTGTAATATCATGTTGTTATTACATTGAAGTCAAGCTGAAATAGCTGTGTTTATCTCGCAAAATTGATGATACAGCTAGCGTGCCTAGCACATAGGCTTAGACTTTATAGTAGTTTTGTCGTGTTTTATTTTGTGTTTGTGTTTAGTAGTACTACGATGAGAATCGTGGTACTACTTTTTTTATGTCCATACGCTTCATATTGCTTAAATTCATTAGCCAATAGGGCAATTAAAATTTCCTTTTTTCCCTCTATTACCTTCCTCTTTTACCCTGGTTTAAAGTTCTCCAAGGCAGGGGTATTATGCCTTACTAAGACGAGTGAGTTCTCTCCCTGACATAACTCACTCGTCTTAGTAAGAAGGGGGACTCTTAATAGGATGGTATTATACAAGTTCTGCAAATAGATGGCCCTGTTCACTAATGAAGACAAAAAGTTTATTGAAAAAACTTTAAACTTAAAAATAACTTTAAATGTATTTTGTTGATAAATAGATAGATGTGTTTAATTAAAGAAATAAAGCTGTAAATAATTGTGAATAATTGTAATTAGATTCGATGTTAAGTGTATATTTGTATTCGATTTGGTAATCGCAGTTATTTCAAGACTGCGGTGAAAGGGAACCCAGTTTAAGTCTGGGGCTGTACCTGCAGCTGTAATCCTCATAAAAAAAGATAAATACCATCAACACTGTGCATAAATGCATGGGAAGTTTATTTATCAGAGGAGAGCCAGAAGACCTGCCAAAATGTTAACTAAAACATTTAGCTTCCAGGATTAGAGGTGTTTTGTACTTTACGTTTTAATGTAAGTATTCATTTTTATCTTTTTTAGGGGACTCGATGTTTTTATATTAAGAAACAAATAATATAAAAATAGAGATGATAAAATTACGTATGCTCATGGTAATGAGTGTAATGTGTTTGGTGCAACTTGTAGCAGCGCAACAATTTACGATTTCTGGTACTGTTGTTGATAAGGCTTCTGGTCAGGTATTGGCAGGGGCTAATGTATACTTGGATAAAACAGATAAAGGTGCGTTGGTAAACGAAAGTGGAAAATATGCTATCTGTCAGATAAGCCCAGGTAAATACACCCTTGTAGCCTCATTCTTAGGTTATCAATCTATTAAACAAAATATTATTATTTCATCGGAAGATGTAAATGTGTCATTTGCATTGAAAGAAGATTCGAAACTTCTTCAAGAAGTGGTTGTTACCGGTACAGGTACCGAACATTACTTGAAAGATGCTCCTGTACAAACAGAAGTGATTTCGGGAAAATCATTGCGTGATTTTGCTGGTCGTGATATTGAAGATGTATTAGGTAATTTATCCTCCTCATTTACTTTTACGGGTAGTGATATGGGAAGTAACATGCAGCTAAATGGGCTTAAAAATGATTATATTCTAGTTCTTATAGATGGTAAAAGATTGAGTGCAGGAGTAGGCGGACAAACCGACTTTAGTCGTATTAACTTGCAAAACATTGAGCGTATCGAAATTGTAAAAGGTGCAGTATCCTCTTTATATGGTTCTGATGCAATTGGTGGGGTTATCAACTTTATCTCTAAAAAACACAAGCGTGAAGTTGGCCTATTAACAAGCACACGTGTGGGGCAACATGAAGACTTAAGTAATTCGAATAATATTATTTATGCGAATGATAAATTCAGCACAAACACCTCTTTTACTGTAAAACATACGCATGGATGGCGCAACACAACGCAAGAATGGCACCGTAATCGCTTGTACGAAAATAGTGTAACCAAGACGGTTAATCGATCAACGAACTATTCTGTAGGTCAACATTTTTCTTATGATGTTACGAAATCTCTTCAACTTACGGGTGATGCTAATTTCTATCAGAAGTGGACAAAAAGACCTATGGGAGTGCCAAACTGGCGATTGAGTGATTTGTTTTACCAAAATCAAACTTACGGTGTAGGTGGAAAATATAAGTTTAAAAAGAAGCATTGGATTTCATTCGACTCTCACTTTGATCGTTTTGATTATTATTACGACTACAATTCAAGATCTTATACCGACTTATATGATGAACACGGAAAACCAATTGTTATTTGGAAAGGCGATCGTATTCTTCAATCTTCAGAAAGACGTTTTATCAATAGTCTGAAGGGAGTATTCTTTCTTAATAAAAAGCATACATTAAGTGTAGGTATGGAGCATATATGGGAAAAATTAGTTGCTCCTTATCGTTTGTCAAATGATAAAGCGAGTTCATATAGCTACGATTTTTATGCTCAAGACGAGTACAATATTACTGATAGATTTAATGTTACTGCAGGTTTTCGTTTCGGTAAGAATAAAGACTTCCCAAATGTATTTGCTCCAAAAATATCTTTTAAATATAAGGTGTCGGAAGATTTGACACTTCGTGCCACTTATTCTAGTGGCTATAAAGCTCCAACAATGAAAGAGAGGTATTATCAGTACTATGCGACTATTATGAGTACGTTAAAAGCTTATTATGGAGATCCTAATTTGAAACCACAAAAATCGAATTACTATTCAGTAAGTGCAGAATATCAGAAAGGGTGGTTTAAAGTAAATATCACGGCATTCCACAATGCTCTCCGTGATCTAATTTCGCTGCAAACAACCAAAACTTCCTACGAAGACAAGCAATTGTTGGTTGAGCAAACAATGAAATATGTCAATTTAGCCAAGGCTCGTACATATGGCTATGATATAAACACAGATTTCACTTTGCCTAGAAACTTTAAATTGAGTTTTGGTTATAGCTACCTTACTCCAAAGGCATTACGAACAGATGATGAGGAGGCCGAAGATTACATGAAATGGGTTAATATGAATGCCACCTCTAGACGAAATGCAAATCTTAGATTGTCGTGGACAAAAAACTTCACAAGCTATAGATTAGGATTATCTCTAACGGGTAGGTATCAGTCTAAACGCTATTACACTTCTCATGGAAATGCCAAAGCTCATCAAATATGGAGGCTGAATTCGTCGCATGGTTTACTAAGTACAAAACATCTAAAGTTAGATGCGAATGTGGGGATTGATAACATCTTTAACTTTGTAGATAAAGAGCCCTTCGGTCACAATAGAGCATCTACCACTCCCGGAAGAAATTATTACGTATCAATGGCTCTGAAATTTTCAGACAAAGAATAAAATCACAATCATTTAATTAACAAATTATGAGAAAAATTTTAAACAAAGTAATCTTGTTAGGCTTAGTCCTTTCGCTTGGAATTTTATCATCTTGCTCAAGTAGCTCTACTGATGACTATACTGCGGTTTATGTAAATAAAAAACACGATACAGCTATCTTGTTATGTTCTTTTGGTAGTACTCTACCTCAACCACAAGAAACGTACAATGCCGTTATTGAAGACTATCATAAGAAATATCCAAATGCAGATATATACATGTCGTTCACTTCAAGAACAATTATTGACCGTGTATATGCAGAGATTGGAAAGGCATATGCAAAACCTTCTCTATGGTTAGATGCGTTGGCTAAAGCAGATTATAAAAATGTTTACGTACAATCATTACATATCATTCCTGGTTCGGAGTATTCTACTTTGATGGAATCTGATGTGAAGAAAAATTTCATGGCTGTACATCCATCAATAACTGTAGCTAAGAGTGCTTGTCTTTTGAGAGACCAAAAAGATGTTGACGATGTAGCTAAAGTACTTTACAACTACTACAAACCGAGATTAGACAAGGGAGAAGCTGTCGTATTTATGGGACACGGTAACCCAGAAGATATTTACAATGAAGGTAATAAGAGATATTACGATTTAGAAACTGCTATCCAAAAATTGAGCGGTAAGAAAAATGTATTTATTGGAACTGTAGATTGCCCTGATATTCTTTTTGGCCACGTTCGTAGAGGAGTTGAAGCATTTACAAAATCTGAAGGTAAAAAGAATAGTGATATGACTATCTCTTTAGTTCCATTGATGTCAATTACTGGTGATCACGCTCAAAACGACCTTTTAGGTGGATTAGAAGATGGTCAAACCTACGAAGATGTTGATCCAAATGAAGATGAAGAGTATTCTTGGATTCTTAAATTCCAGAAACTAGGATTTAAAATCAACGAAAAAGGTTCAAACATTACAGAAAAAGATTTTAATGCAATTGGTCTAGCTGACCATCAGGAATTAAGAAATATTTGGTTGCGTCATATGGACGAAGCTATTGCAAATGCAGAGAAGTGGGAAGACCACTATGAAGATTAATTAGGTTAGTATAAAAAGTCAATTTTTAGATTTAGTAGTTTATTTGTATCTATTAAGAATTTTGCGATTTTATCTTTCTGAGAGATGTTCTTAATAGAAAGAAAGGGTTTGCACGTGAGTGTCAACCCTTTTACCAGTTCAACTTCATTCGCAGTTACTGTATAATTCTTCTGTTTAATTGTTTACTATGCGAATGTTCTTATAATACCCAACTACTATCTTGTGTAAATACTTTTTAAACCTAGAGCATCCTATCATTCTATTGAGTTAGAAGATAGGATGCTTTTTTGTTGATTGTGGTTAAGATTATTGCTAGTTATGGAGCTTTAAAACTTTGTAACTAATTATAGATATAAAGTGGCTAGTATGT
>JASLDF010000067.1 GCA_030151635.1 Bacteroides sp. | reverse complement strand
CAGCTTCAGCTTGTTTAATACGGCTTTCAGCCATCTTAAGGTCGTGGTTATTAGTAAGACCTTCTTGGATTAGTGTTTGTAGAATTGGATCGGAGAAATACTCTCTCCACGCAATATCTGCTATCGAGTTGGAATCGGTTGGATTCTCATCTCTAAACAGTCCCTCGGTATCTACCTTAGGCGTTTTGTATTTATTTGTTACTTGGCAAGATGTTAATCCTACAGAAGTGATTAACATCAGTAGAAAAAAACCTTTGCTATATTTATTTTTCATTGTTGTTCTTCTTTACAGGTTTACTAAATTTATCTTGTATGGTTTGGAAAATAATGTATAGTGACGGAATCACTATAACTCCTACCACCGTACCAATAAACATACCTCCAACAGCACTAATACCAATAGAACGGTTACCTATAGCACCCGCACCTGTTGCAAACATAAGTGGTAGCAATCCGAATATAAATGCAAATGATGTCATCAAAATTGGTCGGAAACGGGCAACAGCACCATTTACAGCAGCTTCTACAGTACTCATACCAGCAGCTTTACGTTGCATTGCATACTCTACAATTAGAATCGCATTTTTAGCAAGGAGTCCAATTAACATAATAAGCGATATTTGTACATATATATTGTTATTGATACCCATACTAACGCCGAATATCTTTAAGAAAATGTAAATACCTGCAAGACCAATTGGTAGTGAGAAAATTACACTTAAAGGTATAATATAGCTTTCGTAAAGTGCTGCTAGTAGTAGGTATACGAAGACTAAACAGATTCCAAAAATAAGTATAGTTTGGTTCCCGCTTGCAGTTTCCTCTCTCGTCATTCCTGAGAATTCATACGTATAACCGTCTGCTGGATTTTTAGTTAATGTTTGATCAGAAATTTCTTTCACAATCTCTAATACGTCTCCCGTACTGTATCCTTTTGCAGGGATGATGCTTGCATCAATTGAAGAGTACATATTAAAACGAGCAAGGGTTTGTGGACCTGTAACCTCAACGATATTAATGAATTCAGTTATAGGGGCCATTTCTCCACTTCTAGTTCGAACAGTTAGCCTGTTTAAATCGTCTATTTTCGATCTGTACTGAGGCGCAGCTTGCACCATTACACGATATTGTTTTCCGTATTGGTTGTAGTTCGAAACATACATACTTCCCACATAAGCTTGAAGTGTTGTCATTATTTCGTTTAATGTCAATCCAGCTTCTTTGATTTTTGCAATATCAGCATGAATTTCCTTTTGAGGGAAGTTCGGGTTAAACGTAGTCATTGCTAGCATAACTTCAGGTCTAGCTTGCATTGCTCCCAAGAATTCTTGGGATCTAGTGAAGAATTGATTGATATCTCCTCCTAATTTATCTTGCAGACGCATTTCTACCCCTGTACTTAAACCAAACCCTTGTAAGGTTGGTGTAGGAGAGAACATAAATGTGGCTTCAGTAATGGTCGCAACTTTTGCAGAAATCTGGGCATTAATTTCTTGAACAGTACGTTTACGTTCGTTCCAGTGTTTTAGTTTTACTACAATAGAACCGTATGAGCTACCTTGTCCACTCATGAAGTTAACACCCGAAATTTTTAATACGTGATTAACTTCTTCAATTTGTTCTATATCCGCACAAAGTTCAGTTACTAACTTATCAGTTCTATCTAACGAAGCTCCAGGTGGTAAAAGTACCATCCCCATTATCGTACCACTATCTTCTTGAGGCACAAAACCTGTTGGTAGGGAACGTACAATTAGAACAAGAATTAAAGAACTTACTGCTATAATTGCGACCGTAATCCAACGGTGTCCTTTCTTACCTAAGAATTGAAGTGACTTTTTGTATTTCTGCGTACCTGCCTCAAAATTGACATTGAAGTAATAGTAGAAGCGTTGCATAAAGCTTTTCTTCTTATTTTCATCTTCTTCGTGAGCTTTAAGGAACACTGCACATAATGCAGGACTTAATGTTAAAGCGTTAATAGCAGAAATAATAATAGCAAATGCTAGTGTTAATCCAAATTGACGATAGAAGACTCCAGAAGTTCCACCCATGAAACTTACGGGCAAGAATACAGATGACATTACCAATGTGATGGAAACAATTGCAGGAGCAATTTCTTTCATAGCATAAATGGCTGCTTCTTTTGGGTCTTTTTCTCCAGCTTCAAGTCGAGCGTGAACCGCTTCAACAACAACAATGGCGTCATCTACTACAATACCAATTGCCAGAACAAGTGCAAATAGTGTCAGTAGGTTAATTGAGAATCCAAATATGGTCAAGAAAAAGAAAGTACCAATAATGGCTACGGGAACTGCAATTGCAGGAATTAGTGTTGAACGAATATCCTGTAAGAAAATAAAAACGACCAAGAACACTAGGATGAAAGCCTCTACAAGAGTAGTTAACACCTTAGAAATAGAAACATTCAAGAATTCACTAGCATCCATTACATAATCTACTTGGTAGCCATCAGGAAATGTTTTAGATGCCTCGTCAATTGTCTTTTTAATTTGTGCAATGAGTTCTTGTGCATTTGAACCGGCTGTCTGATTAATAGCAATACCTACAGAAGGTCTACCGTTCAATGAACTTCTAACCGTATAGCTTAATTGACCTTGTTCAACTTCAGCAATTTCTCCAAGTCTTAGGACTTCTCCATTATTCGAGCGAATTATGATGTCTTGGAACTCTTCTTCATCAGTTAGACGTCCTGTATATTTTAGCGTATATTCAAAGGCTTGACCAGCTCTTTCACCTAATTGACCTGGAGCAGCTTCAATGTTTTGGTCATTCAAAGCAGCGATGGCTTCCATTGGTGTAATCTTGTAAGAATTCATCTTGTCAGGATTAAACCAGACTCTCATGGAGTAGTCTTTAGCACCATATGCCATGGCATTACCTACACCATAAACACGTTTAATTTGAGGTATTAAGTTAATGTTTGCATAGTTCTGAATGTCTTTCTCATCATAATTGTCCGAGTTAGATGATATTGTAATCATCATAATAGTACTAGGTTGTTGCTTCTGAACAGTAACCCCTATTTGTGTAACTTCCTGTGGAAGTAAGGGAGTTGCTTTTGAAACCAAGTTTTGAACATTAACCGCAGCAATATCAGGGTTGATACCTCTATTGAAATAGATAGAGATTGAAGCTTCGCCACTATTTGAAGCAGATGACATCATGTAGGTCATACCTTCAACACCATTGACAGCTTCTTCAATAGGGATAATAACCGATTTCATAATAACGTCGGCATTTGCTCCCGGATAGCTAGTTGCTACTTGAACAGTTGGAGGAGCAATATCAGGATATTGCTCTATGGGTAGTGTAGCCAATCCAATAAAACCTAAAACCACAATTACAATTGAGATTACGGTTGATAGAACTGGTCTTTCTATAAATGTTTTTAACATCTGTATATCTGTTAATTAATTGACCTAATGTTATTTCTTAATGGCAATCTCTTTGCCAGGATATAGTGTAGCGATGCCGTCACCTACGATAACGTCATTTTCTTTTAATCCTTCTGTAACTAGATAATTGATACCATCTGGCAACTCTTTTACAACAAGTAAAATTTGCTGAACTTTGTTATCTTCAACTTTATATGCCAATGTTTTATCTTGAATTTTAAAAGTTGCTTTTTGAGGAATCACAATTGAGTTTGTGAAAGTTTCAGGTAAAATTATTGTACCACTAGCACCACTTCTTAATGTTCCGTTTGGATTATTAAATTTGGCTCTAAAATTAGCAGAGCCTGTATTTGCACTAATGATTCCAGATATTGTTTCAATTTTACCTTTCTCGTAGTATGTTTTACCATCAGCTAGTTTTAGCGTAACTTCAGGTAATTTTTTTATTTTTTCAGCTTGAGTTTTGCCTTCGATTGATGATAGAAAATGGGCTAATATTTTCTCGTTTACCGAGAAGTAGGCATACATATCTTTTGTTGAGGCTATAGTGGTAATTACGCTTGCAGGGTTAACTAAACTTCCAATTCTAAAGTTTACGTTACCTACTGCTCCATCAATAGGGCTAGTTACTATTGTCCAACTCATGTTGACTTTTGCATTTTTATAAGCAGCTTCTGCACTTTTTAATGCAGCTTCAGCTTCCTTCATCGTATTTTCGTAGGTAAGAAGTTGAGTTTCGCTAATAATACCTTTGTCAGCCAACGGACGAATTCTATCAACATTAACTTTAGCCGTATTAACTCTGGCTTTTGCACTATGTAGTGAAGCTTCTGCAGAAGTTAAAGCTTGCTCACTTTGAGGAGATTCAATTCTAAAGAGTGATTGTCCTTTCTTAACGATAGAACCTTCATCCACAAAAGTATCTTTAATAAATCCTTCCACACGCGGACGTATCTCTACGACCTCTTGTCCTTTTATAGTTGTTGGATATACAGCTTCAAGAGTCGCATCTTGTAGTTTTACGGTGATGACATCATACTCTTGTAGTGGGGCCTTGTATTGTTGCTGACTGTTTTTGTTACCACAAGCTCCTAGAGCCAATAGCATGCAGATTCCATATAAAACTTGCTTTACTTTCATTTTCTTACTTTAGTTTTGAGTTTATTTCTTAGATTCTATTTTTTGTTTTGAAAACCTATTAATATACATTACTCTATAACGAAAAAGAGTATCTAACGGTTTTGTAGCTTAATCAATGATCTGTTTTTTTTATTGATTTTTGCTGTATCATTTTCCCTTATTTACAATAGCATTCAAAGGTATAAAAACTCAAACGCTACTAAATAGTTTTCTTGGTTTAATTGTATGCTTTTATATTATTATTAACTACTTAGCCCACAAAGATGGGGTTATGTGTAGGTTATTTTAACAGTTATGAAACATATTTTCACAATTGATGTATCTTGAATATGCTCTGTTAAAGAACATGGCGTATTGAATAATTCCCCTTAGGAAAAAGCATTCTAAAGGGGTAACTATTAAAACGAGATTATCGGTATTGTTATTTGTTTTTGATTGGATTGAGTAAGGAAAGGATTTCAGCATCAACATATTTACCTCGTTCATAAAAATAGTCACGTAGTACTCCTTCGGTAGTCATACCTAATTTATATAGAACGTTTCTGGAGATATTATGTTTAGGGTCTATGTATGCTTCAATTCGATGAATCTTCAACTCATTAAATCCAAACTTAATAAGTTCTCTACAAGCTTCTGTAGCATATCCATTATTCCAGTATCTTGGATGAAGCTCGTAGCCAATTTCAATTCTGCTATTATCCTTTGATTGGTTATGGAATCCGCAAGTACCTATGGGGCGCTCGTCTTGATCATTTATTAAAATGGCCCATCTACAACCTATCTTTTTAGACTCTCTTTCAAGCCATAAGTCAATAATGTTTTGAGTTTCGGAAATTGAATTATAGGTAATTAAATCATAGAATTTTGTAATTTCGTCTACGCTGTAGAAGTTGTACAAATCCTCTGCATCGGTTGGTTGAACTGGACGCAGTGTTAATCTAGAAGTAGTTAAGGTAGGTATTCTATTAA
>JASLDF010000060.1 GCA_030151635.1 Bacteroides sp. | reverse complement strand
GATGCACAACATCTACGGAAAAGAAGGCATGGAAGAGGTAACGAACGACTTGAGAAGAGAGTTGGTAAAACTTCAAAACCAATACCAAGATACAAATGCGTTGAAGCTTAATAATTTCTAAGCGATAACGAAGTAAAATAATAAAATAGTATGGCTAGTGTATTTCATTAGTCATGCTATTTTTTTTGCCAAATAGTTAATCAAGGTTAATTATTAAAGGTGGGCTATAACTATAATTAACTTTCGAACTCTACACTAATATACGACCGATTATAAATCTACGTGAATCATACAACGACAGACAGAGTAGCGCACTTATTAAAAGAAGTAGCTAGAGGAAATAAAGAAGCTTTTGAAGAGTTATACGAGTTAACATACTCGCATATCTATCGATTTGTGACCTATTTTATGGATCACTCTTCAGATAGTGAGGATGTTATAGCAGAGGTCTATTACAACATTTGGAGGAATAGCTCTTGCCTTCTTTCTGTAAATAATGCAAAGTCTTATATGTATAGCATCGCTCGTTATGAGGTATATAAACAACTTCGAGTAAACAAGAAAAATAAATGTACATCTATTGATGATCTTGAAGTGGATTTAGTTAGTAGGGTACACAATGCGGATGATGATTTGGAAGAAAAGGAAACTTTGTTGTTGATTGCCAAAGCTATTGAATCGCTACCCAAGCAGTGTAAGTTGATTTATATAATGGTTAGAGAAGAGAATATGAAGTATGCTGATGTTGCTGAAGCTTTAAATCTAACAGAAGGAACGATAAAGCAACACATGTATCAAGCTAATAAAAAAATTCAGCGCTTTATAAAAGACAGTGTTGAATGATAAAGTTTTAAATGTATTTGGATGAGTAATTTAAATGACCCTAATGATAGCAGTTGGGAACAGTTGAGCTATAAACTATTGAAATTAGTTCGAATCAAAGATTCGATTGACTCATCTGTGGCTTCCGAGAAGAATAAAGAAAATGTAAAAAATCTATTAATGTCTAAGATAGATAATTTAAACTGTAAGGATCACTCACAGACTGTAGAAACCTCAAAGTTAAAGACTAAGAATTTGTTTTTAGAATCGAAACTTTACATTGCAATTTCTGCAAGTGTAATTTGTATCATATCAATAATATTCTTTATTCAAAATTATCAAAGAAATGAGTTTGAAATTAATTTAGTTACTGTAACAACTCCATTAGGTACAAAAGGTAGTCTAACTCTGCCCGATGGCTCAAAAGTGACATTAAACTCCAACAGTACATTGACTTATCCCGTGCTCTTTACTAAAAATAATAAACGGTTAGAATTAGAAGGTGAAGCTTTTTTTGAAGTAGCAAACCAAAGTGAGCAACCTATGGTCATTTCAACAGGTAAGCTTGATACACACATTGTCGGAACTAAGTTTAATTTGAGAGCTTATCCCGAAGATGAAGAAATTACGTTGACCCTACAGGAAGGAAAAGTGATTGGAACAATTCGAAACTTAAGTAATACTCTTGAGCAGATAGTGCTTTTACCCAACGAACAATTATCCGTTAGTCGCAGTAGTAATGATTTTATCCGTAAAAAAGTAGATGCTAAAGATTACTCACTTTGGATAAATAATATGATATCTTTTAAATATGATGACCTCAAATCTATAGCAAAAACATTAGAATATAGATTTAATAAAACCATTATTATTGATTCTAGCCTTGAAAATAATACAGATAAATATGTTGGCACTTTTGAGTGCAACCAAAGTTTGGATGAAATATTAGACATCTTATCGTACAAACAAAAATGGAAATACCTTAAATCAAAAAATGTTTATCGCATTGTAATGCAATAATACGAACCTTTTAATTAATATAAAATTATGAAAAACAAACGCATTCATTTTTTTCAAGAAAGAAAAAAATGGACTAGACCACTGTGGAGGTGGGGAGTTATCTCATTGTCGTTAACATTGGGATGTCCGATGGTTGTTATGGCTTCAGGTCATGAATCGGTAGGAATAGAGGTAGCTCAGCAAGGCAGAAAAACGCTTGCCGAAATTTTTAAGAACATTGAACAATCTACCAATTATCGAATCGTTTTTAACGCTTCAGATATAGATGTAAATAGCTTAGTGTCTGTTAATACCAACGATAAATCGGCCGAAGAGATATTAAAAGAAGCTCTTGTAAACACGGGTTGTGAATTTGAAATTAAGAATAAGCAAATTATCATCTACAAACAAACAGAAACTTCAACCACTACAGCGATTCAGAAGAAACATTATAGGGGTGTGGTCTATGATGATATGAATTTGCCTGTGATTGGTGCTAGTGTGGCTGTAAAGGGAACAACTAATGGTACTATTACGGATGTTGATGGTAATTTTGAAATTGAATCAACAGATAAAAACACGCTGTTAATTTCTTTTATTGGTTACAAAGACATGGAGATAAAGCTTGCCAAGAATACCAATCTTGGGCAGTTAGTCTTAAATGAGGATACTGAGCAACTTGAAGAGGTTATTGTGGTGGGCTATGGAGTTCAGAAAAAAGTGAATTTAACAGGATCTGTATCATCTGTAAATGGAAAGGATCTTGAACACCGTCCAGTTGCGAATGCTGTACAGAGTTTGCAGGGGCTGGTACCAGGATTGACTGTTTCTAATAATAGTTCAGGGCGTCCAGGTGCGGCAGGTTCAATTACCCTGAGAGGACAAGGAAACTTATCTAACACAGCTAATCCTTACGTTTTGGTTGATGGTGTTGAAATGAGCCTTTCTGATGTCAATCCGAATGATATTCAAAATATATCAGTGTTAAAGGATGCTGCAGCATCAGCTATTTACGGTGCTAGAGCTGCATATGGTGTAATTCTCGTAACTACCAAAAAAGGAGAAGAGGGTAAAATGAGAATAAGCTACCAAGGAAGTACGGGATGGAGTGCACCAACAGTATTGCCTAAGATGGCTAATGCATATGATTTTGCAGAGTTTTTCAATGAGGCTTGTAGAAATGCGGGAGTTGCTCAACAATACAGTCCAGAAAAACTAGATCAACTTCAGTCTTATATGAAAGATCCTTCTAGCGTAGATCCATGGGCCGAATTGGGGAATCAAAACAACTTGGTTGGTGCATTTGAAAACACAGCCAAAGGTGTAGGAAATGTGGATTACTTCAAACTTCATTATAAAAACTACGCCTTCAAGCAAAATCACAACATGAGTGTGAGTGGTGGTGGTAAGAGTGCACAGTATTATGTTTCGGGGGGTCTATATGACGAAGAAGGGATCTTAAAATATGCGGATATGAACTATAGCCGATTCAATTTTACTGCAAGTATGAACTCTCAAATCACCGATTGGTTGAAGATGAAAGTAAACACCAAATATATGCATTCGAAAGACAAAAGTCCATTCGGCGAAGGTGGCCTTTCTGATGGGTTTTATCACTCTTTAGCTCGTTTTAGACCTACTGTTAATGAAAGAGATCCAAATGGTAATTTTACGGAATTGACTATGATTCCTTATTTACAAAGTGGTACTTCAACAAAAAATGATAGAGATAACTTTAGTATCACTACCGGTTTTGAAGTAGAGCCTTTAAAAGATTGGAGAATATTTTTAGATTACACCTATAAACAAAACAATTCGGATTATAAAGCCCTAAACGTTGCTCCATTGATTCCAGGTGCAGACAATACTACAATGTATAAAGGTACTAGAGGGGAGCTAGGTGTTTCAGAAGATGGTAGTTTTACACGTAATATGAATAAAAATAGATATAAGACAATCAACTTATACACGAATTACACTTACTCTATCAATGATCAACATAACTTCACAGGTATGTTAGGTTACCAAGAAGAGGATAACAACTACAGCTATTTATTTAACCAAGTTACAAACTTAATCTCTCCAACGAATCCTGGATTGAACCTGAGTACTGGGGATAAAAAGATTAAGGATATTAGGACAGGATGGGCTACGCGAGGCTTTTTCGGAAGAATTAATTACGATTATGAAGGTAAGTACCTTGTAGAGGTTAATGGGAGATATGATGCTTCATCTCGCTTTGATTCCAATAATAGATGGGGTTTCTTCCCGTCAGTATCATTAGGTTGGAATGTGGCTAGAGAATCTTTTATGCAGAACTTTACTGATATTCTTTCCAATTTAAAAGTAAGAGGTTCTTGGGGATTATTGGGTAACCAGAATGGTGCTGGTCTCTATACATTCTCATCTACAATGGGAGTTAATCCATTAGGAAATTACTTCTTCAATGATGGTCGTGATATGTATATCAATGCTCCTGGAGTAGTTGACCCTAATACTACTTGGGAGAAAGTTGAGAGTCGAAATATAGGATTGGATTTTGGCTTCTTCGGAAACTCTCTGACCGGTACATTTGACTTATTCCAACGAGATACGAAGGATATGCTTGGCCCTTCGGCAGATTTGGCAGATATTTTTGGTGCAAATGTTCCGAATACGAACAATGCAAGAATGAAGAATAAAGGCTGGGAATTGTCTTTACAATATAGAGGTACTATTAATTCGGATATAAGCTATTCTGTTGGAGCTTCTATTGCAGATGCTACATCAAAAGTTACTGAATACGAAAATCCGACTGGAACTAAGCCACAAGACAACTGGTACGTTGGAAAGAAAGTAGGTGAAATATGGGGATATCGTACGGATGGATTAATCCAAACTCAAGAAGAGGCTGACATTTACAATAGTACGCATGATATGTCTTACCTATCTGGTTTAAATTGGACACCTGGAGATGTGAAATACAGAGACTTAAACAACGATGGTAAAGTAAATAATGGAGACAATACTACGAACGATATGGGTGACTTGACCGTTATTGGTAACACTACTCCAAGATATCAATACACATTCAATGGTGCTATTAGTTGGAAAGGGTTATCATTTAGTTTTCTTTTCCAAGGTGTTGGTAAAAGAGATTGGACTCCTAATATGGGAACGGTTTACTTCTGGGGAACAGGTCCTTATGCTCAAGTAACTGTGTTTAAAGAGCACTTAGATTATTGGACACCAGACAATCCGAATGCATATTATCCAAAACCATATACTGCGGGTGCGGGTGCAATTGGAAAGTTTAGAAACAAAACGTCTCAAGTATCCGATAGGTACCTTCAAAATGCAGCATATTGCAGATTGAAGAATATAACTATTAGTTATGATCTGCCATCTAAATGGGTAAACAAAGTTGGACTGAATAAAGCACAAGTATTCTTTTCGGGAGAGAATTTATGGACAATAACTAAACTCTCGGATATATTTGACCCAGAGGCTATATTCACAGGTAATAGCTACACAAGTGAATCGGGTAAAAACTATCCGATGAATAAGGTATTATCAGTGGGTCTTGTTGTTAACTTATAATCATGAAAATTATTATGAAAAAAATACATATGACATTATTGATTGGGTTAGTTGTAACCTTATCAAGTTGTTTCGATTTAAATAAAATGCCTGAGGGGGAGTTATCGTCTGCTGTGGCATTTCAATCTACAGCAGAAATCAATAAATACTTAAATCAATTCTATGAATCAGCACCACGTGGCCAATCGTTCCTCGTGGGGGATCCATCTGGCATTGCTTTTGGAGATTTGGATAGTGATAACTTAATTGGCAACGTGATAAATACGAGGTTGGCAGGCGAACTATCTCAAAATAATGCAGTAAAATTGACTAACTACACCAAAATTAGGAATCTTAATTTCTTAATTAATAACCTAGGAAACTGCAAGGAGTCCGGACCTAACTTTGACCAATGTGTTGGAGAAGCTTATTTTTTCAGAGCGTTTTATTATTATAAAATGTTTGTGGATTATGGGGAGTTAACTTGGGTTACTGATGTATTAGATCCTGTTCAAGAACAAATGGAAAGAGCAAGGGATTCGAGAACGGTGATTGCAGATAATATTTTAAAAGATTTGAACACCGCTGTAGAGAATTTGAGAACTCAGGATAATAGTGCTTCAATGCGAATTCACAAGGATATAGCACTTGCTTTTATTAGTGAATTTGCTCTTTTTGAAGGAACTTGGGAAAAGTATCATAAAATGAAAAGTACCCCATTTTATGATAAAAATATCACTGATGATAAAATCAATAGCTATTTTAAGCAAGCTAAAGATGCTGCTAAAAAGGTAATGGATAGAGGTGTTTGGCGTATTTCTAATGGTGATGTGAATACTGCATATCGTGACCTTTTTATAACTCTAGACCTCTCTTCAAACCCAGAAGTTTTGTGGTGGAAGAAGTACGATGCTACCATCAATATTGGTCACTCAGTAACGAGATATTTAAATAAAGGGGGTGGAATTATGGGGGCTTCAAAGTCAATGGTTGATGATTATTTGACAACTGATGGAAAAGCGTTAACTACCGATATGAAAACCAAATTGGAAATTAATTATGGTGATGAACTGGCACAAGATACGAGAGATCCAAGATTAGCTCAAACGATTTGTCTTCCAGGACAAGTGCTTCGTCCAAACAACCAATATATATTTGAGCTTCCTCCGTTGGACGGTAATAGTTACGACCAAAACACAACTGGATATAGTATTCTTAAATATGTTGAATTTAATACGACCTACGAGCCAACTATTGATGGAGAAGGTAAGAGTCAAACTCCAGCAATTCAAGTTAGATATGCCGATGTGCTATTGAACTATGCAGAGGCTTTAGCTGAGTTGGGTGGTGCCAAATATGAAACAGAGATAAAGGGTGCGATTCAACCATTAAGAGACAGGGTGGGTATGCCTGGTCTAGATTTTGATCGTGAATACAATACCAACGAGGATTATGCATTTAAATCTTTAGATAAGTATATTCAAGCTGTTCGCCGTGAAAGAAGGGTGGAACAAGCTTTTGAAGGCAAACGATTAATCGATATCTTTAGATGGGCTGCTGCTGATGTGTTAATCCATAGTCAGACACCTACAGGTGCTTTATTTACAGGAAGTAACTTGGAAGGTGCTTACGGAAATCGACTTATTTATGATCAAGATAAAGGGAATAATTTATATTTAACTGGAAAAAAAGGTGATACAAAACGCTACATCATTCCATTTAACAATAAAGACTACGCAAAGGGATGGCAGTTTAATGTGAATCGTGATTATTTATTGCCCATTCAATCGCGTATGATTTCATTGACAAAGAATAAGTGGAGTCAAAATCCAGGTTGGAACTAATTTAAAAGATAGAATAGATGATTGCATCAGAAAAAATGAAACACGTTTTACCAATTGCAGGGGTGCTTGCTACGTTAGGCTTTACCGCTTGTACACCTCAAGCGAACAAGGAAACAACCAAGCCTTTGAACATTGTTTACATCATGACAGACGATCACACAGCTCAAATGATGAGTTGCTATGATACTCGTTATATGGAAACACCTAATTTGGACCGTATTGCTGCTGATGGAGTTCGCTTTACCAACAGCTTTGTGGCTAACTCGTTGAGTGGTCCAAGTAGAGCTTGTATGGTAACGGGCAAACACAGCCATGCCAATGGTTTTACAGACAATACCAATTGTGTGTTCGATGGCTCGCAACAAACCATGCCAAAGTTG
>JASLDF010000036.1 GCA_030151635.1 Bacteroides sp. | reverse complement strand
ATCTGCACCAGAAACACGAATGGTTCCGATGGCACCTCCTTGGGCTGTTGCAACTGCACAAATTGTATCTTGATTCATCATATCTTGCTCTATTATATGGGTGCAAAGATACGAGAATTTTATGAAAAGTAGGAAAATATATAAAATAGGGGAATAACTTCATTGAGTTATTCCCCTATTTATTACATGTTTGTTATGCGGTCTGTTAAATACGATCTAGCACAGTTTGAATAAGTGTGTCGATTGAATTTTTATAACCGGTGTTTGCTTCTTTAATCAAACGGTTGGCAATTACCATACATACAGTCATCGCCTTATGTCCCATCAATTTAGAAAGACCAGCAAGTGCAGAGCTTTCCATTTCGAAGTTTGTAATTTTATGACCGTTGTATTCGAATGCTTCGATTTTTTCATTTTGATTTGGATCTCTTAGTGGAACACGTAGTTCACGACCTTGAGGACCATAAAAACCACCAGCTGCAATTGTTACACCACGCACCATATCATCACGTCCAATTCTGTCGATCAATTCGGCATTTGCGTCAATAACATAAGGAGCAGGAGCACACATATTGCCTGTCCAACCCATGTGTTTTAAGAATGCTTTTTCGAACTCTAGGTCACATGCTTCGTCTCTACCTTGGTAGAAATTAAGCAACCCGTCGATGCCGATTGATTTTTGAGAACAAATGAAAGTTCCAACTGGTGTGAATGGCTGTAAACCACCACAAGTTCCTAAACGAACCATTTCCAATTGACGGAATTTAGGATTTTCCTCTCTTGTTTCAAAGTTAATATTTGCAAGAGCGTCCAATTCGTTAACTACGATATCTACGTTATCGCAACCAATACCAGTTGATACCACAGTAATACGTTTGCCTTTGTAAGTACCAGTAATAGTACAGAACTCACGGCTAGAAATATTACACTCTTGATTTTCGAAGTGAGATGCTACAAGTGCAACACGTCCTGGGTCACCCACAAGAATCACTTTGTCTGCAAGATGTTCTGGTTTGATATGTAGATGGAAGATTGAACCATCCTCGTTTATAATTAATTCTGAAGAAGGGAATGTCTTTTTCATGATAATATGTGTTATATGATTAATTAAAAATCAACACGCTAGGCTGATTATTTGTCTTTGCTAATGTTTGTACGCATATCTGTATCAGCTTGAATATTTTGCATTTTATAGTAATCCATAATACCCAAATTACCCGATTTGAATGCTTCTGCTATTGCTCTAGGAATTTCAGCTTCAGCTTCAATTACACGAGCTCTAGCTTCTTGAGCTTTAGCAGTCATTTCTTGTTCGTATGCTACGGCCATTGCACGTCTTTCTTCTGCTTTTGCTTGTGCGATATTCTTATCCGCATTCGCTTGGTCAATTTGAAGAGTTGCTCCAATGTTCTCGCCTATGTCGATGTCCGCGATATCAATCGAAAGAATTTCGAAAGCAGTACCCGCATCAAGACCTTTCTTAAGTACAACTTTAGAAATAGAGTCTGGGTTTTCTAATACTGATTTATGATTTTCTGATGAACCGATAGAAGATACAATACCTTCACCAACACGTGCAAGAATGGTGTCTTCACCTGCACCCCCAACAAGTTGGCGAATGCTAGCTCTAACTGTTACACGAGCCTTTACAATCAATTGAATACCATCTTTTGCAACAGCGGTTACACGAGATGTATCAATGACTTTAGGGTTAACAGACATTTGAACCGCTTGGAACACATCACGACCAGCAAGGTCAATTGCAGTTGCCATTTGGAATGATAAGTCCATTTCAGCTTTTGATGCAGAAACAAGAGCATGTACCACTTGTTCAATATGACCACCAGCTAAATAGTGAGCTTCCAATCCATCTCTGGTTACGTCTGGAATTCCAGCCTTATGTGCCTCAATCATGGTTTTGACAATAGTCGTAGGGGGTACCTTACGAATTCTCATCAGTGCTAATTGGATCAGAGAGATTTTTACTCCTGATACTTTCGCTGAAAACCACAAGAAGAAAGGAACATAATGGAAGAAAATTGAAATAACGACTAATGCAACGACAAACGCGGCTATTAGGGGGATAAAATTTTCCATTTTGTTTTTTGTTTAATGAATAATAGTGTTTATAATTTCTAGTTGATTTTTTTGACAGATACCTCGCTGTTAGATATGCTATCAACTACCACTTCTTGGTGTTCGTCGATGAATCCATCAGCCGATTTGACTTCAATGTTTTTTCCATCAATCATGGCACGTCCGTATAGGGCTAGGCGAGTAATTGCTACACCTTGGTCACCTATTTTTACGCTTCTTTCACCAGAACGATCAACAGTAGATGTGATGTTTTCTTTGAGTGAAAGTTTATCAATACGTTTCCACCTTACAAAGTAGGCAATGGCAAGTAAGGTAATAATTCCCGATGCTGCCCAGGTTGTGTACCCTGCAGTTGTACCTAAATTTATGAAGGCATAATATATGGAGTAGGCCATACATGTTAACCCAGCAATAGCTGAAAGCGTTATTCCTGGGAATATGAAAATCTCCAAAATAAAGAAGATTATAGCCGCTATGTTTAGTACAACAATAATAAATATATCCATATTACTTCGTATTTAATTCTAGTTTACGTATTTGTTTTTCTTGTTTAATGATGTTTGATTTATTGCTATCTACTTGTTTTTCTAAGTCTAGAATAGCTGGTCTTAAATCAGTTTTACCTTCTCCAAATTGGTTTCTTAAATCTAGCAACTTAGTTTGCAAATCTTCAAGATCTTGCACCATTCGTTGATATTTAAGAAACTCCGTTTTAGCCTCTTCAACTTTAAAATCGGTTAGCGTATTGTAAGTTAATTCATCGTTTACAATAAAACTAAAGTTTTGATTACTCTTTTCGTTTGGTTCGTAAAGTTTGATTAGTTCTAGACGATTTAAAGCATCTTGAACAGCAATTGTATCTGTCCAAGTCTGTTTTATCTCCTTTAGTTGTGCCAATTGACGTAATTTGTCTTTTGGCATATTTTCATAATCGTAGGTACGCTTTACTTTGTTTGGGATAAAAGTATAAACACAAACTTTGTCTTCGGGTTGAAAACGGTCCGATACAAACCATCCAAGATTATTGAATTCATCAATGACATACAGAAAATCATTGTAAACAGAATTAAATGGCATGCCTATATTTTCGGGAATCAGATAACTGTCGCTTCCCGTGTTGAAGCGTGTTACAAGTATATCTAGTCCACCTGCAGTTTTATTGGCATCGTCCGAGGCAAAATAAAGTGTGATGCCATCGTTTAGGACAAAAGGAAATGACAAGTTGATTGAGTCATTGTTATCCAGTCCTTTTAGAGTTTCCGTTTTGCTCCAATTGTTATCTCCTACTAGATTTTGTTGGTGTAGTTGGTAATATCCACTTGTGTTCTTTTTAGAGAAATAGCGAACGTTACTTCTTTCCGTTTCAAAAACAGTAGGTCGTACTTCTAGAGAGTCTTTAGTAAAGGGTATCAAATGATTAAAAGAGCCAGTTTCCTTACCAATCTTTAATGCAGTAAGGAAATTAATTTTATCTATTACAACACTATCAATGACCATTACTTGCTCTAATCCACGTAACATTCTAGTGTTTTGTTTTGCTTGATGTAATAGCAATTCCAAATCGGACGTGTCTTTTTTACGTCTTTTTTCAGTATTTATTAATCCTGTAAGCAGTGTTTCAGCTTCTTCAAACTGATACGTTTGAATATAGGCTTTACTTAGATATAATGCAGCATTGGGTACTTTTCTACGGTTTGCAAACACAAGAGGCTTTATTGCTTTTTCTGCTTCACCAGTATTGAATGCACTTACTCCGTACCAATAGTTGTAGTTGGCACTATTTGGATAAGATTTGACAAAACGTTCGAAGATTGGTTTTGCCTCTTCATACTTTTGTTGTGTAAATAAAAGTCGTGCTTGGTCAATGGTTTGTGCCTTGAGATTTGTAAAGCATCCAACCAGACCTATCAATAAGTATATCTTTAATCTAACCATGATGTTTAATTCGTATATTAACTGTCTGTATTATTCAAAAATAGTAAATATATCTCACATTTATTCATTCTGTTATATCTTTTCATAGGTGTAAAAAGGTTTCAGTAAGACTTCACAAATTTTAAGTATGTGGAAATGTAGAAAGAATTATCTTTGTGGCTCAATTAAATGTCAGGATGAAAAAGAATTCAGAAGAATATAAGTTGATTCAACGCTTAAACAGAAAGCTTAATCAAGGGATGAAAGACTACCAATTAATAGCAGATGGTGACCATATTTTGTTAGGAATTTCTGGTGGAAAGGACTCATTGGCTTTAGCAGAACTTATGGCCGAGCGGGTGAAGAAGTTTATGCCGAAGTTTAAAATATCTGCTGCACACGTGGTGATGACAAACATAAATTATGAGTCGGACCACACCTATATGAAAGAGTTTTTTAATCGTATTGGTGTACCTCTTTATATTCGTGAACAATCTTTTGAAGCGAGTACGGATCATCGCAAGTCTCCTTGCTTTCTTTGTTCATGGACGAGAAGGAAGGAGTTGTTTGCTTTAGCTCGTGAATTGGGTTGCAATAAAATAGCTTTGGGACATCATATGGATGATATCTTGGCTACACTTCTGATGAATATGACCTTTCAAGGCACTTTTAGTACGATGCCTCCGATGTTGGTGATGCGTAAGTTCGATATGAAAATTATCCGTCCTATGTGTCTGATTGCAGAAAAAGATCTTGAAGCTTACGCCAAGTTAAGGGAGTTTAAAAAGCTGAAGAAAGAGTGTCCCTTTGATAAAGATAGTAATAGAAAGGTGATGGGGGATATGTTGAAAACTTTGGAAAAAATAAGCCCAGAAGCTCGTTACAGCTTATGGGCTAGTATGACTAATGTCAATTCAGAGTTACTTCCTATTCCTGTAGATACTACTGAATAATTAAGTCTTTAATTCCTTCACTTAAATAAGTCTCGTAGTTTCCTGAATTATCAGTGTAGATTAAACAGACTTCAACGCCTGGAGTTTTCTTTAAAATAGTGAGAGATTCTTCTAATCCTACCACCATAAATGATGTGGCTAATGCATCGGCTGTCATACAGTCGTTTGCAATGACCGTTGCAGAAAGAATGTTATGCTGTACTGGAAACCCTGTTTTAGGACTGATAGTATGTGCATATTTCTGACCATCTTTAATGTAGAAGTTTCTATAGTTACCTGACGTCGCTAACCCTTTGTCTTTTAATTGAAGGATTAGTTCAATCTCGTTGTTTTGTGAAGTCTCATCATCGATAGGTTTGTTTAATGCTATTTTCCAAGATTCATTATCAACTTTAGTACCTTTAGCTAGTACTTCTCCACCAATATCTACCATGTAGTTTTTAATTCCTTTGCTTTCCAGTAGATCTCCAATAACATCAACAGCATATCCTTTTGCAATGGCACTACAGTCTAAAATAATTTCAGGGTGAGATTTGATAACTTTACCATCTATCAGCTGTATTTTATCATACCCGATGTATTGTAGTAAACTATCTACTTTAAGAGAATCTGGAAATTCACCTTGTTTAAATCCAAAACCCCACGCATTTACCAACGGAGCAACGGTAATATCAAAAGCACCATTAGTGAGTTTAGAGATTTCTTGAGCACGATTAAATACATTGATGAAAAGACTATCTAATTCAACTTCCTCGTTTCTATTGACTTTAGAAATAATAGATTGTTCTTTGAAAGGGGATAATGAATAATCAAAGCGTTTAAGTTCTGCTTCTATCTCAGGTTTTAAGTTTTCGTTAGATTGGTATATAATAGAATATAACGTTCCAAAAATACCACCTTGTACTTTGACATATTTAACTTCTGAGTTTTTACGGATAATAAAGATGGTTCCAATGGCTAATATCAATAGCCAAATGATATTTTTACCTAATTTCTTATTCATGAAGGTCTTTTTTTACTTTTTCTTTTTACCAAATGGAATGGTGTAAATGATTGAATAATTGATTCCAAATCGCATATTTTTATATATTCCATAACCAGGAACATACCAAGGGTTTGCATTTGTATTGGACTTCGATGATAGTTTGTTACGTACTCGAATGGACCAACCCATATGAAAGTTGTAGAAGATTTTAGTTCGTACACTAGCTACGAATTCGACCCAATGCATGTTGGAGGAGAACTTGTTGTTCGAGAAGTGTCCAGACTCTTGCCATACGTCATCGTAAATTCCTGGATTATCCACTTGTTCACCAAATTGGTCATCGACTAGGGGAAGTGATGCTACGTCAAAATCAAAAGTCGTGAATGCATACCTTAACCCTAAGGATAGCATGCTATTGTGTTTCTTTTTGTAGAAGAAGTTATAGTCCATACCCAATCTCATGTAAGGTGCTTTAGCCTTATATTGGATACCTTTATCACTCCACTTATCAGCATTTCCATAACCAAGTTCTACCACAGGGAAGAAACGGTTTTTAAAGTTAAAATCAACAGAGATTTCGTTACTCATATAATCATCGGAGTATGCTTTATAAATTGGTCCCATTAAATCGTAACCAATAGATATCCCTTTGAAAAAAGGAATCTCAGCATAATCTACATCTTTAGTCTTTTTTTCTTTGTCATTTTCTTCAGCTGATAGAGGCTGGCAAATAATGAAAGACCCAATGATAAAGGTTAAACTAAAAAATAATTTTGATATTTTCTTTTCCATTGTAATTTGCTTCCGAATTTACTAGAGATACAGAGTCTAGCTTATGTTGCGTATAATTGGCTATCGATGTAATGTTTTGTATCATCTGAAATCCACATTCCATTGACACAAAGAATGATGTGTTGTTATGTTCAACCCATATCGTATCCTTAAGAGCATTAGGTGCTTCTGGATTCTCATCATAAATCAACACAAAAGCAGTCATTTTCTTCGTGTATCGCAAAGGTTGATCCCATGTATGTACATTGGTATCTCTATTTAATAGAATAGAATCGGTTTCAAGCGCTTTAACAGTAAGACTTGGTAAAGTATCTCTTCTAACTATATTTTTGCTAGCACCATATTTGTAGAAATTACACACTAAATAGGGGCGTGCAGTCATTGAACAGTCACTTTCTTCAGAGCAAGCTACAAATAGTATGCATAGTCCTAGAAGACTGAATAATAATGTAGATAGTAAATGAAATCTCTTATTCATATTATGTGTAAATATTAAATATTTTTCTCGATTTGGTAGTTATTTCTATTGTTAGACCCTCGAACTATTAGTTCACCTATAAATCCAGCTAAAAACAATTGACTTCCAATAATCATTGTTGTTAGTGATATATAAAAGTAAGGTGAATCCGTAACGAGTCTGTATGGGAGTCCGTTACTAATTCGATAAAGTTTAGTTGCTCCAACTATGATGATGGCAATAAAACCTAAAATAAACATTAAAGAGCCGAACAATCCAAAAAAATGCATAGGTCGAACTCCGAATTTAGATAAAAACCACAATGTTATTAAATCTAAATACCCATTGACAAATCGGCTAAGTCCGAATTTAGTTTTTCCATACTTACGTGCTTGATGATGAACTACTTTTTCGCCAATTTTAGTAAACCCAGCATCTTTTGCAAGGAAAGGAATATATCTGTGCATTTCACCATAAACTTCGATGTTTTTTATGACATCTTTTTTATAAGCCTTTAATCCACAGTTAAAATCATGTAGGTTTTTAATGCCCGAAACCTTTCTGGCTGTAGCATTAAATAGCTTTGTTGGAAGGGTTTTAGATATAGGGTCATATCTTTTTTGCTTCCAACCAGACACTAAATCATAATCTTCTTCAGTAATCATTCGATATAGTTCGGGTATTTCTTCCGGGCTATCTTGTAAGTCAGCATCCATTGTGATAACTACATCGCCATCAGCTTTCTCAAAGCCGCAGTATAAAGCTGGGGATTTTCCGTAGTTTCTTCTAAATTTAATCGCTTTAACTTCTGGATTATTTAGACTTAAATCTTCGATTATCTTCCACGAATTGTCTGTGCTTCCATCGTCAATAAAGATAATTTCATAGCTAAAATTATTTTCATCCATCACTCGCTTAATCCAGGCTTGTAATTCTGGAAGTGATTCTGCTTCATTGAGTAATGGAATAACTACTGAAATATTCATATCAGGTTAATTTATAATTTAGGAGATTTGCGTACTAAAAAGGCTGTTGGGAATGAAAGAATGAAGCCTAAAGTAATATTTAAGGAAAGGTAATTAAAAGTAATTTCCTTGGGAGTCATATTAGCAAACGTATTGATAGACTCAGTGAAGTTAGCTTCAATCTCAGCAAATTGCTCGTGGTCTTTATTGGCTTCTAATAAGAAGTTTAGTTGAGCTTGTACGTTTTCCATGATAAAGCCATTATCGATAAACTGGAAGTATATAAAATGTGCTACAGATACCAACAAGGCTGCATAGAAATAAACCTTGACTGTAAAGAAATAGGCTTGTCCAAAGGTTATAACTCCACCACGAACTCTGTTGCGAAACATTCTAGTATAAAAGTAAGCTACTAAAGGTACTCCTAGTGTAAGAGCTATAAAGAAGAAGCCAAGAAAAGGTACAACTAGGGCAAGAGGAAAGAGTATGAATTTTAAAATCATGTAAACTCCTAAATATGCACCAAAGTACATGCTATACTGTTTTGTATTTATTTTAACTGGTTTATCCATCCGTTATTTCTTATTGATTATTAAGTTATATATCTGACAAAGGTATAAATAAATGCGTTTATTCAATATTTTCTCTTCCTAAAAGTTGATTTCCTTAATGTTGGCTTTGATTAAGAAAATTGTTTGAAATATATTTTACTGAAATTCAAAAGGTTAAGTTATTTGTTGATAAAAAAGTCTTCTTAGTATTTGGAGGTTATTTAAAAAGGTGTACCTTTGCAAGCAGAATACGGGTAAGTCCTATACGGCTAGCTCCTGATTAATCCTCCAGGGCTTGATCGCAGCAAAGGTAGTTGGTTGTAGCGGCGCGATATAGTAAGCTTACCCACCCGCCTCT
>JASLDF010000026.1 GCA_030151635.1 Bacteroides sp. | reverse complement strand
TCGGCGAGGTATCTATATATAAGGTCTGCTACTCGGTCTTCTTCACGACTGAAGGATTGAATTTCGATCATTTTGCTCAATAAATCTACTGCTTCGTTGAGTTTGTTCTTATTTTTCATTTGTTTTCTATTTTGTGCAAAGCTAAAGAATGCTTCTTTTATTTAACAACATAAATCCTAAAAAAGATGTTTATCTACCGTTTAATTGGAATAAATTTAATATCATTGTAAACTGCTGATAGATAATATACTAGGTATTGGTGTTAATTTGTGTATAGTTGCTTTTTACAATTAATTATGACGTAAAAAGCTAATTATTCATATTATACTATAACTTTGCACCTGAAATTCAAAATAAAATAAGATATGATATATCATCATTTATCTGTTCTTGTTCACCGTCAAGCTGAAAAGTATGGCGATAGAACTGCACTTAAATATAAAGATTATAACCAGGGAAAATGGTTTCCAATATCATGGAATGAGTTTTCTCTAACAATTAAAGAAACTGCCAATGCGTTGGTTTCTCTAGGTGTAGAAGAAACAGAGAATATTGGAATTTTCTCTCAAAATATGCCAGAGTGTTTGTATGTTGATTTTGCGGCTTTCGCCAATCGTGCTGTAACTGTACCTTTTTATGCAACATCTTCTCCATCTCAAGTTCAATACATGATTAATGACGCAGAAATTCGTTTCCTTTTTGTAGGACAGCAATTTCAATATGATGCGGCATTTAAGGTTTTAGGCTTGTGCGATACTCTTAAGCAATTAATTATTTTTGATCGTTCAGTGAAAATTGACGAACGTGATAAAACATCTATTTATTTCGATGATTTGCTAGCGATTGGTAAAGGTTTGAAATTTAACGATGTTGTTGAAGAGCGAACAGCTCGTGCTTCTGGTGAAGATTTAGCTAACATTCTTTATACATCTGGAACTACTGGCGAGCCAAAAGGGGTGATGTTGCATCACTCTAATTATCTTGCTGCTCTGAAGATTCACGACACCCGTTTGGTTGATTTTAGTGATAAGGATGTTTCTTTAAACTTCCTGCCTTTGACCCATGTCTTTGAGAAAGCTTGGACTTTCTTGTGTATTCATAGAGGGGTTTTGGTGTGCGTGAATTTGCTTCCTCAAGAAGTGCAGACAGCCATGCGTGAAATCCGTCCTACGGTAATGTGTAGTGTTCCTCGTTTCTGGGAGAAAGTTTATCAAGGTGTTATTGAAAAAATTGAAGCAACAAAAGGGGTTAAGAAACAACTTATGATGGATGCTATTAGTGTGGGGCGTAAGCATAACCTAGACTATGTGCGTTTAGGAAAAAAGCCTCCTAGAATGCTTCATTTAAAATATAAAATTTATGAAAAGACTGTTTTTCATATTCTAAAGAAAACAATTGGTATTGAAAATGGTAACTTCTTTCCATCTGCGGGTGCAGCAGTGCCAGAGAAAGTAGCCGATTTTGTGCATTCAGTAGGTATCAATATGATTACTGGTTATGGCTTAACAGAGTCGACTGCTACGGCTTCTTGTACATGGAAGACTGGATATGAATTGAACTCTGTAGGGACGCCACTAGATGGTGTTCACGTTTCTTTTAGCGATGAGGGTGAGATCTTATTGAAAGGCGAAACTATAACCAAGGGTTATTATAGAAAGCCCGAAGAAACAGCTAAGGCAATTGATGCTGATGGTTGGTTTCATACGGGTGATATAGGACACTTCTCTGAAGGTGGCGAGCTGTATATGACGGAGCGTTTGAAAGATCTGTTTAAAACGTCTAATGGTAAGTATATTGCCCCTCAGGCTTTAGAATCTCGTTTGGTTGTAGATCAATATGTAGACCAGATTTCTTTAATTGCCGACCAACGTAAGTATGTAACAGCATTAATTGTTCCAGACTATCGCAAAGTAGAAGAATACGCTAAGAGTAAAAAAATCGCTTATTCATCTCGTAAAGATTTGCTCCAAAATGAGCAAATCTACAAAATGTTTAAAGATCGTATTGACACGCTTCAACAACACTTTGCTTACTATGAGCAAATCAAGAAGTTTGTTTTATTAGAAGAGCCTTTTAGTCTTGAACGAGGGGAGTTGACGAATACATTGAAAATTAAACGACCTATTGTAGCCAAAAACTACGAAGAATTAATTAATGAAATGTATCCAGATTAAAACATGGTTATGTAATATAGAAAAAGAGGAGAGTTAGTAATTCTTCTCTTTTTTATTTTATTAAATGTTTTAGAAACAATACTTTTCGTAAATATCACTAACTTAGAAAAATCACTTAATTTTATATTATTATGGATGCAAATCAGGAAAATAGTTTGAAGATTGTTGTAGATGAATCCCTGGAAGATGGTACTTATGCAAATATGGCATATACGGCCCATACTTCATCGGAGTTTATTCTTGATTTTATTCAATTAATACCAAACTCGCCAGTTGCAAAAGTAAAATCTAGAGTGATTTTAGCTCCCGAGCACGTAAAGCGACTGATGTATATTTTGCAACAAGGAGTTGCTGATTACGAAAAGGCGTTTGGAGCCATTCGTTTAGAAGAAGAACAGCAAGTTCCTCATATTTCCGGTGTAAGAGGGGAGGCTTAGATAAAAAAAAGTGATAGTTTGTGGATAATTAAAATATTATTCGTAATTTTGCACCCCGATTATAAGTAGTTGAAAGTAAATAAATAATAAATATATAAACAATAAAAACAATTAAGAAATGCCTACAATTCAGCAATTAGTGAGAAAAGGCCGTTCTGTGCTAAAAGAGAAAAGTAATTCTCCAGCACTAGAATCTTGTCCTCAAAGACGTGGGGTTTGCGTGAGAGTATACACTACTACTCCTAAAAAACCGAACTCTGCAATGCGTAAAGTGGCTCGTGTTCGTTTGACTAACCAAAAAGAGGTTAACTCTTACATCCCAGGTGAAGGACACAACCTACAAGAACACTCTATCGTACTAGTACGTGGTGGTCGTGTAAAAGACCTTCCAGGGGTTCGTTATCACATCGTTCGTGGAGCTTTAGATACTCTTGGTGTTGCAGATCGTAACCAAAGACGTTCTAAATACGGTACAAAACGTCCAAAAGCGAAAAAATAATCGAAATTTCATGAGAGCCTCTTGATTGAGACTCTTGTTTATTACATTTAAACTATGTTTTTGTTAATTGGTAGCTCGCGAGGTTGAGTAAATGTTCTAGCGTGAATATTGAAGAATTTTTTTGACAGCCATAAACAAAACAATACAAAAGCAAAAATGAGAAAATCAAAACCAAAAAAACGTGTAGTTCTTCCAGATCCACGTTTTAATGACCTAAAGGTTACAAAATTTGTAAACCACTTGATGTATGACGGTAAGAAAAACTTGTCATATATGATTTTTTATTCAGCACTAGATCTTGTAGCTGATAAGATGGCTAATGAAGAAAAGACTTCATTGGAAATCTGGAAAAAAGCTTTGGATAACGTAACTCCTCTTGTAGAAGTTAAGTCTCGCCGTATTGGTGGTGCTACTTTCCAAGTTCCTACAGAAATTCATCCAGCTCGTAAAGAGTCTATCTCAATGAAGAACCTTATTTTATTTGCACGTAAAAGAGCAGGTAAAACAATGGCTGATAAACTAGCTTCAGAGATTATGGATGCTTATAATGAACAAGGTGCTGCATTCAAGCGTAAAGAAGAAGTTCATAGAATGGCTGAAGCTAACCGTGCGTTTGCTCACTTCCGTTTCTAAAATAGTGTACGCAAAGAATATTAATAATTTATTAGATTTCTAATATGTCACATCAAGATTTACATTTTACAAGAAATATTGGTATCATGGCTCACATCGATGCTGGTAAGACTACAACTTCGGAAAGAATCTTGTTTTATACAGGATTGACTCACAAAATTGGTGAGACTCACGATGGTAGTGCTACTATGGACTGGATGACCCAAGAGCAAGAACGTGGTATCACTATTACATCTGCTGCTACAACAACTCGTTGGAAGTACGATGATAATACTTACAAAATTAACTTAATTGACACTCCAGGACACGTTGACTTTACAGTTGAAGTAGAGCGTTCATTACGTGTTCTTGATGGTGCAATTGCTACATATTGTGCGGTTGGTGGTGTTGAGCCTCAATCGGAAACAGTTTGGAGACAAGCTGATAAATATAAAGTACCTCGTATTGGTTACGTTAACAAAATGGACCGTTCTGGTGCAAACTTCTTCGAAGTTGTACGCCAAATGAAAGTTATGTTAGGTGCTAATGCATGTCCAATTGTTGTGCCTATCGGTGCAGAAGATACTTTCAAAGGTTTAGTAGACCTTGTTAAAATGAAAGCTATCTATTGGCATGATGAAACAATGGGTGCTGATTACGATGTTCAAGAGATTCCAGCTGACTTAATCGATGAAGCTAACGAGTGGAGAGAAAAAATGCTTGAAGCTGTTGCTGATTTTGATGATACTTTGATGGAAAAATTCTTTGATGATCCATCAACAATTACAGAAGAAGAAGTGTTAAGAGCATTAAGAGCAGCTACTATTGAAATGGCTATCGTTCCAATGCTTTGTGGTTCTTCTTTCAAAAATAAAGGTGTACAAACATTGTTAGATTATGCTTGTGCTTTCTTGCCTTCTCCACTTGATACAGATGCCGTTACCGGTATTAATCCTGATACTAACGAAGAGGAAGTAAGAAAACCTTCTGAAGACGAAAAAACAGCAGCTTTAGCGTTTAAGATTGCTACTGACCCTTATGTTGGTCGTTTGACATTCTTCCGCGTTTACTCTGGTGTCGTAGCTTCAGGTTCTTATATCTACAACACTCGTTCGGAAAAGAAAGAACGTGTTTCTCGTCTTTTCCAAATGCACTCAAACAAACAAAACCCAGTGGAAGCTGTAGGTGCTGGTGATATTGGTGCTGGTGTTGGTTTCAAAGATATTCACACTGGTGATACTTTGTGTGATGAGTCTTACCCAATCGTTCTTGAGTCAATGGAATTCCCAGATCCAGTTATTGGTATCGCGATCGAGCCTAAAACTCAAAAAGATATGGATAAGCTTTCTAATGGTCTAGCTAAGCTTGCTGAAGAAGATCCAACCTTTACTGTTAAATCTGATGAAGAATCAGGTCAAACTGTAATTTCAGGTATGGGTGAGCTTCACCTTGAAGTGTTGATCGAACGTTTAAGAACTGAGTTTAAAGTTGAGTGTAACCAAGGTCGCCCTCAAGTAAACTACAAAGAGGCTATTACAAAAGCTGTTCAACTTCGTGAAACATACAAGAAACAATCTGGTGGTCGTGGTAAGTTTGCGGATATGATCGTTGAAGTAGGTCCAGTTGATGCTGACTTTACTGAAGGTGGTCTTCAATTCGTTGACGAAATCAAAGGTGGTAACATTCCAAAAGAATTTGTTCCATCTGTACAAAAAGGTTTCACTACTGCTATGAAGAATGGTGTGCTTGCAGGTTATGCGTTAGATTCATTGAAAGTTAGATTGATTGATGGTTCATTCCACCCAGTTGACTCTGACCAATTATCTTTCGAAATTTGTGCTATCCAAGCTTATAAGAGTGCAGCTGCTCAAGCAGGTCCTGTTCTTATGGAGCCTATCATGAAATTAGAAGTTGTAACTCCAGAAGAATACATGGGTGACATCATCGGTGACTTGAACAAAAGACGTGGTCAAGTTGAAGGTATGGAATCTAGTCGTTCAGGAGCTCGTATCGTTAAAGCACTTGTTCCATTGGCTGAAATGTTCGGTTATGTAACATCTTTACGTACTATCTCTTCTGGTCGTGCTACATCTTCAATGGTTTACGATCATCACGAAGCACTATCTCCTTCAATTGCTAGACAAGTTCTAGAAGAAGTTGACGGTCGCGTTGATCTTGTAAAATAAAAAATATACTTTGAGCACATAGATTAGTGAATGACTCTTAATCTATGTGTCTCAAATTATTACTATAAATGTTTTTTTATAACTTATATTAAAATTATGAGTCAAAGAATTAGAATTAAATTAAAATCTTATGATCACAATTTGGTAGATAAATCTGCTGAGAAGATTGTGAAAACAGTTAAAGCTACTGGTGCTATTGTTAGTGGTCCAATTCCATTGCCAACTCACAAACGTATCTTTACAGTTAACAGATCTACTTTTGTTAACAAGAAGTCGAGAGAACAATTTCAATTATGCTCTTTCAAGAGACTAATTGATATTTATAGCTCTTCAGCTAAAACTGTAGACGCTCTTATGAAACTTGAATTGCCAAGTGGAGTAGAAGTAGAAATCAAAGCTTGATCATTTAAAAATTATCTGAAATGCCAGGATTATTAGGAAGAAAAATCGGAATGACATCCGTTTTCAGTGCCGAGGGTAAAAATGTACCATGCACTGTTATCGAAGCAGGTCCTTGTGTTGTTACTCAGGTTAAATCTGTTGAAAAAGACGGATATGAATCTGTTCAATTAGGATTTATGGACATGACTGAAAAGAATGTTTCAAAACCTCTAATGGGACACTTCAAAAAAGCTGGAGTAACACCAAAGAGACACTTGGCCGAGTTCAAAGAATTTGGAAATGAATTGAATCTAGGTGATACACTTAGTGTAGATTTATTTGCTGATGCAACTTATGTAGACGTTGTAGGTACATCTAAGGGTAAAGGTTTCCAAGGTGTAATGAAAAGACACAACTTCGGTGGTGTTGGTGAGTCTACTCACGGTCAAAAAAACAGACAACGTAAACCAGGTTCTATTGGTGCTGCGTCATACCCTGCAAAAGTATTCAAAGGAATGCGCATGGGTGGCCAAATGGGTGGCGATAGAGTAACTATCCAAAACTTACGTGTATTAAAAGTAATCGCGGAACACAACTTACTACTAGTTAAAGGTTCAGTTCCAGGTTGCAAAGGTTCAATCGTTTTAATTGAGAAATAATGGAAGTTAACGTATATAATATTAAAGGTGAAGATACTGGTAGAAAAGTTACGTTAGACCAAGCTATCTTCGGAATTGAGCCAAATGATCACGCTATCTATCTTGATGTTAAGCAATACATGGCTAACAAACGTCAAGGTACTCACAAAACTAAAGAGAGAAACGAAATCGCTGGTTCTACTAAGAAATTAGGAAAACAAAAAGGTGGTGGTGGTGCACGTCGTGGTGACATCAAATCTCCTCTATTAGTAGGTGGTGGTCGTGTATTCGGTCCAACACCAAGAGACTATTCTTTTAAAGTCAACAAAAAGACTAAAGTATTAGCAAGAAGATCAGCTCTAAGTTATAAAGCTCAAGATAATGCAATTCTTGTTATTGAGGATTTCACATTTGAAGCTCCAAAGACAAAAGAATTCGTATCTATTACAAAAGATCTTAAGGTTTCTGATAAAAAGACACTTATGATTTTTGCAGAAAAAAATAAATACGTATATTTGTCAGCTCATAACGTAGAGGGTACTTCTGTAGACTCAATTTCACATCTAAATACTTACAAGATTTTAGATGCGAAAGTTCTTGTACTTACAGAAAGTGCTGTATCTGCTTTGAATAACAGCTTAAATAAATAAGGAGGCTTGAAATAATGGGAATTATTATTAAACCGTTAGTAACTGAGAAAATGACAGCATTAACTGAAGCACAAAATCGCTTCGGTTTTATCGTGCGTCCAGAAGCTAACAAGCTAGAAATAAAGAGAGAAATTGAAGCCCTTTACAATGTAACAGTGGTTGAAATTAACACTATGAGATATAGTGGCAAATCTAAAGTGCGTTACACTAAAGCTGGTATTATCAGTGGTAAATCAAATGCATTTAAAAAGGCTATTGTAACTTTGAAAGAAGGTGAATCAATAGATTTTTATAGCAATATTTAATAGATAAAATGGCAGTACGTAAATTAAAGCCCACAACACCGGGGCAAAGACACAAAATTATTGGTACTTTTGAAGAAATTACTGCGCAAGTACCAGAGAAATCTCTTGTGACAGGTAAAAAAGCGTCAGGTGGTAGAAATGCTATCGGACGTATGACAATGCGATATTTAGGTGGTGGTCACCGTAAGAAATATCGTTTTATCGATTTCAAGAGAAATAAAGATGGTGTTCCAGCAGTTGTTAAATCAATTGAATACGATCCGAACCGTTCGGCTCGTATAGCGTTGTTATACTACGCTGATGGTGAGAAAAGATATATTATTGCTCCCAATGGATTGCAAGTAGGTACGACTTTAATGTCAGGAGACACAGCTGCTCCTGAAATTGGTAATACTCTTCCTCTACAAAATATTCCAGTGGGTACTGTAATTCACAACATCGAACTTCGTCCAGGTCAAGGTGCAGCTCTTGTAAGATCTGCAGGTAACTACGCTCAATTAACTTCTAGAGAAGGTAAATATTGCGTAATTAAACTTCCTTCTGGTGAAGTGCGTAAAGTCCTTAGTGCTTGTAAAGCTACTATTGGTAGTGTTGGTAATTCAGACCATGCATTGGAAAGATCAGGTAAGGCTGGTCGTACTAGATGGATGGGTCGCCGTCCTCGTACTAGAGGTGTGGTAATGAACCCAGTTGATCACCCAATGGGTGGTGGTGAAGGTAAAGCTTCAGGAGGTCATCCAAGATCACGTAATGGCTTGTATGCTAAGGGTCTTAAGACTAGAGCTCCTAAAAAGCATTCATCTAAGTACATCATTGAGAGAAGAAAGAAATAAACTGATTAATTGAATAAATTATGAGTCGTTCATTAAAAAAAGGTCCATACATCGACGTTAAGCTAGAGAGCAAAGTTCTTGCTGTGATTGAAAGTGGCAAAGCTAGCGTTGTTAAAACTTGGGCTAGAGCTTCAATGATTTCCCCAGATTTTGTGGGTCAAACCATTGCAGTTCACAATGGAAATAAATTTATTCCTGTTTATGTTACTGAAAACATGGTAGGACACAAGTTAGGAGAGTTTGCTCCAACTCGTACGTTCAAAGGCCATGGTGGTAATAAGAAGAGATAACAGGTTTTATTTATTGAAATAAAAATAAAGTAAAAAATAATGGGAGCAAGAAAAAAAATATCGGCTGATAAAAGTAAAGAAGCCCGTAAATCTGTATATTTCGCTAAAGTGCGTAATGTTCCTACATCACCTCGAAAAATGCGCTATGTAGCTGACATGATTCGTGGTATGGAAGCTAACAAAGCATTAGGAGTGTTGAAGTTCTCTTCTAAAGAAGCGGCTGCAAGAGTTGAGAAACTTTTGCGTTCAGCAATTGCTAATTGGGAACAAAAAAACGAACGAAAAGCTGAAACAGGCGAACTTTATGTAACTAAAATCTTTGTTGATGGTGGTGCTACACTTAAACGTATGCGTCCAGCTCCACAAGGTAGAGCTTACAGAATTCGCAAACGTTCTAATCACGTAACGCTATTCGTTGATTCTAAAAATACTAACGAAGATCAAAATTAAGGTATAGATGGGACAAAAAGTTAATCCAATAAGTAACCGCTTAGGAATTATCAGAGGATGGGATTCTAACTGGTATGGTGGAAATGATTATCGTGATAATTTATTAGAAGATAGTAAAATCCGTAAATACCTTAATGCTAGACTTTCAAGAGCTAGTGTTTCTAGAATCGTTATTGAGCGTACATTGAAATTAGTGACTATCACTATTTGTACAGCTAGACCAGGTATTATTATCGGTAAAGGCGGTTCTGAAGTTGATAAATTAAAAGAGGAGTTGAAAACTCTTACTGATAAAGATATTCAAATTAATATCTTTGAGGTTAAGAGACCTGAACTAGATGCAGTTATTGTTGCAAACAATATTGCACGCCAACTAGAAGGTAAAGTTGCTTACCGTCGTGCTGTGAAGATGTCAATCGCTAACACAATGCGTATGGGTGCTGAAGGTATCAAAATCCAAATTTCTGGTCGTCTTAATGGCGCGGAAATGGCACGTTCTGAAATGTTTAAAGAGGGTAGAACACCACTTCATACATTAAGAGCTGATATTGACTACTGTCATGCAGAAGCTTTGACTAAAGTTGGTTTATTAGGTGTGAAAGTATGGATCTGTAGAGGAGAAGTGTTTGGTAAAAGAGATCTATCCGTTAACTTTGCACAGTCTAATGACTCAGGTAGCAATAACCGCCGTGGAAATAATAATAATAAGAATTTCCGCAGAAAAAAAAATAATCGCTAATCGAATTTGAATTTTAGGAAACTATGTTACAACCCAAAAAGACAAAATTCAGAAGACAGCAAAAAGGTCGCATGAAGGGTAATGCCCAACGCGGTCACCAGCTTGCTTTTGGCTCTTTTGGTATCAAATCTTTACAAGAAAAGTGGATTACCGGTAGACAAATTGAAGCAGCTCGTATTGCTGTAACAAGATATATGCAACGTCAAGGACAAATATGGATACGTATCTTCCCTGATAAACCAATTACTAAAAAACCAGCCGAAGTTCGTATGGGTAAAGGTAAAGGTGCACCAGAAGGATTCGTTGCCCCAGTTTCTCCAGGTAGAATTATTATCGAAGTAGAAGGCGTTCCTTATAACATTGCTAGAGAAGCTTTACGCTTAGCTGCACAAAAACTTCCGGTTACAACGAAGTTTATTGTAAGACGTGATTTTGATATTAAAAATGAAAATGCTTAACGTATGAAGATATCAGAAATTAGAGAGATGTCTACTGCTGATCTAGCAGAGAGAATAGAAGCAGAAAAGGCGAACTTACACCAAATGGTTATCAATCATTCAATTTCTCCTTTGGAAAACCCTGCAAAAATCAAATTTCAACGTAGAGGAATCGCGCGTATGAAATCTGATTTACGCCAAAGAGAAATTAACAATAAATGATGAGCTTAATGGAAGCAAGAAATTTAAGAAAAACTAGAGTAGGAGTGGTTTTGAGTAATAAAATGGACAAGACTATTACGGTAGCCGCTAAGTTCAAAGAAAAACACCCTATGTACGGTAAATTCGTTTCTAAAACGAAAAAATACTACGCTCATGATGAAAAGAACGAGTGTAATGTTGGCGATACAGTTAACATTATGGAAACTCGTCCATTGAGCAAGAGTAAGAGATGGAGATTAGTAGAAATAGTTGAGAAAGCTAAGTAATTATGATACAAGTAGAATCCAGACTCACAGTATGTGATAATAGTGGAGCTAAAGAAGTGATGTGTTTACGCGTTTTAGGCGGTACACGTCGTCGTTATGCTTCTGTAGGGGATGTGATTGTTGTTTCTGTAAAGAGCGTAATCCCTTCAAGTGATGTTAAAAAAGGTGCAGTATCTAAAGCTTTGATTGTACGTACTAAGAAGGAAATCCGTCGTGCTGACGGTTCCTATATACGTTTTGATGATAACGCTTGTGTGTTGTTGAACACATCTGGCGAAATTAGAGGTAGTCGTATCTTCGGGCCTGTTGCAAGAGAACTTCGTTTGAAAAATATGAAAGTTGTATCTCTAGCACCAGAGGTACTATAATTTGTAAAAGACTTAAGTAATGAGTAAATTACATATAAAAAAGGGCGATAATGTATACGTCAATGCTGGTAAAGACAAAACTAAAACTGGTAAGGTTTTAGAAGTCTTTACTAAGGAAAATAGAGCGATTGTTGAAGGTGTTAATTTAGTATCTAAAAGTACTAAACCTAGTGCTGCTAATCCTCAAGGCGGTATTATTAAACAAGAAGCATCAATTCATATTTCTAACCTAAATCATGTTGATCCTTCTACAGGTAAACCAACAAGAACAGGTATTAGAATTTCTGAAGATGGTTCTAAAGTTCGTTATTCAAAAAAATCAAAAGAGGAGATTAAATAATGAGTAATACTGCATCCCTAAAAAAAGAATATGCAGAACGTATCGTTCCTGCATTATTGTCACAGTTCAAGTATTCTTCTTCAATGGAAGTTCCAGTTCTAAAAAAGATTGTTATCAATCAAGGTTTAGGTCAAGCTGTAGCTGATAAGAAGATCATCGATGTGGCTATCAATGAAATCACAGCAATTACTGGTCAAAAAGCAGTTGCTACAATTTCAAAAAAAGATATTTCAAACTTCAAATTGCGTAAACAAATGCCTATTGGAGTTATGGTAACGTTACGTCGTGAACGTATGTACGAGTTTCTAGAAAAACTTGTTCGTGTTGCTTTACCTCGTATCCGTGACTTTAGAGGTATCAATAGTAAATTCGATGGCCGTGGTAATTACACCTTAGGTATTGAGGAACAAATCATTTTTCCAGAAATAAATATCGATAGTATTACTAAAATTCTCGGAATGAATATTACCTTTGTAACTTCTGCAAAAACAGATGAAGAAGGTCACGCATTATTGAAAGAATTTGGTTTACCTTTTAAACAAGCTAAATAAAGATTTTTATATATGGCAAAAGAATCAATGAAAGCTCGCGAAGTAAAGCGAGCTAAACTAGTAGCCAAATATGCTGAAAGACGCAAAGCTTTGAAAGCGGCTGGTGAATATGAGGAATTGCAAAAACTTCCAAAGAATGCATCTCCTGTAAGATTACACAATCGTTGTACAATGACTGGTCGTCCAAAAGGTTATATCCGTCAATTTGGTATTTCAAGAATTCAATTTCGTGAAATGGCATCTAACGGTTTAATCCCTGGCGTAAAAAAGGCTAGTTGGTAATAATGTAAATATTGTCAGGGTTGTCCTGATTAATTTAAAATTTTTAATATGACAGATCCAATAGCAGATTACCTAACGAGGTTGAGAAATGCAATTACTGCAAATCATAGAGTAGTTAGCATCCCTGCTTCAAATTTGAAAAAAGATATCACCAAGATTCTTTTTGAAAAAGGCTACATCCTTAACTATAAGTTTGTAGAAGATGGTCCTCAAGGTTCAATTAAAATTGCCTTGAAGTATGATAAAGTTAACAAAGTTAACGCCATCAAAAAATTAATTAGAGTATCTACACCAGGTTTACGTAAGTATGCTGGTTACAAAGATATGCCACGCGTTATTAATGGTTTGGGTATTGCTGTAATATCTACTTCCAAAGGTGTAATAACAAATAAAGAAGCTGCCGAACACAAAGTTGGTGGTGAAGTTTTATGTTACGTATATTAATAGGAGGAGCAATATGTCAAGAATAGGAAAATTACCCATTAGTATACCCGCTGGCGTTACGCTAACTATCAAAGATCAGGTAGTTACTGTAAAAGGTCCTAAGGGAGAATTAACTCAAACTGTAGATTCATCAATTGAAGTAACAGTTGAAGATAGCCAAGTTGTATTAAAACCATTAAGCGAAGGTAAACAACAAAATGCTTACCATGGTTTATACCGTTCTTTAATCAACAATATGGTTATCGGTGTTTCAGAAGGTTATAAAAAACAATTAGAACTTGTAGGTGTTGGTTTCCGTGCTGCTGTTCAGCCAGGAAATATCCTTGAGCTTTCTCTAGGATTTACCCACTTAATCATGTTCCAAATGCCTTCTCCAATTTCTGTGGAAGCAAAATCTGAGAGAAACAAGAACCCACTTATTACTCTAGAATCTTGCGACAAACAATTGCTTGGTCAAGTTTGTGCAAAAATACGTTCTTTCCGTAAGCCAGAGCCTTACAAAGGTAAAGGTGTTAAGTTTGTTGGCGAAGAAATTCGTAGAAAATCAGGTAAAGCTGCTTCAGCTAAATAATTTGATAAATTAGAAAATTATGACAACAAAATTAGAAAGACGCAGAAAAATTAGATATAGGGTTAGAAACAAGATCTCAGGATCTACAACTTGCCCACGTATGACTGTATTCAGAAGTAATAAGCAAATTTACGTACAGCTCATTGATGATTTAACAGGAAAGACTTTAGCATCAGCTTCTTCTTTGAAATTAGAAGTTTCAGTTGGTAATAAAGATCAAGCAGCTAAGGTAGGTGAGCTTATCGCTCAAAAAGCTATCGAAGCTGGTGTTACAAATGTAGTATTTGACCGTAATGGTTATTTATATCATGGTAGAGTAAAAGAGTTAGCAGAAGCTGCTCGTAAAGGAGGTCTTAAATTTTAATCATTATGGCAGGAGATAGAGTTAAAAATACTAACGATATAGAACTTAAAGATAGACTTGTTGCTATTAATCGTGTTGCTAAAGTGACTAAAGGTGGTAGAACTTTTAGTTTCTCAGCAATTGTTATTGTAGGTAACGAGGATGGTCTTGTAGGTTGGGGACTTGGTAAAGCTGGTGAAGTAACTTCAGCTATTTCTAAAGCAGTTGAATCTGCTAAGAAAAATCTAATTAGTGTTCCTGTACTTAATGGTACAATCCCTCACGAGCAAAACGCACGTTTTGGTGGTGCAGAGGTTTTCATTAAGCCTGCATCTCATGGTACCGGAGTTGTTGCTGGTGGTGCTATGCGTGCTGTTTTAGAGAGTGTTGGTGTAACTGACGTTTTAGCAAAATCTAAAGGTTCTTCGAACGCTCACAACTTGGTAAAAGCAACTTTTGCTGCTTTAGCTGAGCTTCGTGATGCAAGAATGGTTGCTCAAAACAGAGGTATTAGTGTTTCACGTGTTTTTAGAGGATAAGGAATATGGCATCTATTAAAATTAAACAAATTAAGAGTAGAATCGGTGCTCCTAAAGATCAAAAACTAACTTTGGACGCTTTAGGTCTTCGTAAACTTAACAGAATTGTAGTTCACGAAAACACACCAGCTATTCTAGGAATGGTAAATAAAGTAAAGCATTTAGTTACTATCGTTGAGTGATATTAATCGAAAAAAACTAATTTAGATATGAATTTAAGTAACTTAAAACCTGCTTGTGGATCTACACAGTCTGAAAGAAGAATTGGTCGTGGTATCGGTTCTGGTTTAGGACGTACATCTACTCGTGGTCACAAAGGTGCAAAATCAAGATCTGGTTACTCGAAAAAAGTTGGTTTTGAAGGTGGTCAAATGCCTTTGCAACGTCGTGTACCTAAGTTTGGTTTCAAAAATAGAAATAGAGTTGAATATAAGCCTATCAATTTAGATACTCTTCAACAATTAGCTGACGCTTTGAAGGTTGAAAAATTAGGCATTAATGATTTCATTAAAGCAGGCTTGGCTACCGCTACGCAACCTGTTAAAGTTTTAGGAGATGGATCTTTGACTTCAAAAATTGAAGTTGAAGCTAATGGTTTCTCTAAAACTGCTGCTGCTGCTATCGAAGCTGCTGGTGGCAAAGCAATAAAACTTTAATTTAATGAAAAAAGCTATTGAAACATTAAAGAATATATGGAATATTGAGGATCTGAGAAATCGGATCCTCATTACCATATTATTTGTTGCGATTTATCGTTTCGGATCTTTTGTAGTATTGCCTGGTATTGATCCAGCTGGTTTGTCTCAATTACAGAATCAAACTAGTGAGGGCTTGTTAGCTTTGCTTAACATGTTCTCGGGTGGTGCATTCTCTAATGCGTCAATTTTTGCATTGGGAATTATGCCGTATATTTCGGCTTCCATCGTTATTCAATTACTAGGAATGGCGGTTCCTTACTTCCAAAAGCTTCAACGAGATGGTGAGAGTGGCAGAACTAAGATTAATCAATATACTCGTTATTTAACGATTATGATTTTATTAGTACAAGCTCCTTCTTACCTTTTAAATCTTAAAGCGCAAGCTGGCACAGCTATTAATGATTCATTAGGATGGACAACATTTGTTATTACCTCTACCATTATCTTGGCAGCAGGTAGTATGTTTATATTATGGTTAGGAGAGAGAATTACTGATAAAGGTATTGGTAATGGTATCTCTATGATCATTTTAGTAGGTATTATAGCACGTCTTCCTCAATCTTTCCTTCAAGAAGTTTCTACAAGATTCTCTGAAGTTAAAGGTGGAGGTTTAGTTATGTTCCTAATCGAGCTTGTAGCACTTCTTTTAATTGTTGGTGCTGCTATTATGCTTGTACAAGGTGTGCGTAAAGTTCCTGTACAATATGCGAAGAAAGTTGTTGGTAATCGTCAATCGGGTGGTGGGTATAACCACATTCCATTGAAAGTTAACGCAGCAGGTGTAATGCCAATCATCTTTGCTCAAGCAATTATGTTTATTCCAATTTCTGTAGTTTCGTTTTTCCCAAGCATTCAACAATCTGAAGGCTTCTTGGGTTCTTTGATTAACTATACTAGTTTTGGGTATAACTTTGTTTTTGCATTGTTGATTATCATCTTCACTTACTTCTATACTGCAGTAACTATTAATCCTACTCAGATGGCAGATGATATGAAGCGAAATAACGGATTTATTCCAGGTGTTAAGCCAGGAGCTGATACTGCTGAGTTTATAGACATTATTATGTCTAGAATTACTCTTCCGGGATCATTTTTCCTTGCTTTTATCGCAATTTTGCCTACATTTGCATCTCAATTATTCGGAGTACAACAAGGATTCGCTCAATTCTTTGGTGGTACTTCTTTACTTATCCTTGTTGGTGTAGTATTAGATACATTGCAGCAGATCGAAAGTCACTTGTTGATGCGTCATTACGACGGTCTACTTGATGGTGGTAAGATTCGTGGACGCTCTGGTGTATCGGCTTATTAATTTTGTTTTTATATGATTTTTCTTAAAACAGAAGAAGAAATAGAATTATTGCGTTTAAGTAACCAACTTGTTGGAATGACTTTGGCCGAAATGGCTAAGTTAATAGCACCTGGTGTAACAACTTTGCAACTTGATAAGGTAGCAGAGGAATTTATTAGAGATCATGGTGCTATACCAACATTTAAGGGTTTTCCAAATCATCTTGGACAACCTTTTCCAGGCTCTATTTGCGCTTCTGTTAATGATGTTGTTGTCCACGGTATTCCTAATAATACTCCTTTGAAAGAAGGTGATATTGTTTCTATTGATTGTGGTACTTACATGAATGGTTTTTGTGGTGATTCAGCTTTTACATTTGCAGTTGGGGAAATTTCTTCGGATGCAAAGAAATTGCTTGACGTTACCAGAAAATCTTTGTATATGGGTATTGAACAAGCTAGAGCGGGTTTACGTCTCGGTGATATTGGTGCTGCTGTGCAGTCTTGTGCAGAGTCTAATGGCTTTGGTGTAGTTCGTGAGTTTGTTGGTCATGGTATAGGAAAGGAAATGCATGAAGAACCTCAAGTTCCTAATTATGGACGTAAAGGACAAGGGAAACAACTTAAGAAAGGTATGTGTATCGCAATAGAGCCGATGATTACTTTAGGTGATAAACGTATCATGATGGATAATGATGGATGGACTGTTCGTACTTTTGATGGTAAATATGCTGCTCATTTTGAACACACAATTGCTGTTGGTCCGAATAATGCCGAAATCTTATCTAATTTTGAATTAGTTGATGAAGTTTTAGGAAATAAATAAATTATATAAATGGCAAAACAATCTGCAATAGAACAGGATGGTACAATTTTAGAGGCATTGTCAAATGCAATGTTTCGAGTAGAGCTTGAGAACGGACATGAAATTACAGCTCATATTTCTGGAAAGATGCGTATGCACTATATTAAAATCCTTCCAGGAGATAGAGTTAAAGTTGAGATGTCTCCTTATGATCTATCCAAAGGAAGAATAGTATTTAGATATAAATAAATAATAATATGAAAGTTAGAGCATCATTAAAAAAACGTACAGCCGATTGTAAAATCGTTAGACGTAAAGGTCGTTTGTATGTTATTAACAAGAAAAATCCTAAGTTTAAACAACGTCAAGGATAAATTTATTATTTTTGTAAAGAAATAAATTAAGTATGGCTATAAGAATAGTTGGTGTAGATTTACCTCAAAATAAAAGAGGAGAAATTGCGTTAACCTACATTTATGGAATTGGACGTAGTAGCGCAATTAAAATTTTAGAAAAAGCCGGAATCGATAAAAACTTGAAAGTAAGCGAATGGAACGACGAGCAGGCTTCTGCTATCCGTGAAATTATTGGTGCTGAATTCAAAGTTGAAGGTGATTTACGTTCTGAAGTACAACTAAACATCAAACGATTGATGGATATTGGTTGTTACAGAGGTGTTCGTCACCGTATTGGCTTACCTTTAAGAGGTCAAAGAACAAAAAATAACGCTCGTACTCGTAAGGGTAGAAAGAAAACAGTTGCTAACAAGAAAATGGCTACTAAATAATAATTGTTGATATGGCAAAAAAAACAGTCGCAGCTAAAAAGAGAATTGTAAAAGTTGATGCAAATGGACAGTTACACGTTCATTCTTCATTCAATAATATCATTGTCTCTTTATCAAATAGTGAAGGGCAGATTATTTCATGGTCATCTGCTGGTAAAATGGGTTTCAGAGGATCCAAAAAAAATACTCCTTATGCAGCACAAATGGCTGCTCAAGATTGCGCTAAAGTAGCATTCGATCTTGGTCTAAGAAAAGTGAAAGCTTATGTTAAAGGTCCTGGTAATGGTCGTGAGTCTGCTATCAGAACTGTACATGGAGCTGGTATTGAAGTTACTGAAATAGTTGACGTAACTCCATTGCCACATAATGGTTGTCGTCCTCCAAAAAGACGTCGCGTTTAAATTCCTTTTCTTAATAAATTTAGACTTGATTTTGTTTATTTAGGATTACACATTCTTCTCGGTAATCGCGGCTGCAACAAATTTAAGTCATCCATAAACAATTAAATAAATCAAAAATGGCTAGATATACTGGACCAAAATCAAAAATTGCCCGTAAGTTCGGTGAAGGTATCTTCGGTGCTGACAAAGTTTTAGCAAAGAAAAACTACCCTCCAGGACAACATGGTAATTCTAGAAGAAGAAAAACTTCTGAATACGGAATTCAGTTGAAAGAAAAACAAAAAGCTAAATATACTTATGGAGTGTTGGAAAAACAATTCCGTAACTTATTTGCTAAAGCAGAAACTGCTAAGGGTATTACAGGTGAAATCTTACTTCAATTACTTGAATCTAGATTAGACAACGTAGTATTCCGTTTAGGTATTGCTCCTACTCGTGCAGCTGCTCGTCAATTAGTAAGTCATAGACACATTACTGTTGATGGTAAAGTTGTTAATATTCCTTCTTTCACTGTTAAAGCAGGTCAACAAATTGGTGTACGTGAGAAATCTAAATCTCTTGAAGTAATTTCTGCTTCTCTAGAAGGTTTCAACCACAGCAAATATCCTTGGTTAGAATGGGATAATACATCAAAAACAGGTAAGTTCCTTCATATTCCTGATAGAACTGATATTCCTGAGAACATTAAAGAACAGTTGATCGTAGAATTGTACTCTAAATAATAATTAATTTCATGGCGATATTAGCATTTCAAAAACCTGATAAAGTATTAATGTTGAATGCGGACGATAAATTCGGTAAATTCGAATTCCGTCCGTTGGAACCTGGTTTCGGTATAACTATAGGTAATGCTTTGCGTCGTATCCTTTTATCTTCGTTAGAAGGTTTTGCTATCACCACAATGAGAATTGATGGTGTTGAGCACGAATTTTCTACCGTTCCTGGTGTAAGAGAAGACGTCACAAACATTATTCTTAATCTTAAACAGGTTAGATTCAAACAAGTAGTTGAAGAATTTGAAAACGAAAAAGTAAGCATTACTATTGAGAATTCTTCTGAATTTAAAGCTGGTGATATTGGTAAATATTTGACTGGATTTGAAGTGTTAAATCCTGAATTAATTATCTGTCATTTAGATCCAAAATCAACGATGCAAATTGAGCTAACAGTTAACAAAGGTCGTGGTTACATTCCTTCTGAAAATAACCGCGAATACTGTACTGATGTTAACCAGTTACCAATTGATTCTATTTATACTCCTATTAGAAATGTGAAGTATTTTGTAGAAAATTATCGCGTTGAGCAAAAAACAGACTACGAAAAGTTAGTTCTTGAAATCAGTACAGATGGTTCTATACATCCAAAGGATGCGTTAAAAGAAGCTGCTAAAATTCTTATACATCACTTTATGTTGTTCTCTGATGAGAAAATTACTTTGGAAACTTCTGAAGGTGATGGTAATGAGGAGTTTGATGAAGAAGTACTACGTATGCGTCAATTACTTCAAACTAAATTAGTTGATATTGACCTTTCTGTTCGTGCTTTGAATTGTCTTAAGGCTGCGGAGGTTCATTCTCTCGGCGATCTTGTACAATATCAAAAAACAGATCTTCTTAAGTTCCGCAACTTTGGTAAGAAATCGCTTTCAGAGCTTGATGATTTGCTCGAAGGTCTGAATCTATCGTTTGGAACCGATATTTCTAAATATAAATTAGATAAAGAATAATAATGAGACATAATAAGAAATTCAACCATTTAAGTCGTACTGCGTCACACAGAAGTGCTATGTTGTCAAATATGGCATGTTCTTTGATCAAGCACAAAAGAATCACTACGACAGTAGCTAAGGCTAAAGCTCTAAAACAATACGTAGAGCCATTGATTACTAAATCTAAAAATGAATCGACAAATTCTCGTCGTGTTGTTTTTAGTCATCTTCAAGACAAAGACGCTGTCATTGAACTTTTCCAAGTTGTTGCTGATAAAGTGGGTGACCGTCCAGGTGGTTACACTCGTGTTATCAAACTTGGTAACCGTTTAGGTGATAATGCTGAAATGTGTTTTATTGAACTTGTTGACTTTAACGATAACTTCGGAACAGAGAAAGCTCCTAAGAAGCGTACTCGTCGTTCAAGAAAAAGTAACAGTGAAGCAACTGATTCTGCATCAACAACAGAAGAATAAGCCACTAAATTTTTATTTTTCTAAATACTATAAATGGAGGATGTCCCAA
>JASLDF010000012.1 GCA_030151635.1 Bacteroides sp. | reverse complement strand
AAAACATTTCCAGCCAAAGAAGTACTGACAGATTGGGTCATATATGGTCCGGAAGTGCAGTACACACCTGACACAATTTACGCATACTATCATAATTAAGAATAAAAAACTCTCTTAATGGTGAACTGCACCCCAAAAGTTAGACATTAACTTTTGAGGTGCAGTTTATTTTAACAACAGCACTATTATTTGGCATAGCATTTGCATCCTATTCCTAGAAATAATAACATAAGAAAATGAATAATACAGATATATATAAAATTGTAAACGAAGGAGTAGGACATAACACCCCCTCCTATGTCAGTGTCTTATCGGCAGATCAAGGATTGCTGGATATGAATACGATAAAAGAAAGGCTGTTAACTTGTTCGGATATTGATCAAGTTGAAATCGAGCAAAAGTCAAAAGGAGAAATTGCACTAAGTAAACGCAGAATGATTTACTATGCCATCAGCCTAAAATACAAAGACAAAGAGTATCAATTTAAACTTCTAAATAAGATTGGGCAAACCGCACCACTTAATCAATACATTGCCGATGCTAGTATAGATGCTTCGGAACTAGAGCGAGAAGTAACTTTACCTAATAGCCTAGAATCGTCATTCACATACAATATCAAACATGCATTAGAAGATTTCTTTGTTCAGTTATTAGTAATGAAGTTGTTAGCCCCTAATGCAGAATTAATCATAGACAATAGTTCAAAGCGACTTTTCCCGAAACGATGGTTAGACGAAATTACAACATCGAAAGCTTTGCCTTCTCCTAATTTTCTTTACACCATAAAAACGCTCAAAGACGAAGAGGCAGAAACTTATTGGATTCGAACAGAAGGTTTAAATCGCTGTTCTTCCATAGAGTTGGAAATGATTGACATTAAAGGGGGCGTGAATGAATTAATTGGGCTACTTAACAACATAGCAAACGATTTTATTTACCACACACCCGCCGAAGACGAAAAATTTGAACTCGGTTATGATGGTTTAACAATTCACCTGTGCTGGATGAGATGGGAGAATGGAATCAAACAATTTAATACAGAAGCTTTTGGTGGTTTTAAGAATAGAAATGTGAGCCAACAAGATATTAACCCCTATCAAGGCCCATCTGGAATTATATTGGGAGTTGAAGAAGGATTAGTTACATCACCCGAACTCTATATTTCTACTTTAAAACAGAATCCAACATATGTCATTAAAGAACAGGAGATTGATCGTATTAGCAAGGTAGCTAAAGAAAAATTCAAGGAGTTTGAAAAGCTTTTCTTACGACATAAAAATGAAGAAGATTGGGTATTTTTAGTCCAGCTAGGCACTCCTATTACAATTGGTGAAGAAGAGAAAGTTGAACATCTCTGGTATAAGGTTGAAAACAAGAAAGCAGGTGCTTTAGAAATCATGCTAATTAATGAACCTTATTGGGTTCCAGAAAAAAACAAAGGTGAAATGCATCAAATGACAGACTTAAGCCAGTTAACAAATTGGGCTATTTATCATGACCATGCTAAATATTCACCCGATACCATATATGCTTTCACAGACAATAATTAAAACAATACGGTCGAGTAGGAATCCCCTACTCGACCTTGTTATATAATGTAACGATTAGTTACAAATCAGTTTAAGCTCACTGTGAACATCTCCTTGCCAGACACCCCCATGATAACAATATACCGTATCAATTTTATACTGGCGAAGCTTTTCTATTGATGCTAGTGCCTCGGGCATATCCAAAGTATATTGTGGATTTGCAATAACTAAACCGTCGTTCTCCACTACTAATGCATCTCCAGCAATTAAAGAATTACTTGATAGATGAATTAAAGAAAGATGTCCTACAGTATGTCCTGGAGTATATATAGCCATAACATCAGCAAAGAAGGGCAATGGCTGCTTGTCTTTGAGTTCAACATCGACATGTACTGATACAACATCTTCAAGCATTTTTTGAAAAAGGAGTGCACCCGCTTTGGTCTCGTCCGGTAAACCGTCATACAAAGCCTCAGCTTGAGCCAAACGCTGCGACTTCTTCATTCCCGAAATGTAAGGTGCTTCCCAAACAGATGATAGAACATTTATCGACGGATTTTCGGAAATCAGCTGTGCTAGGCATCCCATGTGATCAATATCATGATGCGTAATTACGACATCCGTTACGTCAGCAATAAGAATATCAACCAAAGCTAAAGCCTCAACCAACAATAAATATTGGTTTGGATACGGTACGTCTACCAAAAGTAAACGACTTCCATTTTTAATTACAACAGGATGTAGAGTCTGTTCGACTCCATTGTAATTAAAAGACAGAGTCAATGGTATTATTTCGCTCATCATTTCTATTTATATAGGTCAATATATTGGTTCATCGATATTTCTTTGATAAACCGAGCATCATGAGAAACCACAATCAAGGTTCCCTTATATTCTGCAATGGTTTCCGTTAAAATTTGAATACTTTTCAAATCAATATTATTAGTAGGCTCATCTAAAATGATTAGATCTGGACAAATGGCAGCTATCTGTAGACAACAAAAAGCCAGTTTCATTTTCTCACCCCCACTTAAAGTTGAACAAGGATGATTCCAATACGATTCATCAAACTGAGATCGAGATAACAAACAGCGTATTTCATCTTCTTGAAGAGCAGTATCATTGTGCTTATCAGCAAGTTCAAGAACAGTCAGTTCATTTTCAATACTGTCATACTGCTGATTTAGATAAAACACAGAAGTAGATTGATTACATATACTCCCAATATTGGCAGATAAACGTCCTAGTAACAAGGATAGTAAAGTTGACTTACCACTACCATTTCCACCACGAATCAATACCCTATCGCCTTGACGAATCACAAAAGACAGTGGGTTTGCCCAGATTAAATCGCTTCTATTATAAGAAAAATTCAAACCTTCAACCCGCACCAACTCTTTGCCTTTAATGGTACTTGGAGAATCAAGATGCATCTTAAGAACCTGTTCACGTGCCACTTGACTTTTCACAGATTCTATTTTTGTCCCAATATCCTCAACACGAGATTGAAAAACCTCTTTTATACGAGAAGATACATTCTCCGCTCTATTCTGTCTATAATCAATTCCTAGTTTTGTAATGCCTTTATCCACACTCTGAGCATATCCTCTAGACTCTATTTTATGCCGCCTTTCGGCAACCAATTGTTGTTTTTTGATTTCCGTTTTCTTTTCTTGCTGCAATCCTTTTAATTTACCCGACAATGCCTCTAAATCTGCACGCTTAATCTCTTCATAATTATCATAATTCCCATTATAAAACTTAATTCCTAAAGAATTTAGTTCATAAATTCCATTCATGAGGTTTAATAACTCCCTATCGTGACTTGTTAGTAATAGCGTACATTTTGTACGTTCTACCCACTGATAAAAAAGCGCTCGGGTTGAAAAATCCAAATGATTTGTTGGTTCATCAAGCACAACAAACTTCGCCTGACTGATTTCAATTCCAGCCAATAATAATTTCATTTGCTCTCCACCACTCAAGGTATCAAACATTCGCTCTAAAACCAGATAAGCAATCCCCCATTTCGATAATACAACATGGATTCGTTCCTCCAAATCCCAGTCGTCATTCAGAATTTCAAAATTCTCTGCAGATGCATCTCCAGCCAAAATCCGATTCAAGGCTAAACGTTTCTCATAAAGCCCAAGAACTTGATCTAGTCGCTGATCTTTATATGGAGAAAAATCTTGAGGCAGATAAAAATAATCGTCATCAAGAATTACACTTCCTTTAGAAGCTTCTAATTGTCCTACAATTTGTTTTAATAAGGTTGATTTTCCAGTTCCATTATTACCAACAATGGCTATTTTATCTCGGTCGTTAACAGTTAAAGAGAGTTGGTTATACAGCATCATTCCATCTGCATAAATATAAGATAAGTTTTTTATTGCTAAACTCATAAAATAATCTATAAATACGTTTTTAATCAAATAAACTGAGGGTTTAAACACCTAACAACCCATTGACAAAAGCATCAAAGTCCACATTGTTTTCTCTTAGTAAGAAGAGAGAGTTATCATTGAAAGAGAACTGAGTCGTCTTTCAAAGGAAGCTCGGTCTTCTTTGGGAGATAAAAATTCTCTTTATTAGCTAAGAGTGCACACTCATATATTAACAGAGATTAGCTAATGATAAACCACAGAAGAACATGAATAAACATTCTTAAAATCATCATTAAAAAAACCAACCGCAGTATATTAATACACAGTGAAATTATAAAATAAAGGAAATGGAATACAAATTGATACTAAATACAGTCTGAAAAAACTGCATAATAAATGGGGTTAGGAACCCTAAAAGTATAGCGAGAGCTAAAGTATCACATTTGTTATTGAATTAATTAATAATGAGACAAAGATAATATTTCGAATATTAATAATAAAATTTAATATCATAAATATCGAACATTATTGTTTATAGTCTACCAAACCCATTATATTTGCAACAATTCGAAATAAATATGAAAAATTAAGATATTAGAAATTTACTCCTAATTTAAGAGTATCAATCAAATTCATTGTATCACAGTAAATATTATTTTTTATCGAAAAAAATTAAATCTCCAAAGTTTAGACACGAGAGGAAAACTCAAATAAAGTAATACAATGGCATAATTATTACTTTTAGAGTCAACAAACCTGTTAAATATATATTATGAAACAAACTGATAATCAATCAGTAGAGCTATTCGAGGAATTTTTCTTAACCTACTACCCAAAAGTTAAAGGATTCGCTATTAAATTATTACAGAATGAGGAAGATGCAGCAGACGTAGCACAAGAAATATTCATCAAAATATGGAAACAGCCAGAAATTTGGTGTTCAAATGAATACAATGATAGTTATATTTATGCCATGACTCGAAATTATATTTTTAATATAATACGTCGAAACTTAATCGAGAAAAAGTACCAAGACCACACAATTAAATCGACCTTAGAATCTGTTGACTATACAACAGATTTTGAAGAAAAGCTTTATTCTAAAGAGTTAGAGTTAATTCTTAAGCTGAAAATCGAAAACATGCCTCCACAAAGAAGACATATATTCAAACTTAGTCGATTTGAGGGCAAATCAAATAAAGATATAGCTGATAAACTTAACCTATCTATACGAACAGTAGAGCGACATATTCACCTTGCTCTAACAGAATTGAAGGAAATTCCACTTTTTTTAATCTTTTTATGGTTTTGATTGAGTAGTTGCACTTAGTTATGTGTCTTACTATTAACAAACGACATATAAAGTGAAAAAATACATAAAAACCATATTCAAGTCCTTTACAAGTAAAGAACAAAATGATGAAGCCAAAGCAGCTTTTCATAGTTGGCTTATTGATGAGAATCATCAATCTGAAAAAGAAGAAGAACTTCAAGCCATTTGGAATGAAAAGCCTATCACTACAGTTTCAGACACATGGGAAGCACTTGATAAAATCAAGTCTAAGTTAGGCGTCAATAAAAGAACAAAAAACATCTGGGTGTGGCAATCTATTGCTGCAACACTTGTACTCATTTCAAGCACACTTTTATACTTGTTACTCAATAATTCTGGACATATCAATACCGATATTATAGAGTTACACACCCCAATAGCTCAATTAAACACAATCACACTACCCGATGGCACAATTGTTCACTCCAATTCGAAAACAACATTATTATATCCATCCGAATTTACAGGTGAAACAAGAAGCGTATATCTTGTAGGGGAAGCTATGTTCAAAGTAGCTAAAGACGAAAAGCACCCCTTTATTGTTAAAACTTCGAATGTAAATGTTACAGCACTTGGAACAGAATTCAATGTAGCTGCCTACCCAGAAGACTCTATTGTGTACACTACACTCCTTTCTGGTAGTATTGAAGTTGAAGCTCCGAAGTCAAAATTCAAAAAGATTCTTACTCCTAACGAACAGTTGGCATATCAAAAAGATGGAAACAACTACATCCTTTCACAAGTACAACCCAATATAATAACAGCTTGGAAAGATGGTGAAATTACCATCCAAAACAAAACACTTAAAGAGACTTTTGCAATACTTGAACGATACTATGCAACTTCTATTCAATACGATTGGAAAACTTTAAATACGGAATACCGATATACATTCAAATTTAGAAGAGATGCTCCATTTGAAGAAGTGGCCAGAGTCATTAAAACAGTGTCCAACATCAACTACAAACTAGAGAATAATATTTGTTACATATACTAAATCAAAAATCAAGATGAAAAACTTAAAGCAATTATTTACCTAGAATCCGGTAAGCGTTAAATACGCATGAAATCACAATTTAAATAGTTAACCACTAAAACTTAATTAACACATTGTATTTATGAGTTTTATAAAACAAAAAAGTAAAGCCATTGCGGCTTTCGTCTGTTTGCTATTATGCCAAACAGTCCTTTATGCTCAGGTTAATGTAACAATTCCCAAAGGGGAAATAACCATTACCGAAGCACTAAAGCAGATTGAAAAACAAAGCAAAAAATCAATTGCTTACAATGCGTCTAGACTAAAAGGTAGCAAGCCTATCCTACTAGATGTTCAAGATCAACCCCTAGAAGTTGCACTTGAAAAAACACTTGCAGGTACAAACTTTACCTACCAGATTGATGGAGATTACATCATGATTGTAGATAAAACACAACAAGAAGTACAAAACAAATCAATTAAAGGTGTTATCATCGACAGAGAAGCTGATAATGAACCTCTAATCGGTGTTAATATTTCTATTAAAGGAGGTACTGCTGGAACAATTACAAATGTCAATGGTGAGTTTTCATTTAGTAATGTAAAAAAAGGAGATGTCCTTGAGATATCATATATTGGATACAAAACTACTTATGTTACCATTACTGATAAAACAAACTATACCATTAATCTTAATACAGACACGCAACTATTAAGCGAAGTAGTAGTTACAGCTCTTGGTATAAAACGTGAACAAAAAGCACTAAGTTATAATGTACAGGAAGTAAAATCGGATGCACTACTAACTAATAAAGATGCCAACTTCATGAACTCTTTAAATGGTAAAGTGGCTGGGGTTACAATCAATAGTAGTTCGTCTGGCGTAGGTGGAGCAACTAAAGTAGTGATGCGTGGTACTAAAAGTATCAACCAATCAAGTAACGCACTCTATGTTATTGATGGTATTCCAATGTACAATACTGCAAAAGAAGGTGGCACAGAGTTTAACTCTTCTGGCTCTACGGAATCAATTGCAGACCTTAACCCAGAGGACATTGAGTCAATGTCTGTTCTAACTGGTGCAGCAGCAGCTGCTCTATATGGTAGTCAAGGAGCGAATGGTGCGGTTGTTATTACCACAAAAAAAGGTAAAGCTGGACAAACAAGCATCGTTGTTACACAATCAACAGATTTTTTATCTGCATATCAAATGCCTAAGTTCCAAAATTCATACGGAGCAGGAAGTAAATCGAATGCTAAGGATATGAGCTGGGGTAAAGAGCTTAACGATGTAAACCGCAATGCTTACAATCCAAAAGACGATTTCTTTAAAACTGGCGTTGTAGCTACAGAGGCTGTTTCTTTCCAAACAGGTACAGATAAAAATCAAACTTATCTTTCGGCAGCTGCTGTAAACTCTATTGGAATCACACCTAATAATGAGTATAATCGTTACAACTTCACATTTAGAAATACAACTTCTTTCTTGGAAGATAAAATGACATTAGATGTGGGTGGTAGCTACATTAAGCAAAACGACCTAAATATGGTAAATCAAGGTGTATATTCAAATCCTTTGGTTACAGCCTATTTATTTCCTAGAGGTAACGACTGGAATGATGTCAAAATGTATGAGCGTTATGATGCTTCACGAAAAATTATGACTCAACACTGGCCATATGGTATTGCCGAATTTACAGGTCAAAACCCATACTGGATTGCTAACCGTAACTTACGTGAAAACAAGAAAGATCGTTACATGTTTAATGCAGGTTTAAGTTATGACATTTTGGATTGGCTTAATGTGTCTGGACGTGTCCGCATTGACAATTCGGTTAATGACTTTACAGAGAAACTATATGCAACTTCAAATAAAACACTTATTGAAGGTTCAAACAATGGTCTATATGGTATTACCACACAAAAGAATAAGCAAACCTATGCAGACTTATTGGTTAACATGAGTAAAACTTTTGAAAATCAAATTTCTATTCAAGCAAATATTGGTACTTCATACTCTGACTTAAGAGAAGATCTTATTCAAAATAGAGGTCCTATTGCAGTAGGAGGAATTCCAAATTTATTCAATGTTTTCCAACTTGACAATAATACAACAAAACGTATTCAACAAGGATGGCATGAGCAAACCCAATCTATCTTCGCAAGTGCAGAAGTTGGATACAAAGGAGCATATTACTTAACTGTAACTGGTAGAAATGACTGGCCTTCTCAACTGGCAGGTCCAAACTCTTCAAAGAAATCATTCTTCTATCCATCTTTTGGTGCGTCAATTGTTCTCTCTGAAATAATTAACATGCCGAAGCAAATTGAGTACTTAAAAATTAGAAGTTCATTTGCATCGGTTGGTCTACCATTTAGTCGTTTCTTAGCAAACCCAACTTATGCGTGGAATGATGCAACCAATAGTTGGAGTATGTTTAAAAGAAACTACCCTATACATAATCTTAAACCAGAAACAAATAACTCTTGGGAGGTAGGTCTTACTGCTAGATTCTTGAAGTATTTCAGTTTAGATTTCAGTTTCTACAATACAAAAACGTATAATCAAACATTCGACCCTCAAATCTCAGCTTCCTCTGGCTATACAACTATCTTTATTCAAACAGGTAACGTCTTAAATAGAGGTATAGAGCTTGCTCTTGGATTTGATAAAGACTGGAAAGACTTTAGATGGTCTTCAAACTTTACATTAAGCCACAATAAAAATAAGATTATAGAACTTGTAGATAACTTCAAACATCCTTTAACAGGCGAGTATATCAATAAAGACAGATTAGATATTGCAGGACTTGCTAAAGCTAGATTTATTCTTAAAAAAGGAGGTGGACTAGGTGACTTATACTCTATCTCTGATTTAAAACGTGACGATAATGGAAATATTTTCATTGACGAAAACGGAAATGTTACTACAGTAAACTCTGCCGACATTAAACTTGGTACTATTTTCCCTAAGGCAAATTTGGCTTGGAGAAATGATTTTAAATACAAAGGCTTCAATGCAGGAGTTATGCTAACGGCTAGAATTGGTGGTGTAGCCTACTCTGCTACTCAAGCAGCATTAGACAACTACGGTGTATCTAAATACTCTGCAGATGCTAGACAAGCTGGAGGAGTTGTAATTCACGGTGGAGATGTTATGGATCCAGAAAAATGGTTTACTGCAATTGGTAGTCAATCAGGGATGCCACAATATTATACTTATAGTGCAACAAACGTACGCTTACAAGAAGCTTCTCTGGGGTATACATTTACCAAAAACAAACTATGGAATGTTGGAGACCTAACGGTATCGGTTGTTGGTAAAAATCTTTGGATGATCTATAACAGAGCTCCATTTGATCCAGAATCTGTAGCTTCTACAGGCAACTACTACCAAGGCATAGACTACTTTATGATGCCAAGTACCCGTAATATCGGATTCAACGTTAGACTTAAATTTTAATATTTAAAAGACACTACAATGAATAAATCAATACTAAAATCAATATTATTTGGTGCTGTATGTACTTTTAGTGCATGTACCTCTAATTTTGAAGATATGAATACAAATCCGTATGACGCTACGGATAAAGACATTACTTCTGATGACTATAATTATAGAGCACCATTGGTTGAAATGCAAGGCTATGTAATACCTGCTGATGCAAACTTATTCCAATTCAACAATTGCCTTTTAGGAGGTTCTTTTGGGGGGTATTTAGCTGATTCTAATGATGGATTTAAACAAAAGTTCTCAACTTACAATCCAGAAGAACATTGGAATCAAGCCACTTTTAATGACATTATACCGGCTGTATATCAGACTTATTCAAAACTGAAATACACAGACAATCCTAATCAAATGTTGTTATCTGTTGCAATGATTACAAAAGTTGCTGCACTATCTCCAGTAGCAGCAACCTATGGTCCAATTCCATATAGTAAAATTGGAGCAGATGCTAAATTAACAGCACCATATGATTCAGAGAGAGATATCTACACATTAATGTTCGAAGAGCTAGATACGGCAATTGCATATCTTGAAGAACACCAAAACGAATTATTCAGTCCTCAAGCGGATAAAGTTTTTGGAGGTCAAGTTATACCATGGATTAAATTTGCAAATAGCTTGAAGTTAAGACTAGCTGTTCGTATCAGTAATGCAGACGAAACGTTAGCTAAACAAAAAGCTGAAGAAGCTGTAAATCATCCAATAGGAATCATGTCAAGCAATAAAGACAATGCTTTCTATTCACTGACAAAGAATCCATTCAAAGTGGTTATGTATGACTATAATGATGGAGACTCTAGAATTTCTGCGGACATTACAAACTACATGAATGGATTTAATGACCCTAGAAGAAGTGCATATTTCACAGAAACTACGTTCAAAGGAATGGTAGAAGAAAAACCAATTGTTAACGGATATTATGGATTAAGAAATGGAGTTCTGGTTCCTCAAGGAGATTACAGAATGTACTCTAATATGAAAGTTAGCATTACAGACCACTTACTTTGGATGAATGCTGCCGAAAGTGCATTCTTGCGTGCAGAAGGCGCAATTAAAGGATGGAATATGGGTGGAACTGCCGAACAATTATACAATGAAGGTATTACACTATCATTTGAACAGTGGTCTGTAGCAGGTGCAGAAGCATACATAAACAATGCAACTAGAATCGTTACAAATTACAAGGACCCTCAAGGATTTTTCTCATATAAAGGCACACCAAGTACTGTTACCATTAAATGGAATGAAGCAGCTGACATGGAAACTAAACTGGAAAAAATCATTACACAAAAATGGATTGCAAACTTCCCATTAGGTCTTGAAGCTTGGGCTGATTATAGAAGAACAGGTTATCCTAAACTAATGGAAGCTGTTGATAACAAAAGTGGTGGTGATGTTGTTAGCTCACGCATGGCTAGAAGATTAGCTTACCCTGTTACTGAGTATAAAGAGAACGAAATCCACTTACAAGAAGCTATTAGCAACCTATTGATTGGACCCGATAATATGGGCACTGATTTATGGTGGACTAAAAAGAATTAATGACGTAAATACTATGAATATGAATTTATTTAAAAAATCAATATTGCTGCTTACTGGTCTTTGCGTAGGTTTTACTTTTCAATCATGTAGTGATTGGAATGATCTTAAACCTCTAACTCCAGAATACCCAAATATTCAGGAACAAAACCCTGAACTATATAAAGAATACCTTGAAAATCTGAAAGCTTATAAAGAATCTGATCATAAATATGTTTATGCTTGGGTAAACAATAGCCAAAAGAACGCTACAATTCGCCCTCAACACCTTAATAATATTCCAGATAGTGTGGATGTAGCCATTCTTTCAACTCCTCAAGATTTAAACGAAAGAGAGTTATTAGAAATTGCCGAATTAAAAACTAAAGGTACAAAAGTGCTATATGCTATCAATATTGATCAACTTAAGAAAGAGCATAAATTTCTTGTGGACAGAGCTTTAGAAATTGAAGAGGAAACAGGAGAGATTGTTGAAATAGAAGATCTTAACAGTTATCTTACCCATAAGATTCCTGCTCTTTTAAGACTTGCCAATCACTATCCTTATGACGGTATTTCTGTGGAGTATATAGGTAAGAGTAGCTTACACATGAAGCCTGCCGAAAAAAAGGAGTACACTGAAAGTGAAATTATTTTCTTAGGTTTTATCAATGGTTGGATAAATGCTCACCAAGATAAATACATTGTTTATGCTGGTTTGCCACAAAACCTAATTAATAGATCAATTTTGGAAAACTGTAAACACATTATTGTTCCGACTCATAATAACACAAATGAATCGTCAATAAAGTATACAATATCAAGTGCATCAGGAGAAGGAATACCAACAGACAGATACATTATGACTGCTCAATTACCTTCAAGAGATCCAGAAGAGCCTAAAATTGGATATTGGGCAGATCAATCAGTAGCTCTAATTTCTACAGCAACACTTGCTACTGGAAATTTCAACTATACTGTTGCTGGTATTGGTATTATAGACATTCAAAATGACTATTACACCAATCCTAGAATCTATGCACACACTCGTGAGGCCATTAGTATTTTAAATCCTTCTTTAAAATAAATCAACATGAAAAATAAAAAAATACACTTTATAATAGCGATGGCTGCGGCACTTGTATTTACAAGTTGTAGCAATGATAGCAACTTTAGCAATAAAGGATACATTGCTGGAGGTGATAAAGTCCAAAACTTATTTATTAAACCTTCGGCAAATAGCGAAGTAAGAACACTTGAAGTGGCTATAGCAATGCCCGAACAACAAGAACTCAACTTTGAGTTTGTTCCTAATCAAGCAGCAGTAAATACTTTCAACCAATCTTATGGTGAGAAAGCTATATTTCTAGAATCAGATTTTTATACCATTACAGATGCAAATGTAAGTATTAAACCTGGTGCTGTCTTGTCGTCGGTAGCTACAATAGCTTTCCAAAACATTACACAATTGGATAGAGAGCAAGTATACGTTCTACCGGTAACTGTAAAAAGCCCTAATCTTGCACTTTTGAAAAGTGCAGAAACAACGTTTTACGTATTTAAAGGTGCTGCTTTAATTAACGTAGTTGCCGATATTGAAAAAAACTTCTTACAGCCAACTTGGAAAAATGCAAGTGTTGCGAATAATCTAAGTGAAGTGACATTAGAAGCTTTGGTGAGAATTAGAGATTTCAATAACGGTGAAATTAGTACTGTAATGGGAATCGAAGGTTATTTCTTAATCCGTCTAGGCGATGCTAACTTTGAAAGAAATCAAATCCAATTAGCCACTAACAATGGTAACTTCCCAGATAGAGATTCAAGCAAAGGGTTACCAACTAATCAATGGGTTCATATTGCTGTGACTTATAATTCGGCAAATAATGAGCTTATTATATATGTTGATGGAAAAGAGCAATCAAAAGGTAGTAAACGCCTAGGTACTATTAGCCTTGGTACAAGTAGTTTCTATATTGGTAAATCTTACAACAATGATAGATGGTTAGCTGGTGATATTTCTGAATGTAGAATTTGGAATAAAGTTCGTACTGCAGAAGAAATCAAAGCAAACCCATACTCTGTTGAACCTACAAGTGAAGGGTTAGTTTCTTACTGGAAATTTGATGAAGGTTTGGGGAATATTGTTAAAGACCACACCGAAAATGGTAACGACTTAGGGTCTTATAAAGATTTACCATGGAAAGCGGTTACACTTCCAGAACCTGCTAAATAACTAATATTTAAAGCACTATGACAAATTTTAAAAACATATATAAGCTTTTTGCAGCATCGTTAGTTTTCTCTGGAATACTATTTAGTAGCTGCGATAATGATGATATCATGGCTAGCCCTGTTAATGAGGAACACCATGTAGTTACAAATCAACCTGTAGCATTTACAGTTAACTCGAATAATAAAGCAAGCAACTATTTCGTCGAATTCCGTGATGAAAATAAAGCTGAACTTTTCTTGAGCCTGACTAAACCAACTTCAAAAACAGTTGAGGCAGAGTATTATTATGACGTAGAAAGTTTATCTCGATACAATGAAGTTAAAGGTACAAAGTACATTCCTTTTCCTGAAGAATTTCTTACACTGTCGAATGATGGTAAAGTTGTAATTAATAGTACTGAGCAAAAGTCTTCGGCACTAGAGGTACTTATTAAGTCTAGCTCAGACTTAGATTCAGACATTACCTACGTAATTCCACTTTCAGCTAAGTTGCTAGGTGGTGAAGAAAAAACTAGAAGTAGCTCTGAATCAATTAAAGTTGGTAAAGCAGCAGGTTATTTTATCTACGTAAGAGATTTAACAAAGCTTCCTGATGCTACAAAACCACCCTATACAGATAGTGAAGGTAATATTACTGGTCCTGCTATCAAAATTATAAGCTGTATGGAGGTCAATGACACTAACCCATTGAACAACCTATCATTCACTTTAAAGAAAACAGGTAAACCATTAGTAGACATTGTTATTCTATTCTCTGGCAATATTAATTATAATGCAGAAACAGGGCGTGTGTTCAATCACAACAACCCAAATGTTCAACATTTACTTGATAATAAAGAGAAATATTTGAAACCTCTTCAAGATAGAGGTATAAAAGTATTGCTTGGTATTCTAGGTAATCATGACGTTGCAGGCGTTAGTAGCCTTGCAGATGATACAGCTAGAGCGTTTGCTCAAGAATTGAAAGCTGTATGCGATGCTTATAACTTAGATGGTATTTTCTGGGATGACGAGTATTCTAAATCAAATGAAGATAATCTTCCAGGGTTTACATATGGAAATCAATCTAGATTGGTATATGAAACTAAAAAAGCAATGCCTGACAAAATGAATGCAGTTTATGCTTTTGGATCAACGAGTCGTTTAAGTAATGTAGATGGTGTTAAACCAAGTGATTACATTGACTGGGCAATTGATGACTACGGAGGTTACGCATCTGGATCGTATGGTGATATTAAAAATAGTCAATGGGCTGTTTATTCACAAGAATATAACAATGGTAGAAACCTTATTACAAGCCCTAACAGTTTAACTAGAATTCGTACTCAAGGATATGGTGGTCATATGATTTTCGCAATGGACCCTACAAGAAGAAATTACTCCTCTCAGCTGCAATCAATGCAAGCAATTGCTAAAGAATTTTTTGATGATGAATTGGTCGTAAATAAACCTTTCTATAGCAAAGACTGGTGATTTGATTAAATCGATTTTTGTAGAACTAGCCAATCGGTTAGTTCTACTAACTATAAATAAAACAATTTTATGAAAACACATAAAAAATCAATATTCTCATTTATACTACTTAGCTTCATCTTACTAGTAACAAGCTGCAGTAGTGATAAAGACGAAGTTGTACTAAATCTAAATAAACTAGACTTAGAAAAATATGAAGTCAACTTCAATTTTGATCCAGAAGCAGAAGATATAGAAAGTCAATCTGTTAAAATTTTAGCAGGTAATGGCGATTATAGTGTATTTATTGTGGACAAAAATGTAGCAGATTGTGAATATAATGTTGAAGAAAATAATATTATAATTTCAGGGAAAGCAATTGGAAAAACGAAAGTGATTGTAACAGACAAATTGGTAGAAGTTGCAACCATAGATGTTTATGTTCGTGTAGAAAAGATTATAATAGACAACATTAAAGACGCAAAAATTAGCCTTGAAATCCCTCAAGGAGCTGAATTAAACAAAACATATAATATTAGTTTTGGTAATGGTGGATATGCAGCTGAATCTAGCGATGAAGAGATTATTCAAGCATCAATAACGAACAACACGCTGAAACTATACAGTCCATCGGTAACTAAAGGAGGTGAAGCTACAGTTATAGTAACTGATAATCTAGGTGTTACCTACGAACTTGAAATTTCATTAACTACAACAGTTATACCTTACCCAGATAATGTTCTAAAAGGATTTGAGCAAATATCTAGAGAAACCTTTATGTTTAACGACTACCAAGCTGGATATGGTACTTCTTTTAAAACCAAACAATCAGAAGAATTAGACAACACCCTTAGTGTATCGTACTCTGATTGGTGGGGAGAAGGTGACTCTTCTCTAAATATTTACTTTAAGGGTGAAAGAAAAGCTGGAATCATTGAAGGTGGACAAATTGATGTTACAAACATTGGTGGAATCACAGTAGAAGAAAAAGTTGATCTAGCTTACTTAAATATTTTCAAAATCAATGAGGATCTTATGTACGTGGCATTCTCGTATATTGATGAGGAAGATGTATTAAGATTCGGATATATGGTCATTAAAGCTAAAGCTTAAATAATTTAAGAGATAAAACTAATTTCAAATATGCAGTACCTACTAAGGTACTGCATATTTATTTTACCACTTTTTATAGACTTTTTTAGCATAAACAGGGTAACTTTTAAATAAAATAACTCTAAAATAATGAGTATATTTACACAGCCCGAAATTTTCTAAGTAAGGCAATCTTAAAACTCCCTACTGTGAGATAGGGACGAACTAATTAACGTAACAAAATGAAGAACTTAAAAAACTATTTTTTATTACTAACATTAGCTCTTTTTAGTTGTACAAATGATGTTGTACAGAAAGAAGATTTAACGAAGTATGTTGATCCTAACATTGGTACTGCACACAGCCGTTGGTTTTTCTACACCCCTGCTGCTCTGCCCTTTGGTATGGCAAAAGTTGCACCATCAACAGATGGTAGCTACGGAAATAGATGGGGATGGGAAGCTGTTGGGTATGATGGCAGACACACTTCGATTGAGGGGTTTGCTAACCTTCATGAATTTCAAGTAGGAGGTATTGTTTTTGCTCCAACAACAGGTGAACTACAAGTTAAACCGGGAACTTTAGAAAATCCGGATGAAGGATATAGATCACGATTTGATGATCAAGATGAATACGCTACTGCTGGTTACTACTCTGTGCTTTTAAAAGATTACAAAGTAAAAGCTGAGCTTACTGCTACCGAGCGTGTAGGTTTTCACAAATATACGTTTCCTAAATCAGACCAAGCTAATATCATTTTCAACATTGGTAATAGATTAGGAGAAAGTGGTGCGGCAGTAGATTCTAAAGTAGAATTTGTTGGCAAAGACCGTATTGAAGGATTTGTAACCACAAAACCAGAATACGTAAAAAAATATCAAGCTGATGCAGTTGTTACTATGTATTTCTCTGCTGTACTTGATAAAGAACCTAATGCACACGGAACCTTTGTTGATGAAACTATATCAGCAAATTCAAATGTAGCCACTGGTGTTGGTGCTGGTGCATATGTTACATATAATACAGAAGAAGGCGATGCAGTTGTTATTAAAGTAGGTCTTTCTTATACATCTGTAGAAAATGCTAGACTAAACTTAGATAGCGAGGCGAAAGATATGACTTTTGATGCTGCTAAAACTCGTGCCCATGAAATATGGAATGAGCAACTGGGCCGCATCAAAGTAGAAGGTAAAAATGAGACTGATAAAGTTAAATTCTACACTGGTTTATTCCATGCCATTTTAGGTCGTGGATTAGCTAGTGATGTGAATGGTGCATATCCAAAGAATGATGGCACAAATGGACAAATAGAACTAGATGCTGCCGGAAAACCTGTACACAATCACTACAACACTGATGCAATCTGGGGTGGATATTGGAACTTGACTCAACTATGGGCTATTGCTTATCCTGAATATTTTAACGATTGGATTCAAAGTCAACTGTTGGTGTTTAAAGATGCAGGTTGGTTAGGTGACGGTATTGCAACGAGCAAATATGTTTCTGGGGTGGGTACAAACTTCACTGGTCTTGCTATTGCCTCTGCCTATAACATTGGTATCCGTAATTATGATATTAACCTAGCTTATGAGGCTGCACGTAAAAACGAACTGGAGTGGAGAAATAGAATTCCTGGTGCTGGTAAAATGGATGTTAAAGCATTCGTAGAGCGTGGATATGCTCCTTACGTAGTAAGTAAGCCGGGTATGGAAGAATTGACTACAGAAGGTTCTTCATTCGGTACTTCTCATACGTTGGAGTATTCTTTCAGCAGCTATGCAGTTGCACAATTTGCAAAAGCACTGAATAAAACGGAAGACTACAATCAACTAATGAGTCTTTCAAAGGGGTGGGAAAAAGTGTACGATCCTAGTGTTAAATTTATGCGTCCTAAAGATGAGCATGAAAACTTTATCAAAGAGTTTGATCCAGCTAAACCATGGATTGGATTCCAAGAAGGGAATGCATGGCAATATACATTCTATGTGCCACATGATATTGATGAGTTAGTAGCCGCTGTTGGTAAAGATGAATTTAATAATCGTCTGGATAGTATTTTCACTATTTCTCAACAAAGTATATTTGGAGGTGGTGACACTGTAGATGCTTTTGCTGGCGTAGAAGGATTGTACAATCACGGCAATCAGCCTAACCTTCATATTTCATGGTTATTTAACTTCTCGGATAGAGCAGACCTTTCTCAAAAATGGGTTAGAGCCATTTGTGATGAGTTCTACGGTACAGAAGCTATTCATGGTTATGGTTATGGACAAGATGAAGACCAAGGTCAATTGGGTGCTTGGTATGTATTGTCGAGTATGGGTATCTTCGACATTAAAGGTTTAACTGCTCCAAATGCAGAATTCCAAGTAGGTAGCCCATTGTTTGATAAAGTTACTATTTCACTGCCCAAAGCTGTTCGAAAGAATGACTTCGTGATTGAAACTACTAACAATTCGAAAGAAAATGTATATGTTCAAAATGCATTTATTAATGGTAAGGAAGATACTTCTCTTCGACTTCCATATTCTACGCTAGTTAATGGTGGAACATTAAAAGTAGAACTAGGTAATCAACCTAAATAATTGTAGAAACTTATAGATACTAAAAAGGAGGAACTAAGTGTTCCTCCTTTTCTATTTTTATACTAAACCTCTTGATTAAAATTACTCTACATAATACTTACCTCTGGGCAATTCTCTAAAAGCTAAACGATTCGCTTTTAAGGCTGCATTAAGTGTTGGAGTAGCTAATTTAGAAACTGAGTTTGCAAATAAGGCGGTAAGTGTCAATAATGATTCCACCATTATATCAGATTCTTCATCAATCTCTCCATAATTCATCACCTTTGTATCTAATACATATTTCACAGAACTCTTGTATAATATATCACTTGTCCTAGCAGACCGTAACTCATACTTAATTTTCACTTTTATTCCACTTCCCCACTTATTCCATTCATTAATAGTCGTAAATAATAATGCATCAGCTCCAAATATCTCTCTAAACTTTTCTAGATTTCCATCAATAAAAAGTTCAGCATCATTCGCACTCTCTTCTTGCAACAATGACAATGATAACTCTGGGGCAAAAACATAATATCCACGTTCCAATAAAAACTGATAAATAGAAGTATAAAAATACTCTTTAGCACTTACATTGGTCGTATTATTAATTGGAGGCATGATTAAGATTGAAGTAGGATTCTCATCGAAAAAAGAAGCGTAGATATCGTTCCGAACAGATTGATTATCTTGAGCAATACTTCTAGTCCCAAACAAAATAAAGACAAAACTAAATACTATGATCAGTGAATTATTGCTTTTCATAACGATATATTAAGTGTTCCATAAGCACTTTAGATTCTGGATATAAGTCGGCCTCTTTTTTAAAATAGCGAATTGCTACATCCGGATGTCCACTCTTCACTAATATCATCCCTTTCTCGGCATATATTCCTGGCGGTACACGCTTGGTTTTGCCTTTTTTACGACTAGATAAAATGGCATCTATACGATCGTGGTATTCTAATTCAGAAGCTTCTGTACGATTCTTTACAAACTGATAATATTTATTTTCAAAGCCATGCCAAGCGTATTGCCTATATGGAGACTTGTACTTAGAACTTGCACAAGCTCCACATAGAACTGTTATAGCCAACAATAACACAAGCTTAAACTTCATGAAACTATTTTTTTATAGTAGCACTCATATTAAGAGGTTGTGCACCAAACTCTTGATCTTTTAGGTGATGTTCACTATACTTGCCACGCGGCAAATCACTTAACACATAGGCATTGCAATTCCGAGCTGATGTTACAATAGGTGTTGCAGCAGTAACAATTGCATCTGCTATCAGACCAAATAATCCACCATTATTGGTAGATAAGTCTAATGTAATATCACCCACGTGGTTATATAATACTTCATTTGTTTGGGTCGATACCAAACGATACTCAATATTTGTGTGTATAGATGACATTCCTTTGTTCCATTTATTTACAATGGTAAAAAGAACGGCATCTGCACCAATATATTCCTTGAACTTAGATAAATCACCTTCTAAAAACTGATCACTATCGTAAGCACTTTCTTGTTGCAATACATCTAGAGTCATGTAGGGTGCAAACACATAATAACCTAAATCACAAAGTGGTTGATATAATGTTGTGTATAGATATTCTTTTGCAGCCACATTGTTGGTATGATTGATAGGAGGCATGATCATTATTGAAATTGGTTGCTCCTCATACATTTTTTCATAACGAGCAGAACGTGTTAGGCTTGACTTACTGGACATGCAAGAAGTCAAGAACAAAGGCAATGCCAGGACAATTAATAATATCTTCTTCATTCTTCTTCGTATTGTTTAATGATTTTACCTACAAACTTTTCCGATTCAGGATAAAGCTCTACTTCTTTTTTTAGATAGGCTACTCCCTCTTCAGTTTTACCAGATTTAATCAGTAGGTATCCCTTTTCTGCATAGATACCTGGAGGTACTACACCACGAGTTCCTTTTTGTTTATCAATGGTCTTATTGTAAGCAGCAAGTAAATTAACCTCCGAGTTTTCCGTTTGGTTCTTCATATAACTATACGCTGCATCGTTATAATTATACCATGTGTACATTTGTGGCGAAGATGAGCCACAAGATGACAAGCCTCCGACAATAAGACACAAGCCTAATATCTTCTTTATCATAATCGAATAACTTTTGTTGATTGTTGAGACACAAAAATGTCCTGATCATAAATAATACGCCCCCCCACTTCTACTCGAACACTTCTTTTACCAGGTTTAATGGTATAAAGATCCGGCTTTGAATAGGATTTCTTCTCTTTGTTTACTTTTGCAGGAAAAGAAGTATCTCCATCTAAAGTCACTTGAACCGTTTTACCGGAAATTGAAGAACTTACAAATTGAAGATAAGAAACGTCTTCATGTCCAGAATGCGCTGTATAAACTGCTGCCCTACAACCTGCTGCAAAAACTGCTATTACAGCAATACAAAGTACTAAATAGATATTCTTTTTCATTTTACTTTCTCCTCAATATAATATTGTGCCAAATTGTTAACATCAATCTCATCGCCTACATAATCGACCATGGAAATTTGATTTTCAGGGATATCACCACCAAGAATAGTAGTAACTGTAACATTACCTATTGCCTTACCTGGAAGTTCAACCAACATACCTGTTTGTGGATTCTTTACACTCTTTCCTTTTTTCATCACCAGAAAACGATTCCCTTCTTGAATACCTTGAGCATCACCCCCAGCGATAAATGTACCCTCTTCTTTATCAACCGAAAGGAAATAAGATCTCCAAGGCTTATCAGTACATTTAACAATAATATTTTCTACCATTTGGTCAATTGCACTTGAAATAGCCTTGTCACTTAGAGTCGCATCGTAACCTGCTTTCCCTCCAAATCCCATGGTTGTTTTCGTTGTCAATTCAGCCTCACCAGAGCTCTCGTCCGAGAAGATAATCATTCCGGTATAAACATCAACGATGCGAATACTAACCTTAGCCTCAACAACTTGAGTTTTAGATTTCGTAAACACTTTTGATTTACCCATGGTTTTTCGACCAAATTCGGTAACAGAACCTAAAATTAAATAGTCCGCCCCTACCTTCTGGATATTACCTCCACTAAATTCTACTTCTTTTTCAAGTTGAGATAAGTCACTTCTTTCCAAGAGAAGGAATTTTCCAGTGCTCGCCAACTTTGCAGCAAGTAAGTCTTGACCTTGTTTAGCCATTGGGTCATTTTCTTTATTATAGAAAACTCCTTTACCGTATTGTGTTTCATTAGAAAAACGGCCAATAGCCACTTTACGTTTCAATACAAAATCTTCCGATTGTTCTACACCTCCACCAGATTCTACTCGATGGATTTTATTCTGGGATTGAGCAAATACGCTACCTGCAAATCCCAATACCATTGCTACAGTAAAAAGAACTTTATTCATTTGTTTATAATTAAGTTATAAAAGTAATATACAACTATTTATCAAGATGCTACAAATAAATAAGCCAAAAAGAGGAATTGACTTCTTCTTTTTGGCTTATTACCCAATTTGATACTAATATTTTAACTTACAATTTAAAACTTAAGTATGACCTAATCTACATCAGAATAGCTTATGGCTTACACTCTATCCTGATTGATTTGATACATATATTTAAGAAATACGGTGCAATCACTGCGCCGATATATACCCTTAATTTTGAGATTTTATCCCGAGCTAGGATTAATTCACTAACCTTGCTCGGAATAAATTTGATATTTTCAACTCAAAACAATCCATCATAAAAGCTTATTCACTTCAATTGCAGTTTCTGTAAATAAACTCTGAACACTTACAATAGATTAAGGATTCACATTATAAATAATAACTCATTTAAGTACAGCTAAAGCTTCCTTTATTGTACAGTACAAAGTACGCTATTTAGAATGATTCTTACAATCCCTCAACCTAGTGATTTAAAGCATTATTTTATACCCTATATTAGTGATAGAAAGCTATGAACAATCCTAATATCAAGGTTTTCAAAGGAATATAAGACAGAACTTACAAATTAAGAACCCCAAAACAGTATCACTACTCCTTTGGGGCTATGTTCAATCAAACTACAAATATTGCTTATTAAGCAAAACATTATTTTATGCCTTCGCTTTGCGACGACGAATTCTTCTGAAATATAACACATAGCCAGTTATGGGCAGTGAAGCACCAATCAAAGCTGATAATCCTGTTACTAATGGACCAAACCAACCACCCCATCGACCTGTATGTAATAAATAGGCCCAACGCATAACTTTACTACTGTTAGGTTTTTCATTAAAATCAATGCGTATGTTTTCACCAGTTTCTTTATTTACACGATTTGCAATTGCAACTCGCTCTGGTACTCTATCTACTGTAAAGATACTTGTCATGGTATTTCTGTACCCTTCGAAGGACCACATCAAACCCGTTAAACTCATTACTAGTAACAACAGCATGGAATAAACACCTAAAACTCGATGGAGATCCAATAACTTTCTACCCCACTTTGTGTTTCGTTTGATGACTAAGTTACTTTTCACTTTACCCCACTTCTTAGGGAGCCAGATAATAAGTCCACTTATCAAAATTACAATTAGGAAAACGGTAGATATACCTACAATTAACTTTCCAACGGGGCGATCTGGGAACAACAACCATCGATGTAAAAACATCAAATTGCGATAAATCCCTTGCCATGCAGGCCAAATGGGTCTAACATATTCATCAACCGACATTAAAGCCCCTGTCAAACAGATAATCGATATCACAATTCCCGAAGGAAGTGATAGGATTAGGTGTATCTTTCTCATCCATTTTCTCATAAATTCACTCTTTTGTTATGTCGTGTTTTGTTTTGTACGTAAAGTTTAAAAGCACTTAAACCCTTTAAATCTACATTACAAAGATCATGCAAAAGAATAGAACTATCAATCGCTATATTTTGCTATTTTAGCACCTTGTAGATACTCATTTATAGTGATTGGAGATAAATAATAAGAAGACTCAAAAACGATTAACCAAAAAAGGCCTTTCTAAAACAGTGTACAAACCATCTTAGAAAGGCACTTTCCCCTTAAAAATTAGAACTATTATTTCCAGAAGTTCCAGAAATGATGAACGGGACCATGTCCTTTACCAATTTGGTAGTCTGCCCCCATTTCAATGGCTTTAATCATATACTCTTTTGCTCTCAAGACAGCATCTGTCATTTCGAATCCATGGGCTAAAAAGGCAGCAACAGCCGAAGAAAAGGTACAGCCCGTACCATGTGTATTCTTTGTATAAACTCGTTTTGACTTTAAAGGAGTGGAAACACCCGTTTCTGCATTATAAAAGATATCAATCAATTCATCATCTGTTAAATGACCAGCTTTAAGCAAAACAGATACGCCATACTTATCTGACAACTCCTTTGCTAATATTGGCAGGTCTGTTTGACTACTGATTTTTTTACCTAACAAAATCTCAGCTTCAGGAATGTTCGGAGTTATAATACGTGCCATCGGCAGTAGCTCTTCTTTCAATGTATCAATAGCCTCTGTTTGTAAAAGCAAATCGCCCGATGTGGCCACCATCACAGGATCAAGCACAATGTTTTTAACATCATATTTAAGAAGTGTATTCTTGATTCCCATAATTAATTCTGAAGAATGTAGCATCCCTATTTTTATGGCATCCGTACCAATATCATCAAGAACCGATTTTATTTGCCCTGTAACAAAATCAACAGGAATAGGATGAACACCAGTAACGCCTATCGTGTTTTCATCTACAACGGCCACAATTGCTGTAGTTCCAAAACACCCACAAGCCGAAAAAGCCTTTAAATCAGCCTGAATACCTGCACCACCACTTGGGTCACTTCCTGCAATAGAAAGTACTCTTTTATATTGTTTCATTGATATTATTTTTAATTTGATTAATAATCCTTGCAAATTCTTGCGATGCTAAAGTAGGATTAGTAGCTCCCATAATTGCACTCACAATGGATACACCATCGCACCCCGTTTTAATTACATCAGCCACATTCACTAGATTAATTCCACCAATGCCTACACTAGGATGAATGCACTTTTGATTGATTGATTTAGCCCCATCCAATCCTAACGCAGGTGCTGTATCTGTTTTCGTAGAAGTAGAGAATACTGGGGATATGCCGATGTAGTCCACATCAAGCTTATTTGCTTCCAAGGCATCAGCTTCTGATTCTACAGATAATCCGATAATTTTATCTTTACCTAACAACTTTCTAGCAATTTGGTATGGTAAATCACTCTGTCCAATATGTAAACCAGCTGCGTCTACAGCCAATGCAATGTCCAACCGATCATTGATAATTAAGGGGATATGATAGGCATCCAATACTTCTTTTAAATCTCTTGCCAAAAGATAAAATTCTAAAGATGAGCAGGATTTCTCACGAAGTTGTACCATTGTTACCCCACCTTTTACAGCCTGCTCTACAACATCTACCAGCTTTCTTCCATTCAAAAAACTGGAATCAGTAACTAAGTAGAGAGAAAAGTCTAAATTATTCATCGTTCCAAACTTTTAAGGTTACATAAATAAAGCTCATCAATAAAGTGAAGTTGCAAAGACGCAGGACCTTTAGCCTGACTATGAGCAGACTCTCCCACTCGGCTCATCAGTTCCATAGCATTAGTTGCGGCTTCAAGGACATTTGGATTTACTGCAACAAAAGAAGCAGTAATTGCAGTCGCCGTACACCCCATTCCAGTCACACGCGCCATCATGGCGTGTCCACCATGAACTTCATTCACCATCACTCCATCCGTAACTAAATCAACTTCACCACTGATAGATATAACGGCACCCGTTTTTTTTGCCAACCACTTAGCAGCTTCAAGAACACTATGTGATTCACTAGTACTATCAACTCCTTTTGTTTGAACAGTTTCATCAACCAAAGCCCCTATCTCGGATGCATTACCACGAATTACAGTTGGGTGGCACTCTTCGATAAAACGCTTCGCCATTTGAGTGCGATAAGACGTAGCACCTGCTCCAACAGGGTCTAACACAATTGGAATATTTAATTCATTGGCCTTTCGAGCTGCGACAAACATGGCATCAATCCACTTTTCAGAAAGCGTACCCATGTTTATGACTAAGGCTGATGCTATGCTTACCATATCTTCTACCTCTTCTATAGCATGTGCCATAACAGGAGAAGCTCCAATGGCAAGTAAAGCATTTGCCGTGTTGTTCATTACCACATAATTGGTAATATTATGAATTAAAGGAGATGTTTTCCGGATTTGACAGACGTCATTCCATAACGATTTGTTTCTTCGTTCCATTTTAACTTTGCATTTAAAAATTAAAAATAAGTGTGCTGAAACGAACCTATATGATAGTGGAGGAAGTTGAATATTGTCAAAAAAAATGCCACCTTGCGAGATTGGCAAAATGGCTATTCATTAAATTATGATAATGACAATAAAACCATTTCCCTACGATGTTCATTACAACATATCAGGTTCAAGGGTATAATCTCAGCTCTTTAAGCACCCCTAACAGTTATTACAAACATAACAATTCTTTTCGGGACACTACTAATATTCCTCTATTATTTAGAATTCAAATCTGATTTGATTAAGAGAACATTCCTTTTTGTCATTCACCATTAAATATCTACCTTTGCACACATTTTGACTGCGATTTAAAGGAAGATAAAAGCATCTTAAATAGGCTACTGATATCTAACAATTTAGATGATACAATTCATTTTAGCAGACATTACAACAAACTATTAATCAGCAATACATTAAAGATAAAATGGACGGTACAAGAAAATTAACCCAGGGACCCATTAAACAGCAATTATTTAAGTTAGCAGTGCCTATTATGGCCACCTCATTTATCCAGATGGCATATAGTCTTACGGATATGGCATGGGTAGGACGATTAGGTAGTGAAGCAGCTACCGTTGTTGGTTCGGTTGGGATCTTTGTTTGGATGACTTCTGCCTTATCACTATTAGGTAAAATTGGATCTGAAGTTAGTATTGGACAATCAATTGGAGCTGATAACACCGAAGATGCGAAAAACTTTGCATCACACAACTCAACGATATCACTAATCATATCCGTTATATGGGCCCTACTGTTTTTCACTTTTGCCAATCAACTTATTGGTATCTTTAAATTAGATGGTCCTAATGTAGTTAATGGAATAATCAGTCAAAATGCCGTATCCTATTTAAGGATAATAACTTTTGGATTTCCTTTAATATTCCTAGCGTCGGCATTTACGGGAATGTACAATGCCGCTGGCAGAAGTAGCATTCCATTTTACATAAGCGGAACAGGGCTAGTTTTTAATATGGTTCTTGACCCTATCTTTATTTTCACATTCAAATTAGGTACAGATGGAGCCGGATATGCAACAGTTATATCTCAAGCAATTGTATTACTTCTATTTATATACAACCTAAGGAAAAGGAATCCTATTCTATACGGTTTCAAATTATGGGTTAAGCTTGAAAAAAAGTATTCAAATAGAATATTAAAATTAGGCTCTCCCGTTGCTATTTTTAATCTACTCTTTGCCTTTGTAAACCTCTTCCTATCTCGTTTAGCATCAGACCACGGCGGGCACATTGGTGTAATGACACTAACTACGGGTGCACTTATTGAAGGAATAACTTGGAATACGGCACAAGGATTCTCAACAGCATTGGGAACTTTTATAGCTCAGAACTATGCCGCCAAACAGTTTGACCGAGTTATGAAGGCATGGTACATAACCTTAAGAATGTCTGTAGTATTTGGGTTGTTTACTACAGGTTTATTCGTCTTCTTCGGCAACGAGGTGTTTGCATTATTTGTTCCTAATGAGCCCCAAGCCTTTAATGCTGGAGGATTATACCTAAAGATTTCAGGTTTTTCTCAATTGTTCATGATGCTTGAAATTACAAGTCAAGGTGTATTCTATGGTATAGGAAAAACAACACCACCAGCAATTGTAAGCGTTTTCTTCAACTATTCGAGAATTCCTATAGCCTTAATTTTAACCGGAACATGGGCATTTTTAGGCATATCACTAGGTGTATCGGGAATTTGGTGGGCAGTTTGCCTTACAAGTATTTGTAAAGGAACATTCTTAACACTCTGGTTCTTAGCCATTAAAAAGAGAGTATTAAGTGATGAGGCTAAAGTAATTATTTAAAATATTATTCGAAATTACTTTTTAAATGATATATTTGAAGAATATTTCGATGAAGATTATCAGCAATGGTAATTTACAATAACAATTCATGAATATTAAAACTAGATAAAAACGTATGAAAAATTTTAAATTCTTCGCACTACTACTTAGTGTAGTAATGCTATTTGGTAGCTGTGCTACTACTAGTAACACAGGTAAAGGAACAGCTATTGGTGCTGGTTCTGGTGCTGCACTAGGTGCAATTATTGGTGGTATTTTTGGCGGTGGTAAAGGTGCTGCAATTGGCGCTGCTGTAGGTGGCGGTGTTGGTGCTGGTACTGGTGCTATCGTAGGTAAAAAGATGGACAAAAAAGCTGCTGAGGCTGCTGCCATTGAAGGAGCAAAAGTTGAAAAAGTTACAGATACAAACGGTCTTGCTGCTGTAAAAGTTACTTTTGAATCAGGAATCCTTTTCGAGTTTAACAAATCAACTCTTAGCCCTGCATCTAAAAGTGCACTAAGACAGTTTGCTCAACTTATCGCATCAGACCCTACTACTGATATCGCTATCATTGGTAAAACTGATAAAGTAGGTTCATACGAAGCTAACATTACAGTTTCTGATCGTCGTGCACAAGCTGTTAAAGGTTTCTTGATGCAATCTGGTGTTAACCCAGTACAATTCAAACATGTTGAAGGTGTTGGTTTCAACCAATATGACGACAATCTTCTTCCTGCACAAAACCGTGCTGT
>JASLDF010000234.1 GCA_030151635.1 Bacteroides sp. | reverse complement strand
TTTAAATTGTTTGAAGAACTCATCAGGGATTAAATCTTCTACTTTCATAAATGTCTGAGTTTTTTATTATAAAACAACGGCTTGGGTAAAGTTGTTACCCAAGCCGATTATTTTTACTTACACACTTTATGAAAGGGTGTCAATAGATTGTCCAAACAGTATAATTGCCATAATCGACCATTCCGTATTATAAAATATCAATTCATATTTATTCTCATAGCCACGAATTATTATAACTATAATTAATGGAAGTATAGTAAACAATAATTCTGACAGTAAGCTATAAACTAAAGGTCTTTCTATTTTCATCTTAACTATTACGATTTACATCGATAACATTTATAATTTCAGTTTTTTCTGAAATTAAGTATCTGTTTTTATTAAATTTCTGAGTACTCCTAATATTAACTTTTAAAGAATCTCCAGGTACTACTATCACCTTTCCATTGTGAAAGTCATCTAACCACTTAGTATCTAGAATTTTGGCTTTTACTGTTTTGTTTCCAAGTTTAAAATCCCATTGAGAATCTGTCAAAAAATCAGGTCTTTTTATTTTATAATAGACCGTTGATTCGTTAACTATTTCTTCTTCAGTTAGCAAGTCTTCAACAGACTCAATGTCAATAGTAGAGTTGCCATTTTTTATTCCTGTAGCTTCTATATTTGGGCTTTTTATATAAAAAGTTTCATCTTTGTTTAACTCTTTAGTTGAGTTTCCAACTTCATTAATCGCTTTTGCCAAATTTAAAACATTTGGTTTACTAAAATTAAAGGTGTCTTCAATTCCTTTTTCTTTTGCTATTTCAACTATCTCTTGCGATAAAGAAGACAAATCTTCCATAGATGATTTACCTTTGGAAATGAAATCAAGGCTCTTATTCCTTGATTCTTCTATAAATTCACCTATGACTGTAGAATCAATAGGGTTTATGTCATCAATCTTCTCATCATCATTGACAATTAGCTCATTCCATAACCTTGCAATTATTGAACCTTTTTCAACATCATCTAAATATACTTTGGATGAAATAGATGTATTAACACTCGTTGCAATAGTTACATCAAGATTATTAATGCTTTTAATCATCTCAGCAAAAGAATAAAATAATCTGCTTGGATTTTCTGTATTGGCAGCAAACTCAAGCCTTATTTCATATGGGGTTTTTATCTCTTTTTTCATAGTATATAAGAAGTTGAAACATACATTATATATATTTGTTTCAAATTTACATTTAAATTAACCAAAGCAAAACATATCATCTACTAATATTGAAGTCATGTTATAGATAATCTGATGAAAAAATAATTATGGTTTAGGAATCCATTCCCTCTGTTCCCAAATTTAATCCAAATCTTCTAAGAATTGGCTCAAGAACAGAATGCTTAAGGGTAAGGTAATTCATTTCAGTACTCTCAGTACTTTCATAACATTTGGTGAATGTTGAAGAAAATTTACCACCTTCAAGAAGTCGATGTAAAGGTTCAATAATTCGAGGCTCTCTTGTAGGGAATGACATTCTAAAGTATCGGCGAGATCTATGTATGGTCTCGGTATGGATTGTTGCACATCTTGGCGAGACTTTAGATGAGTTTTTTAAATGCCGAGCATACTAAGAATTATGAATACAATCAGCCTTCAATCTAATTTAGACTGAAGGCTGATTGTATTTTGTTTTTAAGTTAGAAAACAATATTGTAATGTTGGTTTTATTATTGACCAATTGGAACTAATAACACAGTTGTATGGTTTCCACTTGGTATTGTTTTCAAAAGAGATCCTTCTTGGTTCAAATTATAAACTTGAATACGGCTTTCATCGTAGTTGTAAAAACTAGTAAATAACTGGTTTAAACGAGTTGTAACCACTCGTTCATAATAAGAAACAAACTCTTCATTCATATCGCTAATTTCTATATACTCACTCATGATACCTAGGTGGTCCATCTTGAATATTTTAATGTGAGTGTCTTCAAGATATTCTCTTCTGTCACTTGGAATAAATACTTCTTGATTATGATATGAAGTCGTTGCAAATATGGCTCTATTAAAGACTCTTGGGTCAATGTTAGGATATAATGCAGTGTTCTTAAATACTGTTTTACCATCTACAACATGTTTTTCTTTCATTTTTACATCTGCTGTAACATTGAAGTTTTCATCTAAAGTTATCAATCTAGAACCATCCGAAAGATGTTCTGGATCTAAGTATTGGCCGTATGTTATGATTGGAGCATCTACAAGTGCCAAAATATTAGTACTTGTTTTATCCATCATTAAACTTAGCACATTACAGTTTTCTCCAAAATGAATTGCTCGTTTAAAATTTCCAGACTTGTTATCTAATACTACAATTTCTTCTCCATAGGCAAAACCTACTGCGTCTTTACCACGCACCATGGACAAATTAATTGATTTCCAACTATCGGTATATGCATATCCTTTTGGGCTAGTTATAATGTGTTCTGCCCATTCATCTTTTTGACTGTTATACCTATACATGTTAAAATCTATATCATACGAAACACCTAATATAGCACCTCCATCAAGTGGCATAATTTTACTTATTAGCTTTTGTAATTTGGCTGTTTTCTTGATAAGTCTAAATGTTTGTGCATCAAATATAGATACATAAGTACCCGAAGACAATTCGTAGGCTAGATAGATTTTATTATTGTAGTAGTGTAAATCTATATTAGTGTATTCTAAACCTTCACTTGTGTTGTTAATAGATTGAAGTAGGTTGTGTTCTTGGCTAACTTCTAAGTCATTTGTTATGAATTTAAAGAAACCATTTGCTCCTCTAAACTCATCATTATTCTCCATCATAATGACTCCTTGTTTGTAAGGACCTCTCAGGCTGGCGATGGTTTGCATGTGCCACTTCCCATTGACAGTTGTTCTTGTTGCATTAGTTGATGCAAGAGTGCCTACTTTTAATTCGCCAGAACGTCCTTCCAATTTGAGTGTGTATGAACCTTCTTGCACAATCTCGTCTTCCAGCATCCATAGAATGTCTTTTTCATTAACATTGTCTATTTCGATTTGGAAAGTGGTTACTTTATGAGCATCAGTTTCAATATCGCCTTTAATGGGTTGTCCATTACAAGTAATTCTTTTAATTTGATTGATGCCTGTTCCTCCCGTATTATCAATGTTATCTTTACTGTCCGAACAGGAATACAATGCCACTACAGATAGTAGTAGTGCAAATAAATACTTTTTCATTTTAAAATTATCGTTATAATGATTTGAAAATGAGAAACAATAATCATTCACTTTGTTTTTCATTTTCAAATCTTAGTTTTAATTTGATAGGGAATTTTCAACGTAATGTCCCACAGGGAATACCATAACTTCGTCAAGGTTATTGAAGTTTAATTTATGAATTTGTTTCTTCTTTGATAAATCATAAATATAAATAATGGACTCACCATGATTTTTTACATTGATATATAGCTGATTCCAAAGTGTGGTAGCCATTGGTTTGGTAATTCTATGGTGCCCCAACTCTTCATCTTCCAGCTTAATGATTTCATGCATAATACCAGAGTAATTTAAAGCATAGATGCGTATTGTTCCATCATCAGAATACCTGGGAAGATAAATCTCTTTCTCTGTACAAGATGCTGTAGCATACAATAGTCTATTAAAGGTTGTCGGAGTCATGTAAGGATAGTATGCTGTGTTTCGTATTACTTCTTTACCATTAATGGATAGGCTTTCTTTAATATCAACTTTAGAGAGGATGTTGAAGTTTAAATCCATAGTTACAAGTTCGGCTTTCTGGATTGAATGTGTAGAATCTGTATATTCGTATGCTTCGTTTATAGGTGCATCTACCAAAACCTTTACGGTTGGAGTACTGGAGATTCCTTTAACGATTGACAATACTTTGCGACCTTTACCAAAGTCGACTTCTTTTACAAATTTTCCGGTTTTGTTGTCCAATACAATTAGTTTCGAATCGTAGGCAAACGCAATGGTTGTATTTCCTCTGTAAGATGCCATGTCTAGACTTTTATCAAGGTCGTCAATTTCAATGCCATCTGTTCCTGTTAGTTTCAACTCTTCCCAATTATTCGTTTGGTTGTCCCAGATGTAGTACATGTTTCTTCCAAAATAGGCATAGTCAATACTTCTACCCAATATTTTCCCACCTATCAAAGGTGTTATTTTGGTTAACGACATTTGTGGAAGTGACGATGTTGTTTGAATATGTTTTAAAGTTTGTGCATCATAAATGGCAATTGTAGCATCGTGGCGATAATGGTCACATTGAGAAATATATATCTTGTTGTTGAATTTTGCTAAGTCCTGTTGTTTAATTGCTTTGACGTCTTCAAAGTCATTGCTTCCATAACCATCATCTATTTTGTTGATGTGGTTTAGAATGTTATTTTGCTCCGTCATTATTAGCGCATTGTTAACGAACGACATGTATCCATTAATTGATTGCATTGTTTTATTATCGTTCATGATGAATACGCCCTTTTTAAATGTTCCTCTAAGATTGGCAACAGTTGTTAAATCCCAAGTTCTTTCCGGTCTTTCCCAAGCTCGTGTTGAAGGTGTTGAATCTTGCTTAGGTACGCCAATTTTAAGTTCTCCCGAGCGACCCTCAAGTGTAAAACTAAATGAGCCAGTTTGTAAAACCTCATCATTTAAAATCCAAACTACGTCTTTTTCATTGACATTATCAATCTCGACCTTGAAAGTGGTTGTTTTATTAGCTTCAGCCTCAATTTCACCTGTTACACTTTGACCGTTGCAAGTAATGTTTTTTACGTTTCCTTGTGTTGGTGTTTTTCCATTAGGCTGTAAGTCATCTTTGCTATCTGAGCAAGCAAAAAGAATAGATGATAGGAGTAATGCTCCTATGAATTGTTTTTTCATTGTTGTTAATTAAATAAGTTAAGTAGGGTTGTTAAGAATCCCTTTGAAGTTTATATCACATTCTACAAGTGTAGGGTGGTAAAGGTAGTGTTAATTATTGTATTAATTTATATTTAACTGTAATATAAGTGTTTATCTTCTTTATTAAGAGCAAAAAAAAGCCTCATCACTAATTACATTAGTTGATGAGGCTTCCAATCATTTATTTATATTGAGTAGTATCTTATTGTTGCTCCGTTTTATTTGAAATGTACTTGTCGAGCGAAACCAAATCTTCTGTCGGAATTTTCAATCCTTCAATCAATTTTTCCATCATGGTTTCATATACCTCTTCGTTACTTTTACGAGCACTTGGTAAATAGCTATTGATGATAATGGTTTGTGTATATCGTTCGTAATAAACCCATTCGTTCACTTTAATGAAAGGAGAGTGGGGGAAGATTAGATTTTTCAGTACACGAAATACAACTTCGCCACAGCAAACAACTACATTGGCATTTAAAATTGCCAATTCTTCTTTAAGAAATTGCTTGTGCTTTTCTGCATATTGATAAATCTCGGCATTGGTCGATGCATTTTCTTTTGAATGTTTATTAATACTAACCAATGAAAAAGGAATTGAACGAAATGATTCTACTTGATTTTTTTCGTCGAATGCTGCTTCAATATTGGGGAATCCTTCTGTTGTGGTATGGGTTAGACCATATAGCCAAGCCGCCATACGACTTCCAGATAATCGGGTTGTTAGCCAATCGTTATTGTCGCTAAGAATCAGTCTTAAATCTTTTACCTTTGGATTTAAGAGCTCTTTCATTAAAAATACGACACGACGTTCGGAGTTATTCCAGACATCTTCCGAATTCTGTTCTTGTAAAACAAGTCCATCTTTGCAAAAGGACTGAACACCATCTTGTTGTGTGTTCTTTTCCCAACGCTTAAAAAGAGTATCAAGCTGCTTATTAATCATACCTTAGGTTTTGCTGTTTGAAAGCGAATCTTTTGTTAGATAAACATTCTGACTTGTTTATCTTGTATTAATATTACAAAAGTATAATAAAAGTTTGAATTTAAGTAATTATTAATAGCATATATTGAGTTTATAGAGAATAATAACAAAAATTTAGAGTGTAGTAAACCGTTTGATTACAAGTTCTTTACTAAATGTTACTCTAGACGTGTTGAGCTTCGAAATGTGTTGAGTGAAAAAAAGCTCCTATCACGTTTAAGATGATGGAGCTTTTGTTTTTGCATTTATGCTTTATAAGCATTATTCTTGTTCTTCCGGACGGGTGGCTGGTTGTTCAGCTGGATCGTCTTCTCTGTTTTTTTCTTCTCTTTCTTTTTGTTCTAATTTTGCAGCCTTTTTGGCTTTAATGTTATTCCAAAATAAAAATTCTCGCCAGTTTATTAAGTCTTTACGGAACATAATACCAATGCCTTGTGTCGTTAAGTTCGTACGGAATAGATAACGGTCGTTGGTGCGACTGTATGCTTTTAGGCGGATGTTACCAGTTCGGTTTAATAATAACTCTGCTTCGAAGTCGCCTATAAAGTTACGGTTTGCATAGGGGTTTTCACGATATCCAAAGTTTCCATTCACAAGAAGTCGGTTGTTGAGGAGTTGACCGGAAAGCATGCCCTCAACTTCAACGTCGGTCCAGCCTTTAGAACCTGTACTTACATTTGTGCCAAAGCTCCAATTATTATTGTTGATGATTTGCGATAACATATCATTCAACTGACCCGAAAGTGTCGATGATAGTACCGAAGACATGACGTCCGAGCTCTCTTTGCTATTGTCGGTTGTGTAGAATTTACCTATACCCAACAAGTAAAGAACCTGCATGTTTAGTTGTTCTTCTGTGCTGATGTAGTTTCTCACTAACGTTTGGATGTCCTCACGTTCATTTGGCAGTTCTATTTGGAATGTCAGGTCGGGATGAACCATTTGTCCGGATACATTCATCAAGCAGTTTACCTTGATGTGCGGTTGTGTATCGAGCATTCCATCTGTAGGTAATAAATCGGATAGGGCTACTGAATTTACAGTGTATTGTGCGTTAATGTCTAGAATAGCGTCCATTGGGTCGCCATTAAACATAATGCTGCTGCCCGATTTAATCAAGAAGTTTTTACGAATCACCTCTTGCAAGCTAAATTTGTACATACCACTATCGATGTTGTACGTACCAAACATTTTAACGGCTCCTTTATTATAAAATTCAGTGCGAATATCACCTCTTCCTTTCGTTGTGATAAAGTCGCCCGAAACAGGGTCTACTATAATTTTAACAGCTAAATCGGGAGTTCCTTCAATTTGTAAATTTAGGCGAATATCTATTGGGTCTTCGTCGACTTCTTGATCTTCGGTGTGTTTATCCATTTCATCATCAAGGTCTCGAATACCATTGTTTCCTACATTTCGATAAACTGTTTTGTCATTAAATTGAACAAACTGATTACTAGTTGCCGATGCTGCTGTATTAGTAACATATGTAAAGCTAGAATTTGGTCCAGTTTTAACCAAGGCATTTACGTTTAGTCCTTCATTATCTCCTGATAATATTGTTGTTCCAGATGCGAAGATGCGGCCATAGAATGGGAAATCTGCCGATTCTTTGGTGTTAATGACAAGTAGATTGTTGGAACGAACATTGAACATGTAATTAAGGTCTTTGAAGTGCTTGTAGTTTAGCTTTCCGTTGAATTGTCCTGAATTTCCTTCGGTATCTTTTACAGTCATGTTCTTAAAATCGATTCCTGTATTGGTAAAGGTTAACGAGTCGTTTATGCCAAACGAGGTGTTGAGCACGTCAAATTTCAAGAAAGCATCGGCCTTCAATTTTCCTTCCAAATCAATTTCTTTAAAAGGACCATGTAGTCGCACGGCACCATGTGCATTCCCAATTACATCAGAAGCAATGCCATTCATATATCCTTCAAGGAATTTAATGTTTGTGCCTTGAGCAGTGATAAGTAGATCTAGCCCGTTTTTAGGAGCTGGGAAAATATGCCCATTAACAAGAGTTTTACCATTGTCTTTTTGCATCATCTCTGCATCCAATAAAATACCTTTCTCTTCTAGATCCCATGCCCCATAGATATTCATATCTCCCATCGGACCGTTGTTAAAAGTGAAGTTGGCTACGTGCAGGTTGGCATTAAGAATAGGAGAGTCTCCATATAAGTTACTTGCAAAAGCTACTCCGGTGGCATCACCATTAAAGTCTACGACATCAATGTTGGCAATTTGGAAGACGTAACCAATATTTACATCATTTAAATCTACTTTAAGCGAGTCTTGTTCATTTTTAGAAACTGCTCCGTCAATGTGTATAAACTGCTTGTCGTTCGAGAATAAGAAATTGTCTACAGATACGAAGTCTTCTTTGACATGTACTTTTGAAGGGTGCACTCGCCAAATGGTGTCATTTAGAATCACTTCGCTAGGAAGAATATTGACATCTAGATTGAGATGTTGTTTTCTGCGTGATTTTTCAAGCGAAAATAAAGTTTGAGTTGCAAATGAGCCACTATATGTAACTTTATCATTATTTCCCCAGTGTAGGGTAGTGAAAAGTGAATCGTTTTTTGCAGTTGCATCTACAGAAAAATTGACGGATGTGTTTCTCTTCTTTTTCGAAAGACGAACCTTTGCATTTATAATGTCGTTTGGGTTTTCAATAAGAACCATCCCCGATTCAAAGAATTGATTTTTATACCTAAATTTAGGGAAATAGCCTTCAATATGAACCCGGTTGTTTTCGTCATTAATATATCCACTTAGTGTGGAATGGGCATAGGTTTGGAACGGAATGTTTAGAAACTCTGTAAAGATTCCGGTATCTATTAGGTCTAGTGTGAAAGAAAAATTATTGTTGGTCTTTTGCTTTCCTTTAATTTGCGACGTTACCGCAGGAAGATAATTCTTGGCTGTGTTTACCAAGCTGTTGTAAATGGTGCTGTAGTTGTATTTACCATCAATAGCTGCTTTGAAAAAGTCGGAATCGATGATTAGTTTATTGGTATCTTCACTGTGTTTTGCTTTGACATTTAAGTTCGAAAAGGAGTAGTCCTGACGAAGGCTTGTAAATGTAAGGTTGTTGATGTTGATTTCTCCATTTAACTCATCTATAGCACCCCCTGTAAAGTTTGCATCTACCTCGACCGAGAAGTTTGCTTCCTCATCAGCCTCAGTAATGTGTAGATTATAGGGGCGAATGTTTTTTAGTTCGGCAATAAAATTGAATGTAGGTATTGGTTTGGAAATATTGAAATTACCAATTAAGTTGATGTTTGCATTCTCATCTTCCAATTGAGCATTTCCATCGAATCCCCCATCTTTATAGAGCCCGTTAAGGGTAATGTTCTTGTAGTTATATTTTTGGTAGTCGAAGTCTTCAACTTTACCTTCCACAAGAATATTAGGCCAGTTTCGTGCTTCTAGTTTTTGCCCTTCCACCTTAATGTCAAAGCTAATTTTACCCATATCGGCATTATTAACTAATTTGCCCAATTCAAATTTTGTTGTAACTAATCTTCCGTTATAGTCAATTTGATTGTTATCTCGTCTTGAGGAAAATTGTAAGTCGGTATGGAAACTACCTAAAGCCGTGCTAAAAGTACCATAGGTTACAAACTCTCTAATGAAGCCCGACAGTTCTCCTTTATAGTCTAAAAAGCCTAGTCGTTTCAATATAGGTGGCGTGTCGCTGTTCGTTGAGAAGTTTCTTACCAAGAAGTTTATTCCATCTTGATCTGCATAGAATTTACTTAAATTGGCATAGACGTAGGCATCTTTGGGAGTTGTAATATCGACTAATGAACCATTTCCTTTTACAGATAGATGTTCGCCACCACTCAAGCTAAGTTCTTTTAATTGAAGTTGATTTAATGTTCCATATACTTCCATTGAAAGATCTATTTTCTCGTGGAAGTTTTGAAAAGCAGGAACAAAAGCTCTGAAATCCGATAAGGTAAAGTAGGAGGGGTGTGTAGTGAAATTAAACTCGACCGAATCGGCAAACTTTTTGAAAGAGTCGATGTTACGGTAGTCCAAATTAATGGTTTGTGCACTAAAATCGGTATTGGGCATCAGCAACTCAATGTTGTCGATACGCATTTTTTCACGGTTTGCCACAACCTTGAGTGATAGTTTAGAAATATCAATTCCCGATTCTTCAGATATGCTAAGTCGTTTGATGTGTGCGTTTATAGAGTCGTTTTGTAATGCTTTTAGTGCAATGTTCCCTACGATGTTGTTGATTTGTACGTGACTAGGGTTGAATGTGTTGTGCGTTCTAGGCTCGCTAGCCACATCGTACGACATTTTACCTCGTCGAATTAGGAGCGAGTTGATACGTAAATCTAATCGCGTTTCTTTTTCACTCTCGGGTGTTGAAAGTGCATCAATAACAAACTGAAGGTTTAGTTTATCTTGGTGGTTTTGTTTCCTTAATTTTAAATCAAAACCAAAAAGTTGGACACTGTTGATGGATACTTTTCCAGAGAAAAGAGCTAGGATGTCGAATCGAGCAGAGAGCTTGGAGACCTTTAATAAATCTTCATTCTGCTGATCGGCAAGGTACAAATCCTCTATAATTATGCGGTTAAGTAGCCCCATGTCAATACGCCCAATTCGGAGTTCGGTTTGTAATACTTCAGAGAGTTCTGCCGATACTACTTGAGTAACCTTACGCTGTATTGTAGGTATATTGAGTAGAGCAATAATGGTAATATATAGACATATAACAATACCAAATACCCATCTCGCTATTTTCTTAACCGTTTTGATAAATAATGAGTTTTAAGTTTTTACAGAACAAAAATAGGAAATTTAATACTACGAATCCTACTTTTATGTTACTTTTGCATCTTATAAAGATGGATTAATTATGAGTACAATAATATTAGGAATCGAATCATCTTGTGATGATACTTCCGCAGCTATCATTAAAGATGGCTTTCTTTTATCGAATGTTGTTGCAAGTCAAGCTGTTCATGAGTCTTATGGCGGCGTCGTTCCCGAACTTGCATCTAGAGCTCACCAACAAAATATTGTTCCTGTTGTAAACGAAGCACTGAAGCGTGCAGGTGTTACAAAAGAAGAGCTTAGTGCTGTAGCATTTACTCGTGGCCCTGGTTTAATGGGGTCATTGTTGGTAGGTGTCTCTTTTGCTAAAGGTTTTGCTCGCTCATTGGGCATTCCTATGATTGATGTAAACCACTTAGTGGGGCACGTTTTGGCACATTTTATTAGTGCTGATGGTGATGAGAATATTCATCCTAAATTTCCTTTCCTTTGTCTATTAGTTTCGGGTGGTAACTCGCAAATTATCTTGGTGAAAAATCATGATGATATGGAAATCTTGGGCCAAACAATTGATGATGCAGCTGGCGAGGCAATTGACAAATGTTCTAAGGTCATGGGCTTAGGTTATCCGGGTGGACCAATTATTGATAAATTGGCACGTCAAGGTAATCCAGAGGCTTATAAGTTTAGTAAACCGCATATTCCTGGACTAGATTATAGCTTCAGTGGTTTGAAAACCTCTTTCCTTTATTCACTACAAGATTGGGTGAAAGAAGATCCTAATTTCATTGAAAATCATAAAAATGACTTGGCGGCTTCTCTTGAAGCAACTGTTGTTGATGTGTTGATGAATAAGCTTCGCAAGGCGGCAAAGGAAACTGGTGTGAAGGAAGTTGCTGTGGCTGGTGGTGTATCTGCCAACACGGGCTTAAGAAATGCATTTAACGACCATGCTAAACGTTTCGGTTGGAATGTGTACATACCTAAATTTGCGTATACAACAGATAACGCTGCAATGATTGCAATGGCTGGATACTTTAAGTATTTAGATAACGATTTTGCTACAATCGATTTGCCTGCATATTCTCGTGTAACATTGAAATAAAAGATAGAGGAGAAAGAAATGAAAATATTTGCCGAAATTATTACGGTTGGTGATGAACTACTAATAGGGCAGGTGGTAGATACCAATTCTGCTTGGTTGGGAAAACAGCTAAATTCCATTGGTGTGGCTGTTAATCGGATTACATCTGTTCGTGATGATGAAAATGAAATATTGGATGCTGTGGATACAGCTCTTTCTCGTGCAGAAATAGTATTAATGACTGGCGGTCTGGGACCGACTAAAGATGATATAACAAAAACCACGCTTTGTAAGTACTTTCATACAAAGTTGGTTTTTAATCAAGACGTTTACGATAATGTCTTGCGTATTTTGGCAGGACGTATACCAATGAACGAACTAAATAAGAGTCAGGCTTTTGTTCCGGAGTCTTGTCGGGTTATTCAAAACAGTGTGGGTAGTGCCTCAATTAGCTGGTTTGATCACCAAGGTAAGGTATTGGTATCAATGCCTGGGGTGCCTCAGGAGATGAAAGCTGTTGTAACAAAGGATGTCCTACCTGAGTTGAAAAAACAGTTCAACACCGATTATATTATTCATAGAACGTTCTTTGTTAAGAATTATGCAGAAGCGATCTTAGCTGAGGTTTTGGAAGATTGGGAAAACAATTTACCACTTAGCTTAAAATTAGCTTATCTCCCTCAGCCTGGTGCGATGCGTTTACGACTGTCGGCACAAGGGGCGGATAGTGAGTCTTTGATTTCTGACTTAGATACTGTTGAGGCTTCTTTACGTAATCTATTAAAAGGAGATGTGTTCGCCGAAGATGAACGTTTAATTGAGGCTCAATTGGGTGAACTACTTGCTCAACATCATTTCATGGTCGCAACTGCCGAAAGTTGCACAGGAGGAAGAATGGCATCAAGATTGACGCAAATTGCAGGGTCATCGGCCTATTTTGAAGGTGCAATTGTTTCGTATAGCAATGAGGTGAAGAAAAAACAGTTGGGAGTTAAAGCTTCTACTTTAGAGCAGCATGGGGCGGTGAGTAAAGAAACTGCAATCGAAATGGTTGAAGGTGTTTGCAAAGCACTAAATGTTGACTGTGCATTAGCCACTACAGGCATTGCAGGGCCTACTGGGGCTGTTCCAGGTAAACCTGTGGGTACGGTTTGGATAGCCGTAAAATGTAAGGATAAAGTAGTAACAAGACTGCTAAACTACAACCACGGAAGGGAAATGAATATCGAAAGAGCTTGTAATCATGCCTTTTTGATGTTGATGGAAGAACTACAAAGCTTTAAATAGTGTTAGTTGCCAAGCAATTATTTTATAAATACCTTGCTTATTATAAAGAAATACGTTTACTTTGCACACTGTTTGAAATAAGTATAGAGAAAAAATTAAAAGAAAGATAGAAATGTCGAAGATTTGTCAAATTACCGGAAAGAAAGCCATGGTAGGCAACAACGTTTCACACTCTAATAGAAAGACAAAGAAAACTTTTAGTGTGAACATGTTTACTAAAAAATTCTACTATGTAGAACAAGATTGTTGGATCAGTCTTAACGTTAGTGCTGCAGGTTTGCGTACTATTAATAAGGTAGGCTTAGATGCTGCTCTTCACGGAGCTGTTGAAAAAGGTTACTGTGATTGGAAGAATATTAAAGTTTTAGGTTAAACAAGGAGGACTGACCCATGGGAAAAAAGGCAAAAGGAAATAGAGTGCAAGTGATCCTAGAATGCACAGAGCACAAAGAGAGTGGTATGCCAGGTACTTCACGTTATATCACTACGAAGAACAGAAAAAATACAACTGAAAGAATTGAGTTGAAAAAATTCAACCCAATCTTGAAGAGAGTAACAGTACATAAAGAAATTAAATAATATAAGTTATGGCAAAAAAACCAGTAGCGAGAACTCACGAAGGTCAAGACCGCGCTTATACAAAAGTGGTTAAGATGGTGAAATCTCCTGAAACAGGAGCTTATTCTTTTGAAGAAAAGAT